>JAFDZY010000162.1 GCA_018266685.1 Bacteroidota bacterium
CAGACCGAGCAGGACTTCTACACCAGCAAGGACGGCACCAAGGTGCCCATGTTCATCGTCCACAAGAAAGGCGTGGGCAAGACCGGCAACAACCCTGCTCTGCTGTATGCCTATGGCGGGTTCAACATCAGCCTTACGCCCAGCTTCAGCACCAGCCGCATGATCCTGCTTGAGCAAGGAGGCGTGTTCGCCATGGCCAACCTGCGCGGCGGCGGCGAGTACGGCGAGGAATGGCACAAGGCCGGCATGAAGGAAAAGAAGCAGAATGTGTTCGACGACTTCGCTGCGGCAGCAGACTACTTAGTGGCGCAGAAGTGGACCGACCGCGCCCACTTGGCCATTGAGGGCGGCAGCAATGGCGGGCTGCTCATCGGCGCCACCATCACCCAGCACCCCGGCATCTGTGCCGTGGCCTTCCCCGAAGTGGGCGTGATGGACATGCTGCGGTTCCAAAAGTTCACCGCCGGTTTCGGCTGGGTGCCCGAGTATGGCAGTGCCGACAACAGCAAGGAGGAATTTGAGTACCTCTACAAGTATTCGCCCCTGCACAACATCAAGCCCGCCAGTTATCCGGCCACGTTGGTGATGACGGCGGACCACGACGACCGCGTGGTGCCTGCGCACAGCTTCAAGTTCATCAGCACCCTGCAACCGACGCAGCAAGGCGATGCACCCGTGCTGATCCGCATCGAGACCAACGCCGGCCACGGCGCAGGCAAGCCCACCAGCAAGATTATCGACGAGCAGGCCGACAAGTGGGCCTTCTTCTTCAAGAACATCGGGGTGACGCCGAAGTATCCGGTGAAGTAGCAGGCAAAGAACCCTTGTACATTCCAAGGAACAGAGGCCCCGAATCGAGCTCCGGGGCCTTTTGCTTGCTGGCAAACCAAACCAAGCCCCCCTACTTTCGCCTCATGTTCCAGGAACTGCTTGTCGTGGAAACAGCCAGCGTTCTTGCCGGCCCGGCCGTAGGCATGTTCTTCGCGGAGCTGGGCGCGCGGGTGGTGAAGATCGAGAACCCGCGCAGCGGCGGCGACGTGACGCGCAAGTGGAAACTGCCGTCGGAAGATCCAACCTCACCGGTCAGTGCGTATTTCAGCAGTGTGAACTACGGCAAGGAGCACTGCTACATGGACCTTGCAGACCATGCGGCCCGCCCTGCGTTCGACGCGCTCGTTACGGAAGCCGACGTACTCATCAGCAACCATCTGGACAAGGACGCGGCCAAGCTCGGCTTGGGGCGCGAACGGCTGCGCCAATTGAACCCGCGCCTGGTACATGGCCACATCCGAGGCTACGCCGATGATCCCGCACGGCCCGCTTACGATGTGGTGCTTCAGGCTGAGACGGGCTACATCGGGATGTGCGGCTCGGACCAGGCACACTTGGCCAAGATGCCGGTGGCCATGATCGATGTGCTGGCCGCGCACCAGTTGAAGGAAGGCCTGCTGCTGGCGCTGATGCGGAGGATGAGATCCGGTGAAGGCGCCTACGTGGAAGTTTCACTGGAGGAGGCCGCGCTCACCGGCCTGGTGAACCAGGCCACCAACTGGCTGATGGCCGGGCACGTAGCCGCGCCCATGGGCACGCTGCACCCGAACATCGCTCCCTACGGCGAGCTGTTTGCCTGTGCCGATGGGGGCCGGATCGTGCTGGCGGTGGGCAGCGACAAACAGTTTGCCGCCCTGTGCGCCCTGCTGGAGCTTGGCCAGTTGCCCGGTGATGAACGCTTTGCCGTGAATGCCCGCCGGGTGGCGCACCGGAAGGCCTTGGCGGAGGCACTTGCTCCGGCCATTGCCGCGAGGCAGCGGGGACCTCTCCTGGAGCAGCTTCAACGTGCGGGCGTGCCAGCCGGCGCGGTAAACCGCATTGACCAAGCCTTAGGCTCACGCACCGCAAAGGCCATGGTGGCCAATGAAACCATCGATGGCATGCCCACGGCACGGATCTCCGGGAACGCTTTCCGGATCACCGGTCACTGAGCGGCCTTGCGCTCGCGCTTCAGTTCCTGCGCAAGCAGGTGTACCAACCTGCCGGCTTCCTGCTCCGAAAGGCCCCGCCCAAACGCCACTTTGCGCCCTTGGTACTCAAAGCCGAGCTGCTCCGCCCCGCGCGTCCAAAAGGAATCGCTCATCTGCCATTTCCAGCTGGTCTTGTCCATGTTCAGCAGGCCCAGGCGCTGGATGTTGGCAATAAAGTAACGGCTGGCCTTCCCGTAGCCGAAGAGGCTGTTCTTGATGACGAGTTCCCCTTCCATGGCGCGCCAAATCTCAAATCCTTTGGTGCGCCACAGCAGCACGCGCAGGATGCGCAGCTCGAAATAGGCCCAGAAGGCCAGCATCACCCACAGCGGCATGCGCAGCTCCGGCGAGCGGTTCACGGATGCCTCGTACACAAAGGCCAGCCCGCAAAGGGTCCATACGGAAAGCCAAAGGACCAACAGCACCAGCTGCTTTTTCGGCAGCCGCGCACTGATCACGAAGCTTGCGCTGTTGCCCTGCCGCTCAATGCTTGCGCGTTCACTGATGAATTCCATCCACTTTCACTTGTTCCACCACTTCAGCGTAGAGCGCCTCATAGCGCGGCAACACCCGGGCAATATCAAAACGTGAAGCGCTCCGCCGCGCACCTTCCCGGAAGTTGGCCAGGCTTGCCGGGCTGCCCAGGATCGTCAAGGCGTTGCGCGTCATGGCCTCCACATCGCCCACCGGGTTCATCAAGCCCGCAACGCCGTTTTCCACCACTTCCGGCGTGCCGCCCGTGTTGGTGCTCACCACGGGCACCCCGCAGGCCATGGCCTCCAGTGCCGCCAAGCCGAAGCTCTCGGTTTCGCTGGTCAAAAGGAAGAGGTCGCAGCTGGCCACCACCGCCTCCGGATCGGTCATCTTGCCGAGGAAGAGCACATCGTTGCAGGTGCCGTTTGCCCGGCAGTACGTCTCGGCCGCATGGCGGTCCGGTCCGTCACCGATCAGCAACAGGCGCGCAGGCATTTGTTCGCGCACGGCGGTGAATACCTTCAGCACGTCCATCACGCGCTTCACCGGGCGGAAGTTGCTTACATGGACCAGCAGCTTTTCGCCTCGGGGCGCAAAGCGTTCCCGCAACTGCGGGTTTGCCGCGCTGGCATAGCGGTCCATGCGGATGAAGTTGGGGATCACCTGGATCTCCCGGTGTACGGGGAAATGCTCGTAGGTGTCCTTGCGCAGGCTTTCGGAAACCGCAGTAACCGCGGTGCTGTGCTCCATGGCGAAGGTGATCACCGGCTCGAAGCTGGGGTCGCGCCCCACCAAGGTGATGTCCGTGCCGTGCAACGTGGTGATGAACGGGATCCGGATGCCTTTCGCCTGCAGGATCTGCTGGGCCATCCATGCGGCTGAGGCGTGCGGAATGGCATAGTGCACGTGCAACAGGTCCAGGCGCTCGTGCATCACCACGTCCACCAGTTTGCTGGTGAGCACCAGCTCGTAGGGCTGGTAGTCGAAGAGCGGGTAGTCGCTTACGCGCACCTCGTGGTAGAACACGTTGGCGATGCGCGGGTCCAGCCGCACGGGGCGGTCGTAGGTGATGAAGTGCACCACGTGCCCTTCCCCTGCCAAGGCCAGGCCCAGTTCCGTGGCCACTACGCCCGATCCCCCGAAAGTGGGATAGCAAACAATACCGATGCGCATGTGGGGCGCAAAGGTCGCTACCAACGGGAAATGTGGCGATGGATTCTTCCACATCACACCGATCGGGGCCACATTCCTCAAGGCAAACGGATCCAAATAGTGGATGTTGGTGCATCGTACCTGGCGCTCATTCCAGGAATTGTGAAGGACCTTCGGCTCCGCTCAGGCCAAAGTGAACAAATACGATGACCAATAAGAGCGTCTGGCCTGGGCATAAGCGTAGCGGCACTCCCGCTTCGGCTTCGCTCAGCAGGATGCACCGCATCCGAGGAGCCGAAGGCCATTCAATGATGTTCGATACGGGCACTTTACCGCACGATGGAACTCCATCATGCTGAAGTTTAGATGCGTTTGCCCTGCCACCTTCCTTCCATACCCCGGCAACGATGGCTACCTTTGCCGCCGCAAAATCCGCAACCCGCCATGGCCACTACCACTTCAGTGAAAGTCCACAACTTCAGTGCAGGCCCTTGCGTGCTTCCGCAGGAGGTTTTTCAGAAGGCCGCGCAGGCCGTGCTGGATTGGGACGGCAGCGGGCTGAGCATCCTGGAGGTAAGCCACCGTGGCAAGCCTTTCGTGGAAGTGATGGAGAAGACCCGCGCCCTGGTGAAGGAACTGCTTGGCGCACCGGACCACTACCAAGTGGTGTTCCTGGGCGGCGGCGCCAGCATGGGCTTTCACCTGGTGCCCCAGAACTACATGAAGGTGGGCGGAAAAGGCGCCTACTGCCACACGGGCGAATGGGCCAAGCGCGCCATCAAGGAGGCCAAGTTGGCCGGAGGTGCCATCACTGTGGCCAGCAGCGAGGACAAAAACTTCAGCTACATCCCCAAAGGCTTCGCGGTGCCCAAGGAAGCGGACTACTTCCACTTCACCAGCAACAACACCATTTTCGGCACGCAGTACAAGCAGTTCCCCAAGAGCCCCGTGCCCTTGATCGCCGACATGAGCAGCGACATCTTCAGCCGCCCGGTGAACGTGGCTGATTTCGCCATGATCTATGCCGGGGCACAGAAGAACATGGGCCCGGCGGGCGCCACCATGTACCTGTTCGACCCCACCGCCCTGGGCAAGACCGGGCGTGAGCTGAGCCCCATGATGGACCTGGCCAACCACGCCGCCAAGGAGAGCATGTACAACACCCCGCCGGTGTTCCCGGTGTACGTGATCATGCTCACGCTGCAATGGCTGAAAGGCATCGGGGGCATCCCGGAGATCCAAAAGCGCAACAACGCCAAGGCGGAGCTGCTCTATTCCACGGTGGACAAGCTGCCCATCTTCCAAGGCACGGCCGCCAAGGAGGACCGCTCGGAAATGAACGCCACCTTCGTGCTGAAGGACGCCGCACTGGAACCCGCCTTTGATGCCATGTGGAAGGAGGCCGGCATCAGCGGCATTCGCGGCCACCGCAGCGTGGGCGGCTACCGTGCCAGCATGTACAATGCACTGCCCCTGGAAAGCGTAAGGGCGTTGACGGAAGTGATGGAGGAATTCGCAAAAAAGAACGGTTGATCCCATGCGCATACACGCGAACGACGGCATTTCCAAGGAAGCCGTGCAATTGCTGAAGGAGGAAGGATTTACGGTAACCACGGAACACGTGCCGCAGGAGCAGTTGGCTGCCTTCCTGAAATCGGCGCACGTGGAGGCCCTGCTGGTGCGCAGCGCCACCAAGGCGCGGCAGGAGCTGATCGATGCCTGCCCCGAGCTGAAGCTGATCGGGCGCGGCGGTGTGGGCATGGACAACATCGACGTGCAGTACGCCAAGCAGAAGGGCTTGCGCGTTGTAAACACCCCGGCCAGCAGCAGCAGCAGCGTTGCGGAACTGGTGATGGCGCACCTTTTCAGCCTGATGCGCGACCTGTACAAGAGCAACCGGCGCATGCCCACCGAGGGTGCCACCGCCTTCAAGGAAATGAAGAAGGCCTACGGCAGCGGCACGGAACTGCGGGGCAAAACGCTCGGGGTGATCGGCTTTGGCCGCATTGGCCGCTGGGTGGCCCGCTACGCCATCGGGGCCGGCATGAAGGTGGTCTACACGGACCACCACGCCGTGGCGGACCATTTGGACATTGACCTGAACGGCGATACCTGCCGCGTGGGTGTGAAGATGGTGCCGCTGGAT
This sequence comes from Bacteroidota bacterium, assembly GCA_018266685.1. Classification (GTDB taxonomy): domain Bacteria; phylum Bacteroidota; class Bacteroidia; order Flavobacteriales_F; family PHOS-HE28; genus PHOS-HE28. The sequence goes on from JAFDZY010000162.1 coordinate 5,794, forward strand.
GAACTGCTGGCCAAGAGCGATGCCATTACCCTGCACGTGCCCGCCAACCCGGACAACAGCCCGGTGCTGGGCGCTGCGGAATTCGCCAAGATGAAGCGGGGAATGGTGGTGGTGAACGCCGCACGCGGCGGTTCCATTGAGGAGAAGGCCCTGATCGCGGCACTGAAGGACGGCACCGTGCGGGGCGCCGGACTGGACGTGTTCATGAATGAACCCACGCCCAGCACGGAACTGCTTGGCCAACCCAACGTGTCCCTCAGCCCGCACATCGGCGCGGCCACGGTGGAGGCGCAGGACCGCATCGGCATGGAGCTGGCGGAACAACTGATCGCCTGGCGGGATGAAGTGACCGTGGGGCGCGGATGATCCACGTGCGCCCGTTCCGGGCCTGGCGCCCAGCGCCGCACACGGCTTCCCTAGTGGGGTCCCGCTCCTTCTTGAATTATTCCGAGGAGCAGCTACGCGAGAAATTGCGCGGCAATCCCTACTCCTTCCTCCACATCATCCACGCGGACCACGACCGGGCGGGGATGTCCCGGACTGAGCACTTTGACGCGGTGCACCGGAAGTTCCTGGAGTTCGTGGACAAGGGATTCCTGGTGCGGGAAGCTGCCCGTGCGTTTTACATCTATGAGCAAAGCAGCCCCGGCTTCATCTCCCGCGGGCTCATTGGCGCCGTGGACGTGGCCGACTACCGGGAAGGGCGGATCAAGGTGCACGAGCAAACACTCACCGCCCGCGAGGAACTGTTCAAGGAGTATTTGGACCACACGGGGATCAATGCGGAACCCGTGCTGCTCGCGGTGCCGCGCTCCAAGGCTTTCGAGGTTGGCCTGGACGCCATCACCATGCACCCCACCCTCTTCGACTTCTGCACCACCGACCAAGTGCGCCACCGGTTTTGGCGCGTGGACCATCCGGACGAGCTGGGCCGCTTTGCCGCCTGCTTCCGCGACATGGAGGCGATGTACATCGCCGATGGGCACCACCGCTGCGCCAGCAGTGCGCGGCTGGCCGAACAATGCGCGGCCGCGCCCGGCAGCCCGAAGTCGGCCTTCCTGGCCTACATGGTGCCCGAGGGCCAATTGCACATCTTCAACTTCGACCGCACGGTGAAAGGGTTGAACGGCCTGGACGAAACAAGTTTCCTGGACCGGCTTCGCGCATCGGGCCGCCTTTGGCCCCTGCCGGACGGGCCCGGCATACCGGAAAAAGGAACCGTGGAGCTGTATACCCGCAGTGGCTGGCACGGCTTTGAATTCCCCGACCAAAGCACCGACCAGCCGGCGGAACAATTGGATGCCGCGCGGTTGAGCAGTTCCGTGCTCACACCGGTACTGGGCATCGCGGACCTGCGCACCGATCAGCGCGTGCGCTTCGTGCCCGGCACACAAGGCACCGATGCGTTGGAACACAGTGTGGACAATGGCCTTGCCGATGTAGCCTTCCACCTGCAGGCTGTTAGCTTCGCGGAACTGCGCACCGTGGCTGACCACCACGTCAGCATGCCCCCAAAGAGCACGTGGATCGAGCCTAAGTTGCGCAGCGGGCTCACCATATACTCCTTGGACGACCACTGATGGACCTGGAACTGCTCGCCGAGCGATACCGGCAAGTAAAAGCACAGATCCCCGCCGGGGTGAAGCTGGTGGCCGTGAGCAAGAAACGCACCGTGGCGGAGATCAAAGCCTTGTACGACCTGGGCCACCGGGCATTTGGAGAGAATTACCCGCAGGAATTTCGTGATAAACAGCCGCTTCTCCCCGCTGACATCGAATGGCACTTCATTGGCAGTTTGCAGGCCAACAAGGTGAAATACTTGTTTCCGTTCATCCACCTGGTGCACAGCGTGGACCGTGCAGCCTTGCTGGATGAACTGGAGAAGCGTGCAGCCAAGGCAGGCCGAACGCCGGGCGTATTGCTGCAGGTACACATTGCCACAGAGGAAACGAAGCAAGGTTTCACGCCAGATGAGCTGAGGGCGCTTGTGGCCTTCGGCCCGTTGGCTTCACGCTGGCCCACCCTCCGATTTCGCGGCCTGATGGGCATGGCCACCAATACGGGCGACCATGCACAAGTAAGGCGGGAATTTGACGGCTTGGCGGCGCTGCACCGTGAAGTATTGCAATCCGGGGCGGTGGATGGTGGGCTTTTCACGGAACTATCCATGGGCATGACCGCGGACCTGAAGGAAGCGGTGGAAGCGGGCAGCACCCTGGTGCGCATCGGCACGGCCATCTTCGGGGAACGCGGTTGAAAAGCCGCAAGCAACCGCAAAGGCCCCTTGCCGTCTTTGCATTGTACCTTCGTCAGTGCCCCCAACCCCCCCCTGCCCATGAGAAGCTTTGTACTTCCGGCAGTGCTGGCCCTTTGTTCCAGTGCCACAACTGTTGTATACGCCCAACGCAATTTGGAGATCGGACTGGCCATGGGTGCCGACCATTTCAGCGGTGACCTGGGCAACTACACAGGTGCCGTGCAGTGGAACGGCATCCGGCCGGCCATGTCCATCACCTTCCGCGACTACCTGAACAACCCCAAGCGCTACATCACCCGGGCGCTCACTACGGAAACACGGTTGAGCTGGCACCGCTTGGGCTATAACGAACTTGCCCCCACGGGCGGCAAATCGGGCGTGGAACTGCGCAACTACCACCGTGGCCTGAACTTCCGGAATGACCTCTTCGGCATCAGCCAGCATTTGGTGCTGAACATGTACCGGGAGCCTTTCCAACCGCTGTATGAGCAACGCTTCTTTGCGTTCAGCTACATCGGCCTCGGCTTTTTCTACGGCAGGCCGAAGGGTGATCTGTTCCACGGTGCGGCCGACCTGAGCAACCGCTACTACGCCTGGGCGGACGGCACCATCCGCAACGCTCCGCGCGGAACGGAAGGTGCTGAAGTGATCGGCCAGGACGGCACGTATGAAACCGACCTGTACAGTTGGGTAACCGAGGGTACCGGCGGCGGGAAGGAAGGCCATGCCCTGAGCAAGCCCAACAGCCCTTGGCACGTGGGTGTTCCCATTGGCTTTGGCATGCGCTACATGGTGACGCGTGAAATTTCCGTGGGCATGGAGTTCAGTTACTACATGTTCTTCACCGACATGCTGGATGCGGTGAGCGACCGCTATGCTACCTATGCGGAGATCGGCCAGGCCTATCCGGACAGCACGCAGCAGTACATGGCGCGCTACATCAGCGATCCCACCGGCTGGGGCACGGACGGCAAGGAGAGCCTCTTCACCAGCCGCCGCGGCAATCCGGGCCTGCCCGATTCATTCAGCTATTTCAGCATCGAGATCAGCTACAAGTTCAAGCGCAGCCCCATGCGCAAGAGCTTTGTGAGCCTGTGAACGCGCGGTCAAGCCAAGTTTTCCACTTCCGCAGTCAATCCCACGGCCTCCATGAAGGCTTCGTTGGGCACCAGCCCTTGGCTATCGCCCGCGTATTTCCGGGCGATCCGGCGCACGAAGTACATGTCGATCTTGCCCTTGTTCTTGGCCTCCACCTGGCCGCGGTGCTCGCAGTCAAAGAAGTCCTTCACCAGTTCGAAGGTGGTGCCGCTGATGTTCACCTCGCCGGGTGCACCGCTGCTTTCCATGCGGCTGGCGGTGTTCACGGTGTCGCCCCAAATGTCGTAGGCAAACTTGCGCTTGCCCACCACGCCCGCCACCACGGGGCCTGAATGCAGGCCGATGCGCAGCACCCAGGCCGCCTTGTCGGTGCCCTGCCGTTCGGCATGCCAGCGCTGCATTTCCTCGCGCACGTCAATGGCGGCCATCACCGCCCGCAGCGCGTGGTGCTTCACCGGGCCGGGCAAACCGCAGGCGCTCATGTAGCTGTCGCCGATGGTCTTGATCTTTTCGATGCCGTAACGCGCGGTGATGCGGTCGAAGCGCACGAAGCAGTCGTCCAGTTCGGCCACCAGCTGTTCCGGCGTCATCTTCTCCGCCATCGTGGTGAAGCCCTTCATGTCGGTGAACATCACCGTAACGTGGTCAAAGCGTTTGGCGGTGGCCTTGCCGGTGTCCCGCAATTCATCGCTCACGGCCTTGGGCAGGATGTTGAGCAGCAGTTCCTCGATGCGCACCTTTTGGCCGGCGATCTCATTGCTTTGGGCACGCACTTCGGCGGTGCGCTCCTCCACTTTCCGCTCCAATACCTGGTTGCGCAGCTTCAGCTGGCGTTCGCGCAGCTTCACCCAGCTGATGGCGCTGCCGCCCAGCACCACGGCCAAGATGGTGTAAAACCACCAGCTGTTGTACCAAGGCGGAAGGATGGTGAACCGGAATTCCGCCGGGTGCGGGCTGAAGAGGCCGGAACTGCCCACGGCCTTCACCTTGAAGATGTAATGCCCGGCAGGCAATGAGGGGTAGTGCACATCGGTTTCCTCCGTCAACGGCTGCCAGGTGTTGTCCAGCCCTTCCAGGAAATATTGGTAGCGCACGGCTTCCGGATCGCTCAGGCTCACGCTGCCGTATTCCACGCGGATGTTGCTTTCGGTGTGCCCAAGGTCGATGCCCGAAGTGGCGGGGCGGTCCTCCAGGTTCACCTTCAGTCCGCGAATGGCCACGGTGGGCGGCACCACCCTGTTCATGTCCTTGGGCGGGCCCACGCACACCGCGCCGTTTGCGGTGCCGAACCACAGGTCGCCGTTGGGTGCGAGGATGGCGCTGTTGGGCTTGGCCTCGATGCCGGTGAATCCGCTGCGCGCGGAGTAGCGGATGAAGCGGTCCTTGTCCGGCTGCCATTCGTTCAAGCCCCGGTTGGTGCCGATCCATACGTGCTTGTTCCCGTCGGTGATCAAGGAGCGGACTGCGTTGCTGATCAGGCCTTGGTCCGTGGTATAGGAGGCCACCTGTTGGCCGTCCTTCAGCACCAGGATGCCCCGACCTTCGGTGCCCACCCACAGGCGCCCCTGCCCGTCCTCGGCAAAGCAGGTGGGGCTGTACGGAGCGCTGCCCAAATTCAGGGGTGTTGCCTTGCCTCCTTCCACACGGCTTACGCCGGCATTGGAGCTGCCCACCCAGAGCACCCCTTTTGCATCTGTGTACAAGGCGGTGATGTGTTCGCCGGTCAAACCGTCCGCCACGTGCAGCACGGTGGGAATGGTGCCGTCCACGGAATGCACCAGTCCGTTGATGGTGCCCACCCAGAGTTCACCCTTGCCGCCCAGGGCCAGTGCCGTTACTTTGTTTTCCGCGATGCTGCCGGCCACTTCCAGGCTGTTGCTGGGGCGGAAGGTGTTGGGGTCGAAATCAAAGAGGCCGCCATCCTCCGTACCGATCCACACATGGCCGCGGGCATCCTCCACCAGGGCCCTGACATGGTTGCTGGTAAGTTGGCCGCCTTGCATGGTGAGGTGGCGCACGGTGCCTGCCCCGTTCGGTTCCGGGGTAAGGATGGTGATGCCGCCGTTGGTGCCGAACCAGAGCTGGCCGCCTTGGGTGGAGAGGATGGCCCACACCTGTTTATCCACCAGGTGGTCGTCTTCGGTGAAGGAGCGGAAGCGATCGCCCTTGTAGATCTCCAGGCCGGCATCGTGGGTGCCGATGAGCATGTTGCCCTCGCGGTCGCGGGCAATGCAGCGCATGCGCTGGCTGTGCGTGCCGTTTCCGGTATTGAAACGGCGGATGCCGTTGGCTTCGATCCGCGCCAGGCCGTTATCCCAGGTGCCTACCCACACGCGGCCCTGTTCATCCTCACCGAAGCAGAGCACGAAGTTGCTGGGCAAGGCTGTGGCAATGTCATAGGTCAATACTTTGTTGGCCTTGGTGTCGATGCATACTGCACCGGAGCTTTGCGTGCCTACCCATAGTCTGTCCCGGCTGTCCTGGAATACGGTGGTGATGCCCATCAGGGCGGGCATGCCTTGGGGTTTGTACGGCACAAACTTCCCGGCATCCCAAAGCTTCATGTCCCCCTGGGCTTCCAGGAAGAGCAATTTGCCGTCGTTCATGCGCGTGATGCCGGTGATCCGCTCGCCTATGCCGTTGGCGTCCGCGAATTTTTCGGCCTTTACGGGTCCATCCGTGGGGATGTCGGCGATGCGGTAGGCTCCGTCGCCGAAGGTGGCCAGCCAGATGGCGCCTTGGCCGTCCTGGGCAATGGCGGTGATGTCGCGTTCGGATTTGATGCCTTTCAATTGCACCACGTGAAAGCCGTTTCCGTCCCTCATGCTGATGCCTCCGCCCAAGTGGCCCACCCACAGGCGCTGTTGGTTGTCCTGAAAGATGCTGCGCGCTCCGTTGGGCGCCAAGTGGTCGCCGGTGCCGTAGGCTTTCACTTTCAAGCCATCATAGCTGGCCAGCCCGGATTCGGTGCCGATCCACAGCAGCCCGGTACTGTCCTGCAACAAGGCGTAAACCTTGGAGGCGGGCAGCCCGTCGCGCACGGCCACGTTCTCGAAAAAATAGCGCTGTGCCCGGACGCCAAACGGCGCCAGCATCAACAGGGCCGCAAGGAGAAGCCACTGGTATCGTTGGTTCATGGCCCCGCAATGTACGCTGGTGGATCACCGGGTCAACTCGTAGAAACTCGGGTCGTTTCCGGCGGCATCGCTCACCACCAGGGTGGTGCGGATGCTTTCGCTGTAGTTCTCCATCAGGCCCTTTAGCGGGCCGTAGTTGTAGAAGGTGTAGATGTCGTCGCTTTTGCCGTCCACCGGGATCCAGTAGGCTTTGCCCCCTTGGCTGCGCCCCGCCCCTTCGTACCACACCAGCAGGGTGTTCACGTCCCCTTTGCGCACCAGGTCGCGCAGTTCAATGTTGAAGAACCGCTCCAATTGGGTCTTGGTCATGTTCTTTTTCACGATGGTGCGCTGGGCCTGGTACTTGGCAAAAGCCTTGTGCATTTTGTCCTGGCCCAGGTTGGGCAGTGCCGGCATGTTGCGGTAGTCGCTGTTCTCGATGTACACGATCCACGCGGTGCCCATGGCGGAAGCAGGCTTGTCCGCCGCAGGCTTGGGCGCCGGCGCCGCGGCCTGGACCGGGGCGGCGTGCTGCACCATGTAGGCGGTTTCCGCCACGTTGCCGTACTGGTCTTCGGCGCGCACGGTGAAGTGGTCCTTGCCGGCCACGTCCAGCTTGATGCTGAAGTCGGTGGCGGTGGTGTCCGGGATGAAGCTGGCGAACATGCCGTCCACCATTACGGAGCGGATGCCGCTGGGGTCGCTGGCATGGCCTTCCACGAAGATCTGGTCCTTGCCGGCGGGCAGCACGGCCACGCGGTCTGCGGACATGGACGGGTTGGTGACGGCAAGCGCCGGCGGCGTGGACTCGGTACGCTCCACCTTCAGCGTGATGGTGGAACGGTTGCCGTAGACGTCTTCGGCCATCACATCAATTTCCTTGGCATTGGCCGCCAGGGGCACGTTGGCCCTGAACTCGGGTGATTTCTCATCCGGGTCAAAGTCCGCAGCCTTGCCTTGCACCAGTATGGACTTGATCAGGCTTTTGTCGCGCACGTGCCCGGCCACCTTCACGTTGGCCAGTGCGCTGCTTACCTGCACCACATTGTCCTTCCGCAACGGTTCCACCACGGTGATCACAGGTGGGTCGGCCTCCCGGTTCATCTCGAACACGCGCGCCTTGATGCGTTCCTTGCCTTCGGTGATGGCCTTGAGCTGTGCCGCGCTGTATGCGGGATTTCCCTTCATGCCCTTTTCGGCAAGGGCAAGGTCGTTGGCGGCGCCGTCCAGGTCCAGGTTGGCCTCGCGGCATTCGGCCCGCAGCAGCAGGAAGCCCACGTTGTCCGGATATTGCAGCAGGAGCTTGTTCAGGTCGTTCACTGCGTTCTGCTCCTGGCCGAAGCCGTGGTAGTACAGCGCCCGCTGGTAGTACACCACGCTGTCCTCGCGGCCCAGGGCCACGCATTTGCTCACGTCGTCGATGGCCTTGGCGAACTCCTTCTGCTTGGCGTAGGCCTTGCTGCGCACAATGAGCAGTTCCGTGCTGGAGGGGTTGAGCTGAAGCCCGGCGGTGCAGCGGTCGATTGCTTTTTCCAATGCGCGCATCTGCATGGAGGTGCCCCGATAGGTTTCATGCAGCTTCAGTTGCGCCTCTCCGGAAGCCACGTAGGCGGCCTCGTAAAGCGGGTTCCATTCCAGCACTTTGTCCAGGTCGGCATCGGCCGTGGTGTAGTCGCCGGAGGCCATGCGGGCCAAGGCATGGAGGTAATAGGTGTCGGTGGTGGCCTTCAGGGAGAGCGCGGCGTCGGCCGCGGCCACGGCCCCCGGCACGTCCTTCATGGCTAAGCAGGCCCGCACTTTGGCTTGCAATGCCTCCATGTTCTTGGCCGAGACCGCCAAGGCTTTGTCGGCATAGTGCACGGCCTTGGCAGGGCTTTTTGCATCTAAGCAGGCGTTGGCGGTCTGGGTCAGGTTGGCTGCGTCGCGCGGGGTGATGCGGGCCACGTGCTCCATGTCCGCCATGCGCGCGGCCATGCTGTCCATCTGCTGGTACAGCGCTGCCCTTCCCAGCAATGCCTTTGCATAGTTGGAATCCACGCGGATGGCGAAGCCATACTGCTCCAACGCTTCCTTCAGCTGGCCGTTTTTCTGCAATTTCTCGGCCTCCTTTACGAAGGATTTGCCGTCCTGTGCGAAAGCGGAAATGCCGATCAGGAAGCAGAGGCACGGAAGGAACCGGGGCAGAATTCGGAGCATGGGAGAGCGGGGTGCCATGGTGGGGCGCGCCAATTTAAGGCAACGCACCGCCCGTGGCGATGCAAGCAAATGGCAGGCCGCGATCACGGTGCCTCAGCCGCGCTCAAACTTGTCCACTACGCCCGGCGTGGCCCCGGTACTGCTGAACCCGCCGTCGTGGTAGAGGTTCTGCATGGTGACGTAGCGGGTAAGGTCGCTGAAGATCGAGATGACGTAGCGTGCGCAGTCCTCGGTGGGTGCATTGCCCAGCGGGCTCATGGCCTCGGCGAAGTCAAACAGGCCGGTGAAGCCTTTGATGCCGCTGCCAGCGGTGGTCATGCTGGGGCTTTGGCTCACGGTGTTTACGCGGATCTTTTTGGAGATGCCCAAGTGGTAGCCCCATGAACGCCCGATGCTTTCCAGCAGGGCCTTGGCATCGGCCATGTCGCCGTAGCCGGGGAACACGCGCTGGGCGGCCACGTAGCTCAGGGCCACAATGGAGCCGCCTTCAGCAAGGGCATCCTGCTTTACGGCGGCCTGGATCATGCGGTGGAAGCTCATCGCGCTGATGTCCAGTGTTTGCTTGTACCACTCGTAGTTGAGGTCGTTGTAGGTTTTGCCCTTGCGCACGTTGGGGCTCATGCCGATGCTGTGCAGCACGAAATCCACCGGGCCGCCAAGCTGTTCCTTGGCCGCTGCGAAGAGTTTCTCCAGGTCTTCATCTTTGGTGGCATCGGCGGGCACCACGGCGGCACCGGTACTGCCGGAGAGTTTGTCCAGCTCCCCCATGCGCATGGCCACCGGTGCGTTGGTGAGCACGAAGCGCGCCCCTTCCTCATGCGCCAGGGCGGCCACTTTCCAGGCGATGCTTTGCTCGTTCAGGGCACCGCTGATCACGCCGCGCTTTCCCTTCAACAGTCCGTAGGCCATGTGTTTCTGGTTTACGGGCCGAAGATAGAAGGATGATCCAGTGCTGAACCATACTGTACTCCCTGTCACCCTGTCACCCTCTCACCCTCTCACCCTCTCACCCTCTCACCCTCTCACCCTCTCACCCTCTCACCCTCTCACCCTCCTATTTGTTTTTCAGCAACTCCCGCGCATTTTCCATCGCCGCCTTGGTGGTCTTTTTGCCGCTGAGCATGCGGGCCAATGCTTCCACGCGTTCTTCCGCATCCAGCGGGCGGATGCCGCTGCGCACGTGCTCGGCTTCCTGGTCCTTGGTGACCAATAAATGTGTAGTGGCCTTGCTGGCGATCTGCGGGAGGTGGCTGATGGCGATGACCTGCCGCTGGCGGCCCATGTCCTTCAGCAGCGCGCCCACGCGGTGGGCCACTTCGCCGCTTACGCCGGTGTCGATCTCATCGAAGATCACCGTGGGCAGTTCCTTGCTGGCGGCAGCCAGGCTGATCAGGGCGAGCATTACCCGGCTGAGCTCGCCGCCGCTGGCCACTTTGTCCAACGGTTCGGGCGCGCGGTCCTTGTTGGCCGAGAACTGGGCGTGGATGGCATCGATGCCCATTGGGCCGGCTTCCGTCCGTTCATGTTTGAAGGTGAACACCGCGTGGGGCATGCCCAGTTCCTTCAGCAGGCGGGAGGCTTGTTCGGCCAAGGGGCCCATGGCCTTGCCCCGCTTGGTGCTGATGGCCTCCCCCAACTCCGTCACCTTTTGTCCCAGCTGGGCCTCGGTGCGTTGGGCTTCTGTCACTTGCTCCGCCAGGGTGCCGATGCCTGCGATGCGCTCCCGAAGACTTTCGCGCAAGGCGATCAGTGCTTCTTCGCTTCCCGCGCGGTGTTTCTGCATCAGCCGGTTCAGCAGGTCGGATCGCTCGCGCAGGCGCTCGGTTTCCCCGGGGTCGGTGCCCACTTGCTCCGCCAGCCGGGCGGCTTCTTCGGCGATGTCCTTCAGTTCAATGGAGGCGCTCTGGATGCGTTCTGCCAAGGCCTGCACGGCGGTGTCCACCCTGGCGGCCTTGGCCATGCCTTGCCGGATGGCGGCCAATTGCGGCATGATGGCCCGGTCGCCGCTGATCCCTTGCTCCGCTCCGCGCAGCGCGGCCAGCAGTTCTTCGGCATGGTCCGCCCGGGCCAGCACGCGTTCCAGTTCGGCCAGCTCGCCGCGCACCAGCCGGGCCGCATCCAGCTCGGCATGCTGGAATTGGAGGAAGTCGCGCTCGCCTTGGGCCTGGGCTTCCTGATGGCGCAGGTCGGCCAATTTCCTTTGGGCCAGCCGCCATGCCCGGTATTCCGCGGTGTACTGCTTCAGTTGGTTTTCCTGGCCTGCACAATGGTCCAACATGCCCAATTGAAAGGACGGGCTGTTGAGCAGCAAGGTGTGGTGCTGGCTGTGGATGTGGATCAAGCCTTCGCCCAGTTCCCGGAGTTGTTCCAGGCGCACCGGCACGTCATTTACAAAGGCACGCGACCGGCCCCCGGGGTCCAGCTGGCGGCGCAGGATCATCGGGGATTCCCGGGGGATGCCGTTGCGCGCGCACCATTCCTCCAGGAACGGCAGGCCCTTGTCCGCCAACAATTCCAGCTCAATGATGCAACGCTTGGCGGGATCGCGCAGCAGGCTGCCGTCGGCACGTTGCCCCAGCACCAGGCCCAGCGCCCCGATGATGATGCTTTTGCCGCTGCCGGTTTCGCCGGTGAGCACGGTGAGGCCGGGACCGAGGTCCAGCTCCAAGTGCTCGATCAGCAGGTAGTTTTGGATGGAAAGCCGCTGCAACATGGCGCGGTGAAGATCGCGTTTTCCGCCTGAACCCTGCTACGCACACGGCCTTGCGCAAAACTGGGCTTGTGGAGCCAAGTTCGCCCGCCACCGCCCGGATACCTTTCGCCCCATGGCCCGTAACCAGCACACCACCACCGCCGTCGCCATCCTTGGCGCGCTGTTCTTCCTCTTCGGCTTCGTTACATGGACCAACGGCCCGCTGATCAGCTACCTGAAGATCATCTGCGAGCTGAAGACGGGCGCGGAGCCGTTCTACGTCACCTTCGCTTTTTACATCGCCTATTTCTGCACCGCACTGCCGATGGCCTGGGTGCTGGGCCGCACCGGCATGAAGAACGGCATGATGTACGGCCTGTGGGTGATGGCCCTCGGCGCGCTGTTGTTCATTCCGGCCGCGCAAATGCGTTCCTACGGCCTCTTCCTCGCCGGGCTGTTCATCATCGGTACGGGTCTTTCCCTGCTCCAAACAGCCAGCAATCCATACATCACCGTGGTGGGTCCCATTGAGAGCGCAGCCTCCCGCATCAGCGTGATGGGCATTTGCAACAAGATGGCCGGCGTGCTGGCGCCCTTTGTGGTCGGCGCGTTACTGATGGGCGATGCCGACACCATCGAAGCCGAGGTGGCCTCCCTGCAGGGCGCTGCACTGAACGCCCGCCTGGACGAGATCGCCGCACGGATCATGTTGCCCTACGGCGGCATGGCCGTGGTGCTGGTGCTGCTGGGCCTGTGGGTGCGCTTCTCCCCGCTCCCCGAGCTGGATCCCGAAGTGGATGCTCCCGGCGTGGCCACCGACGGGCGCAGCATCTTTTCATTCCCCAACCTGATGCTGGGCGTGGTGGCACTGTTTCTTTACGTGGGCGTGGAAGTGATGGCTGGCGACACCATCGGCGTGTACGGGCAGTCGCTCGGCTTTCCACTGAGCGAAACCAAGCACTTCACCAGTTATACGCTGATCAGCATGGTGGTGGGCTATGTGATCGGCATCATTGCCATTCCGCGGTGGATCAGCCAGGCGAAGGCCTTGGCGGCTTCCGCGGTACTGGGCCTGGTGCTCACCTTCCTGGCCACGGAGCTCACCGGTTATTCCTCCATCCTCTGCATCGCATTGCTGGGCTTGGCCAATGCGCTGGTATGGCCCGCCATCTGGCCGTTGGCCATCGCGGGGCTGGGGCGGCACACCAAAGTGGGCAGTGCCTTGCTGATCATGGCCATTGCCGGCGGCGCGTTGCTTCCCTTGATGTACGGCAACCTTGCTGCCAAGGCGGACATTGGCCCGCAGCAGGCTTACGGCATCATGTTTCCCTGCTACCTCTTCATCCTGGGCTATGCCTTGATCTGGCACAAGCGGAAAGCGTGGAAGTGATCCCGCTGCGGGTACAACGGCTGCGCGAAAACCGCAAGGAATACCATGTTGTGGCGTTAATGGCCGGTCCGTGAAGGTGGGCAGCGTAAATTAAGGCCCGCAATTCCCCCTCGCATGCACTTTTTCCGCACCGGTTTCTGTTCGCTGTTGCTGTTTCTTGCGGCCCTTCCCCAATGCCGGGCACAACATTGGGTGGACCTCATGGAGGACGGGCAGACGCCGTTGCCACAGGTGAAGGCCGCATTTGATTCGGCATGGGCGGGCAGGCCCTACGTGCGCAGCAAGGGCTGGAAGCAGTTCCAACGCTGGTACTGGTTCATGGACCAACGCACGTACCCCACTGGTGAACGCCCTGACCCGACCGTGTATGCCCATGCCATGGAGGAAGTGATGGCCATGCGGCAAGCCCCTCCGGGCCTTGTGCGCAGCACGGCCAACTGGTCCCCGCTGGGCCCGCTGTCCTGGAACACCACCTCCTACAATCCCGGAAATGGTCGTGTAAATGCCATAACCGTGGACCCCTCAAACCCGAACGTGATCTACGTGGGCACGCCTTCCGCAGGCCTGTGGCGCAGCATGGACGGGGGCAACTCCTGGCAAGCCCTCTTCACCGACCTGCCGTCCATGGGCGTAAGCGGCATTGTGGTGGACCCGCAAGACCCCAACGTGATCTACATCGCCACGGGCGATGGCGACGGGGCTGACACCTACAGCGCCGGCGTGCTCAAGAGCACGGACGGCGGTGCCACGTGGAACAGTACCGGCCTGAACTGGAACATGGACGACACCCGGACCACCCGTGGTTTGCGCATGGCAGGCAACGACGATCACGTGTTGCTGTGCGCAGCCAGCAGCGGCGTGTTCCGCACCACCGACGGCGGTACTACCTGGAGCCAGGTGCGCGTGGGCACCTTCCGCGACGTGGAGTTCCAGCCCGGCAACGATTCCATTGTTTACGCCTGCAGCAACACGTTTCACATCAGCACGGACAATGGGGCCCATTTCCTGCAACAAAACAACAACGGCCTCCCCTCCGGCAGCCTTGTGGGCCGCATGGCCATTGCCGTTACACCTGCCGACCCGCTTACGGTGTATGTGCTGTGCAGCAAGCAGGAGGACAGCGGGTTCCTGGGCCTGTACCGCAGCGCGGATGGTGGCCAAAGCTTTACCCTTTGCGCCAATGCGCCCAACATGTTCGGCTACGAGGACGATGGCAGCGACACCGGCGGGCAATCGTGGTATGACATGGCCCTTGCTGCGGACCCCGAAGATGCCAATACAGTGTACCTCGGCGGCATCAACGTGTGGAAAAGCACCGATGGCGGGTACAACTGGGACATAGAATCCCACTGGACCTACCCTTCCCTGATCGGGTACACCCATGCCGACATCCACACACTGGAAGTCTTCAATGGCCATGTGTACTGCGGTTCAGACGGCGGGATCCATGCCAGCAGTGACGGCGCCGAGAACTGGACCGACCTGAGCGCGGGCCTGGACATCACACAATTCTACCGGTTCGGCGGCTCCGAGCTGCTGCCGTACAAATTCATGGCCGGGGCGCAGGACAATGGCACCAACCGCTTGATTAACGGCAACTGGACCCATGTGTACGGCGCGGACGGCATGGAAGCGGCCATTGATCCCGGCGACCCGAACATCGTGTACGGCTCTTCCCAGAACGGCGGCATCCTTCGTTCCTACAACAACGGGAACGATTGGGACGACATCGGGGACAACATCTCCGAGGATGGGCCTTGGATCACGCCCTACCTGATCGATGGCAACGAACCCACCCGCCTGGTGGCAGGATTTTACAACGTGTGGATCACGTGGGACCGGGGCGAGAACTGGGCCATGATGACCAACTGGAGCCAAGATGAATACGTGCGCTGCCTTGCCTTGGCCCCCTCCAACAGCGACGTGATCTATGCCGCACGCCAGGACCTGGTGCAGCGCAGCGATGACGGCGGCTTCACCTGGACCGACATCAGCAATGGCCTGCCCAACCTCTCACCCACCTCCTTCGCCGTGGACCCCACCGACCCCATGCACGTCTATGTTTCCTTCTCCGGCAGCAGCGCGGGCAACAAGCTCTTTGCCAGCAACAATGGCGGCCAGAACTGGACCAACTACAGCATGAACCTGCCCAACATCCCGGTGAATTCCGTGGTGTACGAGCCGGGCACCAACAACGGCCTGTACGTGGGCACGGACATGGGCGTGTTCTACACCAACGACTACTTCAGCAACTGGCTGCCCTACGGCCAAGGACTGCCGAACGTGGTGGTGAATGAGCTGGAGATCAACATGGCGGCTGGCAAAGTGCGCGCGGCCACCTTCGGCCGCGGGCTGTGGGAAAGCGACCTGTTCACCAGCCCGGTGGGCATTCATCAAGCCGGCAGCACACCGGCACCCCGCATTGTGGCCTTGGACCAGGACGGCCACTTTGCCTTGGTCCCAGGTGAACATGCTCAGTTTACTGGTGCGCGCATCCTTGATGCCGTAGGGCGCACCTTGCGCAGCATGGCACTGAAGAACGATCCCCAAACGTTGATCGATCTTTCCGCGAACGCACCCGGCGTTTATCTCGTGGAGATCACGGACGGCCGCCAGGCATGGACCCAGCGCGTGGTGCGATAACAGTGCTGTGCTGCAAATACTGTCGCGAGCGTCCACGCTCGTGACCATGGAGACCCTGTGGGAGTGATAATGTCATTAAGTTAAGGGTGCATTTGTTCAAAAATTAGGGTCCGCAGGCTTCCAGCCTGCGATATCGTCGCTCCACGGTCTGAAAGCCTGTGCTACAACAAGACTTTACCGACCTTAACTTAATGACATTGGGCACGAGCGCGAACGCTCGCCCAAAAACTGTCGCGACTCTACACTTGCACCGACAGATCACTGAAGGGTACTGAGCGGGACGACAGGTGAACCAGCTGGCGCGAAAGGCTCACGGCCTATGACGCTTATCGGGACCTGTTGTCTCCTCGGAC
>JAFDZY010000163.1 GCA_018266685.1 Bacteroidota bacterium
GCGTTGGAAGACGGCAATGCGGGTGCTTTCATCTTGCTGGCTACTCATGGTGACGTGGAATTTGCCAAGGAGGTGCTGGACAAGATAACGCCCGCTTGAACGCGCATGCGGTTGCACAAGGGCAACGCGGCAGAAACAACTAACAGACCCGAAACTCGAAGCCCGAAACCCGGTGCCGGGGAATTCCGGCATCAGGTTCGGGGTATGCAAAGGTAAAGTTGGATGGCCTGCTTTGCCTACCTTCACTTCATGCACAAGTCCTTGGCGCTCATCGCCGCTGTTGGCCTGCTGGGCGTTGCCCGTGCCCAGGACACTTTGCCGGAACCGGTGCGCGCGGCACAGGAAGCGTTGCGCACCGCGACCGCGGTTACCTATGTGGAGCGTGCCATCGACCTGTCCAAGGCCTATCGCGGGGCCGATATGCAGGATTCCGCCTTGGCAGCGGCGGAGCGCGCGTTTCACCATGCACGCACCGACCGGGAGAAAGCCCGCGCGCACCTCGCCATCGCCATCGTGCAGATCAAGAGGCAGGACTATCCCGGGGCACAGGAACACGCACACCAGGCGATCTTATTGGCACGAGCGTCCGGTGATACCTCCGCTTGGGTCTGGGGAGAAAGCAACCTGGCCGATGTGGATTTTTACCAGAGTCGATATGCAACGGCACGGGCACATGCACAAACGGCCATTGCATTGGCCTATGCGGTCAAGGACAGCGCTGCCTTGGCCAGTACGTACACCACGCTGGGCAATTGCTTTTACATCAAGCATGATCATGATTCGGCGCGGTGGTACTATGATGCGAGCATCTCCTACATATCACCCACGGAGACCCGGCGCCATGCACGCGCACGATTGAACCAGATCAACCTCTTCATCGAGGAAGGGAAGTACGATTCGGCCATGGCGCGGTCCGACGCGATGCGGGATGAGGTACAGCGGACCGACCTCTCCACCCGGAGCAAGTACCACAACCAACGTGGCTACGCACTCTTTTCCGCAGGCCGGTTCCGGGAGGCCATCCCCGAATTCATGCGCAGCGATTCACTGAACAATGCGGGCGTGGCCGAGCTGGGCCTGCGGATCGAGAACACCGGCTTCCTGGCCGAGAGCCAGGCTGCGATCGGAGACAGTGCCAAGGCCTACCTGCTCATGCGCGACCTGGAGGTGTTGAAGGACAGCTTCGCCCAGGCCGCTGCGGATGAGCAGATGCTGACATTGGAGAAGAAGTTCGAGACGCGCTTGAACAAGGAGGAGATCGCGCGCTTGGGTGAGGACAACCGAAGGAAGGCGGACCGGCTCCGGGTGCAAAACCTCCAGCTTTATGGAAGCCTGGCCTTGGCGGTCCTGGCGATCGGCGCGGTGCTGCTGGTGTGGCGCAACCTGCGCTTGAAACGGAAGCATGAGGCCGAGCTCATGGTGCTCAATGCGGTGCTGGAGGACAAACAGGCCCGCATCGAAGAGGTGAACGGGCTGTTGCGCATGAAGGTGCTGCGCACGCAGATGGACCCGCACTTCATCCACAACTGCCTCAATGCGATCAAGGCGCTATCCTTGGCCGGCGAGCATGCAAAGGCTGAGGAATACCTCGACGGCTTCGCGCGCCTGCTGCGCCAAGTGCTGGAGCACAGCGTGCGCGACTGGATCACCTTGGAAGAGGAGCTCGACTTCCTCCGCAACTACGTGAAGCTCGAAGCACTGCGCATGAAAGGTGATCTCGAGTGGAGCGTGGAGGCCGATCCGCAGCTGTTGGAAGAGGAACGGATGATCCCATCCCTGCTGGTTCAGCCCTTCGTGGAGAACGCGATCTGGCACGGGCTCGCACCGAAGGAAGGGCCGAAGCGGCTCACAGTACGTTTCACCTCCAGCAATGATTCCGTGACTTGTACAGTGCAGGACAACGGCGTGGGCCGAGGCGGGAAGACGGACCGGCCGGGGCGCACCTCGCTGGGCCTGAAGCTGGCGGGCGAGCGCTTGGCACTGCTCACCGAACGGATGGAAAAGGAAGGGGCTTTCGTGATCGAGGACCTGAAGGATGCGGAGGGGGCTCCGGCCGGTACGCGGGTTGCACTGAGCGTATGAGGCCGCGCCTTCAGCGCTCTCCCGCGCTGCGCGCGTAAACCCAGCGCTACGCGCCGGGTCGGGAAGAGGCCGGGCCTTCGGCCCTGATGAGACATGCGGCAAAACGAGGGAGGGCCGGGGGCCTGACCAGTCGCGCCACAGAAAGAAGGTGCTGGGGCTGATGCACGTTCGGGAGGGCTGAAGGCCCGACCTCATCCCGGCACATGGCCTGGCCATGTGCCGGGATGCATGCGCTACATAGGAGCGCTGAAGGCGCGACGTCAGTCCCAAACGTAACGTTCATCGAACTCAATGCCATGCTCCGTGAGCAGGCCGCGATACTCATCCTGGAAGCCCTGTTTCCGATGGTGCTGCTCCTGGTTATCGATGTACCACAGCAGACGATCCACTTCGCGGAAGTACACGGAGAACGCGGAGTAGCCTTTCTGCCAGGAGAAATGCTCCAATCCTGGCCCTTGCTGCTTCAGCCAGTAGGACGACCGCGACTTCACGTGTTCCACCAGATCAGCACCGGCACCGTACGGTGCAGGCGTAAAGCCATATGCACATGGTCTTCCACACCGCCTACACGGTAGCACTCGCAGTTCAACTCTCGGGAAAGCGTGGCGAGGTAGGCATGCGCCTTGGTGCGCACCGGCTGAACGAGCATAGGGATGCGCTGCCGCGTGCTGAAGACGAGATGGATGATGATGTGTGCGAGGGATTGCGGCATGGCTTGGAGGTTGAGGAGTGAAGGTAGGGCGTCGCGCCTTCAGCGCTCCCCGGCGCATAGCGCCGGGTACCTATGAGGTCGGGCCTTCGGCCCTCGTGTGCGCACCGCTTCCGATCGGAAATAGTGGCTGCTCCGAGCCTTGGAAGCGATGGGGTGCAGGTATGAGGTCACGCCTTCAGCACTCCCCGACGCTGTGCGCGTAAACCGGGTTCGCAGCGCCGCGTCGGGATGAAGCCGGGCCTTCAGCCCTTATCCGCCCCTGGCTGGTGAGCGGCACGATGACTGAACCAAGCTTCGGGACTGGGGAGGGCTGAAGGCCCGACCAGTCGCGTTAACACAAAGAAGGTGTTGGGGGATGATGCACGTTCGGGAGGGCTGAAGGCCCGACCTCATCCCGGCCCATGGCCATGCCATGGGCCGGGATGCACACGCAGCTCAGGAGCGCTGAAGGCGCGACGTCATCCTCCGGCCTAACTTGCCCTCATGCAAGCCGTGATCGTGGATGATGAGCAGGAGGCGCGTGACGTGCTTCGGACCATGTTGTGCCGCCATGCCCCCGAAGTGGCCATCTTGGCCGAAGTGGCCTCGGTGGCACAGGCCATGGAGGTCCTGCGGACACACAAGCCCGACCTGCTCTTCCTCGATGTGCAGATGCCCGGCGGCGATGGCTTCGAGTTGTTGAAACGGCTTGGGGCGTGGGACTTCGACGTGATCTTCACCACCGGCAGCAGCAAGCACGCCATACAGGCCATCCGCTTCAGTGCCTTGGACTACCTGGTGAAACCTGTGCTCGGCGATGAGCTGCTCGCGGCCATCGATCGGCACATCGCAAAGCGTGGCAGTGCTCCGGATGTCCAAGCCCACTTGCTGCACAACATCGCCCAGCCTGATGAGCGCACCATGAAGCTCACCCTCACCAGCGGCGACCGCAGTTATTTCATACCGCCGAGTGAGGTGGTCTGGTGCGAAGCGGATGTGAACTACACTAATCTGTACCTGAAGGACGAACGACGTTTCGTCTCGGCCCGCACGCTAAAGGACTACGAGGACATGCTTTCGCCCTTGGGTTTCCTGCGCACGCACCGGAGCTATCTGGTGAACCGGGCGCACATCGACCATCTGGACAAGAACGGATACGTGGTGCTGCGGAACGGGCAAAGGGTGGAGGTGGCCTCGCGCCGAAGGGAAGAGGTGGCGAAGGCGCTTTCCGCCTGACGTTCGATCAGTCCTTCCGGCGTTCGATCGGTCGGACTTGGCATAGGCACGGGGAAGCGTTCTCTTGGTGCCACCAAAGCCCTATTCAAATGCGCCAAGCATTACCCACTCTTTTCTTCTTCCTGGCCTCTTGCATCGCCCATGCCCAGGACCTTTCGCCCGCCTGGGGCGGGGCCATGGGAGCCTCGGGGAGCGATGTCGGGATGGGCATCGTGCTCGATGATGCCGGACACGTGTACACCACGGGAACCTTCACGGGCACCACCGACTTCGATCCCGGCCAAGGGGTAACCAACCTTACTTCGGCGGGTTCCAACGACATCTACGTGGCCAAGTTCGACACCAATGGCACCTTGCTTTGGGCCAAGGCCATGGGAGGGGCTTATAGCGATGGTGCAACGGCCATCGCCATTGATCCCGCCGGGAACGTATATACCACCGGAGGCTTCTGCGGCACGGCCGATTTCGATCCCGGCGCGGGCACCTTCAACATGACCGCGGCCACCACCGGGCAGAACGACATCTTCGTCTCCAAGCTGGATGCCGACGGCAATTTCGTTTGGGCCAAGGGCGTGGTGGGCGGCACCTGGTGGGACGCCGGCTATGGGATCGCCATCGATCCAGTGGGCGATGTCGTCATCACCGGGCGATTCTACTACCAGGGTGGTCCGCGTGATTTCGATCCCGGTCCGGGTGTATTCCTGCTCACCGCCGGGCAGGAGGATGTCTTTGTCCTGAAGCTGGATGCGGATGGTGACTTCGTTTGGGCGGAGAACTTCGGAGGTGGCTCTTACGAGAACAGGGGCTTTGCTGTGGCCACGGACACCGTTGGCAATATCTTCATCACCGGCTACTTTGAGGGTGCCATTGATTTTGATCCAGGACCAGGGACTACCCTCCTCACTGCGGTGGGCACTTGGAACGTGTTCTACCTGAAGTTGGACACCGCCGGAGGGCTGGCATGGGTGAAGTCCTTGCCGGTGACCACCACCACCTACTACACGGAGGGCGCGTTCGGTGCAAAGCTCGCCACGGACCCGGATGGGAATTTGATCGCCACGGGCCGGTTCAGCGGCACCATCGACTTCGATCCCGGGGCGGGAAGCGCACCGCTCACCGCTGTTGGTGACCACGACATCTATGTGTTGAAACTGGATGCGGATGGCACATTCGCCTGGGCCAAGGCCATGGGCGGCACCGGCTATGAGGAAGGGTTCGGCATCCATGTCGATCCCGATGGGAACCTGCTCGTAACCGGATCATTCACGGCTACGGTGGATTTTGACCCAGGCCCCGGCTCAGCTTCGCTCACCTCCGCCGGAGATGCGGATGCGTTCGTGCTGCAATTATCCGGCGAGGGCGACTACCTCCACGCGGTATCGTTCGGCGGAACCAATTATGATCGCGGTTATTTGATCACGCGGTACGGCAGCGGGGCCATTTACCTCACTGGCTGGTTTACTGGCACCACCGATCTGGATCCCGGGGCTGGATCACAACCGGCCACATCTCAAGGAGGCAATGATATCTACCTGGTCAAACTGGTGGAGGCGAATACCGCGGGCATCGATGAGTTGGCAGCGACACAAGGCCCGGGGATGGAACTGTTCCCGAATCCCACCAATGACAGGTTGAACATCATCGCCGATCCTTCGCTCATTGGCCAGCGCGCGGTGATCGAGGTGTTCAACGCCAGCGGCACGCGCGTGCATGCGGAGCAGGTGAATTCCTTCGGTGCGTTGCAGGCGCTCGACCTGCCCGGAGAATGGGTGGAAGGGCTGTACCTGGTGATGGTGCGCATGGATGGGCAGGAGCCGAAGGCGGCGCGGGTGGTGGTGAGGCGGTGATCACAGCGCCTCCAACCCCCGCGCCAGCTCATCCATCTTCACCACCGTGTTCCAGTTCCTTGCCGTATTCACCACCCCGATGCCCTTGTCGAACTTCTCGCCGAGCTTGCACGCGATGAGACCGTTCGGGGTGTGCAGGTAGCACACGTGGTACGCACCGATCGGTTTTTCCAATACGAGTAACGCTTCATCGCCCACCGCCAATGCCTGCAGCTTCTCCACGGCTTCAGGCTTTGGTTTTTCCGCCAATATCACCGCATGCACGTGCTTGCCCTCGGCCTTCTGCGGAAAGGGATCGCGCTTCATCACCGTGGCCCATTCAGCGGCCGTGGGCGCGAAGATGGGCCGGTCGTACTTGAACTTCTTGAGGCAGATCTCCGCCACCTTGGCCAAGGTCTCCTCGCGCGAATGCGAACTCCGCACCAACGCATTTCCGCTGTTGATGTAGGTGGTGGCCTGCTTGAAACCAGCCTTGGTGAGCGCTGCGCGCAGCTCCGCTACGGGCAGTTGCACGGGTCCGCCCACGCCGCGGAAGAGGAGGAGGTAGGTGGTGAGGGGCATTAATAGTGAACCACGGATGAACTCTGACCTTGCTTCGCCGAAGGCTTCGCGAAGGCGCAGTGAACACGGATGCGGTACACAAAGATGCGGGTGGTGCGCTCATTCCACCACCAACCGCCCCACCTCAACCGCCTCCGGCGCAGCGACCCGCACCACATACACACCGCTCTTCAGCCCGGAGACATCCAGCATGGTGGAAGGTCCGGTGATCTGCGTTTCCAGCACTGCACGTCCCTGCACATCCAGCACCGTAAGCCAGGCTGCTGTGCCTTCTGCACGTTCCACCCGCACCACGCCCGAAGCCGGGTTGGGCACCAGGCGGAATGACCTGTTTTCAGCGGGAACGGCAATGCCCGTGTGGATCACCTGCACCGGTGCCGAGGTGTTGGAGACGCAGCCGAAACCATCGGTCACCACCACGGTGTAGCTGCCTTCTTCCAGCGCCGCGATGCACGCGGTAGTGTCTGCCAAAAGCTCGCCGTTGCGGTACCATTGGAAGCTGCCGGTACCGCTGGCACAAAGTGTATCAACTTGATCGGTGATCTCCGGGGTGAACGCTGCCAATGGACAGGCCACCTGCCCCCGATAAATGTCGCCCCAGCGGCTCAC
>JAFDZY010000164.1 GCA_018266685.1 Bacteroidota bacterium
CCGATTTTCGCTTTCGACGCTCCAAGTCCGACAGCCTCCTAGGCGCGAAGCCGTAGGCAGTGCTGTAGCACGACAAGGCGAAGCAACAACGGCACGGGTGATTTAGAAATGGAATTAGACGTTGATCACACGTTTAAACGTTGATCGGTCGGCAAAGGCTTGTGAACACTAGGTTTCGCGGGGAAATCGGGCCACGGCCTTTGCGGGAATCGCTGGAAGCACCCCCAGTTGTACCCCTAAGGGGGTATCAGGATGATAAATCAGTCTGGATCCCGGTGCCAGCGCTGCGCCTGCCGGATAAAACGGGTATGGCGCAGACCGCATTGTTGGCTGACGCATGGAACGGTACGCGATGAGATGCAGGGGAACGGGCCGCTGTGGCCCAGACCTTGGAGAACTCTCATGGCAGACCATCACACCCGCCACAACCCGCTGGGGCAAGACGCCCTGTTCACCACGCCGGCCTCGCTCATGCTCGATGCCCGCCTCACGCCGCTGGAGCGCAATGGCTGGCAGGTGCTGCGCATGCTGCGCTCTGCCGAGGGCGTCAGCCCGCTGGCGAATCTGGGGCAGTTGCGCCGCTATCTCACCTCTACCCCGCTGGGGCAGCGGGCCGGGTACGAGACGGCCCGGCGCGTCCTCGTTGTGCTTCGGTTGACGGGCTGGATCAGTCTGGTAGGCCAGCACCGCGATCCGCTGACCGGCCATGCGCTCAGCGAGCTGTATCAGGTTCACGAAAGCGCTCTGGACTTCCAGCAGGCCTGCGCGCTCGATGCCAGTCTGCCCGCGCTTCTGCAAGCCTCCATCGGCCACGAAAACAACCAGGTGGATCGGGTGGCCGTCCACATCCAGGCAACGCAGGCGCAAGCGCCTGAAGCCGCTGCCATTGCGGCCCACGATCAGCGCCACGATGACGATGATTTGCCCCCTACGCC
Organism: Bacteroidota bacterium; assembly: GCA_018266685.1. Classification (GTDB taxonomy): domain Bacteria; phylum Bacteroidota; class Bacteroidia; order Flavobacteriales_F; family PHOS-HE28; genus PHOS-HE28. Next base: position 936 of record JAFDZY010000164.1, read on the forward strand.
GCCGTCGCAGGCGAACGAGGCACCCGCCTCACGGCCATTGTCTGGCGATTCCGCTGGCAGCGCTCTTGTTCCGCAACAGGCCGGACACGCTCGCCACATGACGGCTGAGCAGGACAGTACGTATAAGACGTATATGTATAAAAAAGAACGTACGTACCGCGCGCGCGAAGGCGACGGCGATTCGGCATCGCAGTCGGTGAGCGTGCCGCCTTGCCTGAGCCATGCCCAGGCAGATCAGCAAAAGGACGTACAGGCCGCCTTGCGGCGGCTGCCGCCACAGCATCGCCAGGAAGTGCTCGACGAGTTGCAGGCACGCAGCCAGAACGGCTCCGTGCGCAATGTCGTGGCCTACTTCTTCGCCTTGGTGAAGCGCGTTTTTGCGGGCGAATTCCGTCTGTGGGCAGGTCGTAAGGAGACATCTGCCGCCGCCCCACGGCCTGCCGAAAATCGGCCTGCTGGTGCGCCACGCACCGAAGACCGCCCAGAACCGACTGCGCAACCGGCATCGCGTGAAACCGCCCTGGCACACATCGCCAACATCCGCAAGATGCTGAACACCTCGACGAACGCTGGGGACATTGCAGCGCAGGCAATGCAGACCAGGGGATGGCAGCCGCATCCTGCGTAGTAAATGCTGCCGCGAAATGGGCCGTCACTGCCAGCCGCAGTGACGGCCCCGCACACGCCAGCAACAATGCGGGCGAATGCCGAATCCTATTGCGTGCGGCAGACATGATGATGGCCACCCTACACTGACCGGGCAGTTGCCAAGACCGATGGGCTTCGTACATCGGCATCCCCAACAGCGCAGGTTCCTGCAAGCGCTGGCCCGACAGGGTGGAGCCACCCCAGGTATGCCCAGGCTCCGACCGCATACCGGCCCTCCCCAGGGCGGAGCCTTCTTAATCTGTCTGAACTCATCCCTATCGCGCCGCCTGGCGCACTGTCCTTTGCAGCAATTGCCTGTGCGCGACGCACAGGGCTGCCGCTGCATTTCTCATCCCATCCACTTCATAGGAGGACTCGTCCACGTTCACATCACTTTCGTCTTGTCGTACCCCTGTCCGGGCTTCCAGCAGGGAGCAAGACGGACGCCTCATTCGAGGCTCTGGTGTCCCCTGAACACCATGCCCTTGCCCCCACGGGATCTCGCCTTGGCGAGTTGGCACCAACACTAACCACTGAATTTCAGGACAACGCAGTACGGCGCTTTGCTTGGAGGCCGGAAGATGGACGACTTGACCTACACCCTGCGGCAGCTTTGCCAGCGCAACCGTGACGGTAGCCACAACACACAGGCCGACCGGATGCGTTCTCTCGCGCTGGCTGCGCGGCAACTGCGCGAGGCCGGTTTCCGGCAGATGAAGGCGTCGTCACTCAAGGGCAAGCACGCCCAAGCGCTGCTGGATCGCTGGCAGGAAGAAGGCTTGTCGTCCGGCACCATCAAGAATCGACTCTCTCACCTGCGCTGGTGGGCCGAGAAGATCGGCAAGGCCGGCATCTTGCCGGCGGACAACACGCAACTCGGCGTGGCCGAGCGCCGCTATGTGACCAACATCAGCAAGGCCCAAGAACTGGGCACAGGTCTTGAACAGGTCACCGATGCCCACGTGCGCATGAGCCTTCAGCTACAGGCCGCCTTCGGATTGCGTCGGGAGGAAGCGATCAAGTTCCAGCCCAGTTATGCGGATCGGGGTGACCACATCGCCCTCAAGGGATCGTGGACCAAGGGCGGCCGGGAGCGAACGGTTCCCATCACCACGACAGAGCAACGCGACGTGCTCCAAGCGGCACACCGCCTGGCGGGCACAGGATCACTGATCCCGGCAAACAAGACCTACATCCAGCAGCGGCACGTCTACGATGGACAGTGCAAGGCGGCGGGTCTGAGCCATATGCATGGCCTTCGCCATCAGTATGCGCAAAGCCGTTATGAGATGTTGACGGGAAGGCCGCCGCCAGCAGCAGGTGGACCATTAGTCACAGAGTTAAGTCCAACGCAGCGCATAGAAGACCGCCATGCTCGTCAGACCATCAGCCGTGAGTTGGGACACGAGCGCGTTCAAATCACTGCCATCTACCTCGGTAGCTAGGTCAGGCAGTATGAGGCTCTCTGGCCTACATACACAGCCGTCCACCGGCTCAATCTGCTGGCCCAACAAACGTATTCAGCGCCGTTGCAATCCTCTTGCGTCGCTCAAGCAAGAAAGCCTTGTAGCTTTCCACTTCCAGCAGCGATGCCTCAACCGGAATGCACTGTGCTGCGAACGCCGGCTCGCCAAGCTGGTCCACCAGCGGGGGCAGGTAAACCGCCGGGGCCTTGTCGCTGATCGCGCGATTCGTCTTGCCGCCGATGAAGGCCAGATTGGCGATGTCATCCGCCTCGCGGGCAGTGAAGCTGGTCTTCAGTACGGCTTTGGGAAAGATGTGATGGAACTGCAAGCGATGCTGGGCGCCCGAATGATCCAGAGCAATGGCCAGATGGCTGCGCCAATCTTTCGCACCGGCAGCACGGAAAGCCAAGAACATGGTCTTGAACAGCGCGCTGCGCTGGTTGCGGCCTTCCAGCTCCTCCGCGGTAATGTCAAGGCGGCCGAACTGCAGCCGCAGTCGGTCGATCAGCTCGCTCACCGCTCCGCCCTGACGAATATTTGCCAAATCCTGATCCAGAATGGTTTCGCTGGAGCCTCGGGAGAAGCGGCCTTTGGCATTGGCCATCAGCGCCCAGTAGCGCAGTTGGCAGGCCTCATCGTTGCTCAGTGCATAGTTGCGGCTATGCCCGAAATACGCCAGCACCACCAGCAGGAAAGGCGACGACAACAGTGCCGGGCTATCGATGCCAAGATTGCTGCGCAGGAAGTTGAGCGCGAATTCCATGCCATCGCAGGCTTCTTTCCATGCCTTCTGCAGCTTCTCCACATTCAGGCTACCCACGATCTGGAAACGTGATTGACCGGTGGCAAACGCCATCAGATTCTTCAAGTGCAAACCGAGATCAAGGTCAAAGCCCGTCTTGGCGCACGCCTTCTGGAAATCCTGGAACGTCTGCAGTGAGTGCCGCCACTTGGCGGTGATCTGAGCCAGAGCCAAGTCGGAACTGCGCAGCTTGGCTCCCAGTGAATTGACCCGGACGAAGATTTCCGTGACCTCATCGTAGGAAAGCGTGCGTTCCAGCACGTCCATCCGATAAACGTACTTGCGGATGCCACGTAGCCGGGCCAGGCGCTGGCTGTACTTCTCGTACCGCAGATCGTCAAAACCACTGATACCGGCACGTTTGAGGAAAGGCGCGTCGTTGTCGATCTTGAACACTTCCGACACTTTCACCCAATGCGGCAACTGCTCCAGCTTCCTCGTGGCCACCACGAACGTCATCTTGTTGAAGCGCTTGAGCAGTTCGTCCTCGGTCGAGTCCGTCTCATCGCCAATCAGTTCGCTATCGTCGTCGGCATCGTCCTCATCGTCGCCGTTCTCTTCCACTTCGGTCACGACCGCCAACTGGTCGGGATGCTCCAAGTTGAACAGCAAGTCGATAGGCCGGCGACGGCCGCGCACCGATACTGGCTCGCCGCGAATGACGGCAGAGAGCGATGTCAGACGCTGTTGACCATCCAGCAGAAGCCGCGTGCTCTGGTAAGGATTCGTGCTCTGGCTCACCGCGAAATCCTGCAGCGGCACAGCTTCATCCGTTTCCCAAAGCAGGATTGCGCCCGATGGGTAGCCGCGATACAGCGAATCCAGCAGATCGCGCACTCGCGTGGAGCGCCACACATACTGGCGCTGCATCTCTGGCAAGCGCAGTTCGCCCCGCTCGATCATTGATACCAGTTCTTCAACGCTTGCTTCGGCCTTGGCCATGTTTTTCCTTCGATCAGGCACCGAGCAGGAAGCGCTCGCGGTGCCACTGTAAATAATGCCGGTGCTCGCTGGCCAGCCAGCGCAACGTCATTCCCGAATGAATGCCAAGCCCAGGTAGATCGCTTTGGGACAGGCGGGTGCTGGTCAGCAGATGCCCGGCATCGTCGAAGCTGATCAGAAAGCGATCGAACAGCGCATCGAGATTGGCCAACAGCAGAAAGCCGTTGAAGGCATCCAACCGCTCGGCATCGTCGGCACATTCGGCCCAGGGTTTGGCATGGCTGGCACGCAGGGCTTCAGTCACCGCGACGCCAGTCACTGCGCAGGAACCGCCCCAGTAGGTCAGCAAGGCATCGCGATAACGCGCCTGCCCCACGCGCTGACGCACCAGGCGTTCGACTTCCGTGCCCCTGGCTTCGGCAGATATCGTCTCGACAGCTTGCGCCACGGCCGCGTGGTAGTCGCGCACTGCCTGATTCGGCAAGGCCTGCGACAGACTGGCCGCGCGGCGCAGGAGAGCCGCCAAATCGGGCAGGGTCGGCACACAGAACACGTCATCGGCGCCGGCCCAAGGTTGGAAGCTGCGCAGCAGCTCCGGCAGCAGCGCGGGCGTGGCAGGTTGAAAGCGCACCTCGAAGCCTCCGACCAATGCCGTCACCGCCACCTGGCTTCGATGACGAGCCGAAGCCAGTACCACCGCATCGCCAGCAGATGACAGCACGTGCTCGAAGCCATTGTCGTGGCCGGCTTTTTCGATGATGGTACGTTGCAGAGGATTCATGTCCGCGTCCAATCTACCCGGTTCCACTCGATGGTGCGCTTGCTCCAATGGGTGTCGATCGCTTGGGCGAAATCCGGGCGCACCAGCTTGGCACGCGCTTCGCACCACTCGCCTGATTCGCGCCGCACCACCACGCCTTCCAGCGGCAGCCCGGCGCGATAGCGGCTGGGCGTATCGGCGACCAACTGCTTCAATGCCGCCAAGGTGGTGCGGCCACTCGACACCAACGGCACGGTGAACAACCCGGCTTCCGAGGCCAGCGCGTTGCGCCGGGATGTGTTCCAGAAACGCCTCTTGCTGCGGTCATAGACATCGAACAACAGAAACCAGTCGGGCAACGTGTCGTAATCCAATGAATGGCGTGCGGCGCACCATTCGCCGAACAGCATCAACTCAGGACGCAGCACGGCAAGCAAGCTGGATTCGTGTTGCGCCAGCCAGGCGGGTAAACGCGCAAACTGACCAACATAGGGCTCGCCCAGATACTGGCCGCGATTCTGAGCACGCACAGTGCCATTGGGTGACAGAGACAGGCCGAGGTTCGCACCATCGAGCTTTTCCTCCACGACCACATCGCCGGACAACAGCGCCTGCGCTTCGGCAGGCGACAACACCTTGTCGTCGCGTGGCATGCCGTCTTGGGCCAGCCAGGCGAGGTGGGGGGTGGTGGGGAAGCGGAAGAAATCCGTCATCGCACGTTTGCCCATCAGCCCAGAAGCTCTCGCAGATACAGGCGAGCACCATTTGGAATCTCTCTTTTATATGCCCTATCCGGTTGAGTTCTGGAAATTTTTTCCAGCTTGGGGGCAGTTACTGTTTTCCGAATAGGCAAAGGCTTTTCCCCGCCATACAAAATAACGTATTGCTCACGCTCCACCTCCAATGGGCTTGCATAAAATTCCTTGAGCAACTCAATGGCATAGCGCACAAATTGTCTCGTGCTCTTGAACTGCCCCGCATAGCCAGAAGGATTTCCTGATTTCAGATCTACATACACGATCGTTAAGCTCTGCCCGCGACACAATACGATGACGCAGTCACAGGCTCGATGGTGATCGTGTTCTCTGCCACACGCCAACAAAGGAGACATGAGCGCCTTCTCTCCACGACCTTTGTCAGGACAAAAAGCAAACCAATCGCCAGCGCCAGTCTGTATCTTTGCTTTTTTCAGCTTGGCAAGAGCATCGCTTTCCTCTATCAGTACATCGGTATGCTGCGCCCCATTGTAAGTGCAGCATGACAGCGAGTCTCTTAATCTCTGCAAATATGGGGATAGCGCCATCAGAAATCATCCCCAAATATAATTTCGCTCTGAATCGCGTTCATGAGTTCAATCGTGTCATCGAAAGTCGGAACTTCAATGCCGCGATCAGGATGGATTAAGGCAGGGGTCAAGGTTCTCACTCTGATTCGCCGACCGCCCTCTGGGTTATCACGAAGTGCCTTGTCTGTCGTATATAGGCGGATGCGATCGTGAGCCAGCAATTCCGCATCATCGTATCCGTGATTTATTTGCACCTTGCGAGTATGCTCTGTTTTTTGATAAAGCATAATCAAGGTGTTGATCTCCTTTATGAGGTAATCGCTATGCGTGGTAATGAATACCTTGACTCCAGCATTGACCAGTCGCGCAACCAAGCGAGCAAAAGCTCGCTGATTCTTGGGATGCAGGTTCAACTCTGGTTCATCAATAATGAAAAGCTCGCCAGGCTTCGCCTTGCAGCGCAAATAAAATCCAACATCCAGCAAGGCACGAATGCAACTTGATGATTCATTCATGGTGAACCGCTGTTTTCCTGCCCCCTTGCTCTGGAAAACCAGTTGCTGCTTAACCACTTTGTAGGAACCGCCGAGTATCTCATCAAAGGATTGCAATATTTCCGGGTTTTTTTCTGCAAGCTTTCCCGTGCGCTTATCAAGCTCCTCCAAGTGACGCACAAAATCAACATTATCTTCCACTGGCCACGGATAGCCGGTTTCCATCTCCTGAAGAATTCGGAATGGATTGCGTCGCAATTCTTTTGAATCCATCTGATGCAGGGCATTCAGCATTCTTGTGCGAGCGATATCCAGCTCTTTTCGAAAAATGGCTGCTCCCGTTCGTTCCGCACTGGAAATATGAAACCCTGGCAGATGAGGTGAAAAAACAATGTCAGCAATAGCATCCACGATAAAATCTGCCAAACCACCAAAGCGGTGCTGCAACAATTCAGCGTCGGCCACCAAAACCTCCAAGGTCGGGCTTCCTTCCTCTTTGGTGATTGTGGCAAGCACTTTCCCTGCCGACCCGGCTTTGACTTGGCGCTGATATGCCGCCCCGGAAAAATCAATATCCTGCGTGATGCAGATTCGGCAGGTCGTTTTCTCAAAAACAGAACCTTCTGTGGCAAAAGCACGAGGAAGGCCGTCTACATAGGCTTTTCCCAATCTATCCAAGTACTCATTCAGTCTTCCATCAAACATCTGCTGAAGATCAAATTGATACCTATCAGCCTCTTTCAGCAGATCTTCTATCTCAGGCTCAAGTACGTAATGGAGAATCTGCCTCCAGCTACGCAAGAAACCGTAGATTGCATAAGTCGCATAGGTTTTTCCTGTATTGTTCTCGCCGCAAATCAAGGTTAGGTCGGCAAGTTCAATTTCAGCCTGATCCAGCAGGCCAAGATTCTCAAAATGAAATTTCATTGTTTTCATGCTCCTGTCTGAATTTTGTTCCACGCTTCTAGCACCAGCCGTTGAGTGCGGTATTCGCCGAACTCTTTCAGCTCCTTGTTTTTGAGCACGCGGAAGGTTTCGCTGGGGTAGTCTTTGCCCATGACATCGACGGGGTCGAGGATGTAGCGCAGTTCTTCCTCGGTGAGGCCGTAGAGTTTGGCGTAGTAGGCGTCGAGTTCGGCGCGCAGGGTGGCGCGGCGGTCGGGGTCGAAAGGGAAGGGTTCGCCGTCGTAGCCCAAGTCTTGTGCCCAGCCGGAGAGGTCGTGGGCGGTGTAGGTCAGCTCCAGTACGCGCGGGACGATGAAGGCGAGGTCGGCTTCGGTGTAGCGGTCTGGAGGAAGGTTCACTATCTGCTTTTTGACGTGGTACTTCAGATGTGTGCCGCCTATTTTTTGCCGGGCAACAAAGTCATGTACCAGCGAGCATTGATCCGCGAGTAAATATGCCCTACGAGCACCGTGCTTGGTGTCGGGAAACATCAAGAGCAACGTATCCCCTGTTCCCACCCTCGGCACCACCGACGCAATCACCGTCCGCTCATCGGTTGCACGACAAATATCCCGCCAGCCCATCAACCAATCCCGCCCCCATTGCCAAATGACGTTGCCATCGCGGTCGCGTTTGCATAGACGCTCTTCCACCTCGGCGCGATTGACCCAGTAACGCGGGGTGACGGTGAAATCCGGGTCAGATTTCTCGGGTAGCGTGACATCGCGGCTGTTGCCGTCTGGCGTGTAGGTGGCCCAGCGGTGGTCGAACTGGTGGATGAGCTTGGCTTCGTACAGTGGCAGGCGGTCGGCGGCGGGCTCGTCCTTGAACAGGTGGCTTGCGCTGGTCATGTTGAAGAGACCCTGCGAGAAAGTAATGCCCCACGGGTTTTGCTCGGGCTCCACCACTTTGGCGTGCTTGCCCTCGCCTGCGACCACGGCATCGCGCATCAGCACCGGGGCGGCGCGGTAGAGCTTCTTGGTCAGTTCCGAATCGCGCTCGCTGCGGAATACCGGGCAGGTGAGCGTGTTGGGGTTGATGAGGCGGAATTCCTCGGGCGTGAGGGTGAAGCGACGGCGCGGGTCGGCAAGCTGACTAACCTGGGTGGCGAAGCAGACGAATTCGGCCTGTTCGGCTGCGCCCAGGGTGAGCAGGCAGAACTTCATGCGACTGTCGACGGCTGGGAACAGCTTTTCGCGATTCTCGATGTCATACAAGCTGACCAGCCGCCGGTGCTGCGTGATGTGGCCGAAGTACGCCTTGGTGCTGTCGTCGGTGGCGATGCCGGTGGGCACGACGAAGCCGGCGCGGCCACTGTCGGCATGGATTTGTAGAATAGTTTCGGCAAACAAGGGATAGGTGTTGAGCTTGCCAACAGCCGTCAGCGGAAAGCGTCCCGATTCCCGGTAGAAGTTGTTGGCGGCCGCAATCCGTTGGCTTTCCTTGACAAACTCATCCCACAGACGCGGATCGGTTTCAGGCAGTGCAGCAATGGCTTGTTTGCGCGCATCGCCCGCCAGTTCCGCGATGCGCTGGGCACGCGTGGCGAAGAACTCCTCTTCGCCCATCTGCGACACCTCCCACGGCGGATTGCCCAGCACGCAATCGAAGCCGCCTTGCGCAAACACCTGCGGGAAGGCCAGCGGCCAGTGGAACACGCGGGCCTGCTTGCAGGCGGCGCGCGCGGCGGCGATGGGGGCGGCGTGCTCGGTCTGGGCGCGTTGCGGGTCGGTCAGCAGCGCATGCAAGGTGATGCTGGTGGGCACGGTGTCGGCGGTGTCCTGCACCTTGGGCAGCAGGTAGGCACCCACCAACGCATCGGCCGTGTGGGCCAGCGAGCTGTTAGCGGAGTCCTCCAGAAAGTGGCGCCAGGCCTGTTCCTTGGCGGCCACCTGCTCGGGGGTATCGGCGGGCAGGGTTTCGATGGCACGTAAGGCTTCGAGGCCGCTTCGGTTGTCCACGCCCAGCAGCATCTGGCGGCCTTGCAGATCCTTGGCGATCTGCTTGAGGCCGGCGGCGTTGGCCTTGGCCAGCTCCTTGCAGACGTCCTTGTCATCGCCGCTCAAGGGTTTGAAGGCATCCTTGGCGATGCCTTGTTCCAGCACTTTCAGGTCGGTCAGGCCCAGCAGGGCGTCGCCGACTTGCAGGTGGTGGTCGAGAAAGCCCAGCGGACGGCCTTCCTCGTAGCCTTCCAGCCACAAGGCCATGCGCGCCAGTTCGATGGCCATGGGGTTGCGGTCCACGCCGTAGATGCAGTGGCCCACCACTTCGCGCAGGGCGTGGCGGTAGTCCTGCGGCTGGATGGCGCCTTCCTGCCCGCCTTCGAGGCTGCGCAACTGGGCCAGTTTTTCCGCCAGGCGGCGGGCAGCGGCCAGCAGGAAGTGGCCGCTACCGCAGGCCGGGTCGATGACGCGGATGGCCAGCAGCGCCTCGGTTGGGCTGGCCGGGTGGGCCGCCAGGCGCTGTTCGATGACGGGATCGAGCGCGCTCTTGATCAGCTCCTGCACCAAGCTGTCGGGGGTGTAGTAGCTGCCGGTGAGCTTGCGAGCGTTGCCGGCGGTGCTGCCCTCTTCGGTGCGGCCAACGAAGCCGAACGTGCGCGCGGGCAGATCGATGGCGGGCACCAGTTCCAGCAGGCTTTCGTAGACGCTGCCCAGTTCCTCCGGCCCCATGTTGCGGTAGTCCACCGGGGTGAGGCTGCTGCCTTTGCCCTGCGCGACCACCGCCCAGCGCAGGTGTTGCAAGCCAGTGAGCAGGTGGGCGTTGTCCAGATTGGCGTTATCCAGATCGGTGCATTGCTGGGGAGCGAACAGGCCGCCCAGCGCGGGCAGCGCCAGGCGCGGCTCGCCTTGCGCCAGGCCGCGAAACACGATGCGGATGGCTTGCCACTGGTCGTCATGACGGGTGCGGGCGCGACGCTTGAGGCACAGCTCGCGCAGGCGGGCCAGGGCGTAGCCTTCGGCATAGGCACGGCGGGCAACCTGTGCTTCGGCGCTATCTTCCTGCGGGTGCAGCACGCCGCGCTCTTCCACGGTGAACACGAAGATGAGCCGGTAGATCAGGCGCAGCAGTTGTTGGAAATATTCATCCTTGCTGAGCGTGCCGTCGTTCAGAGCGGCACGCAGGGCATGGTTGGCGGGGTGTTGCAGGAAGCCTGCACCTAGGGTCAGCAGGGCCTGCTCGACGCCGTTGCGCAGACCATCGCGCACGCGAGTGCCTTCCTGTTGGCCTTCGCTACGCCATTGTTCCCAGATGCACGCCGTAGCGCCTTGGCCGGGGCGGAATGCGCGACTGGCATGCAGTAGACGCCAAACGTTGGCGAATTCGGCATAACGCTGGCCGCCCAGAAGGTCGGCCAGATCGACTTCGAGAAAGCTGGGACGGGTGAGCGAGGCAGCGTCGCGCAGCAGACGCAGTTGCTTGCCGTTGCTGACGATGCCCCATTGCAGCGCTTCGCTGGCGTTGAGCAATTCCTGCATCGCCTGGAACGGGGCTTTCTTGCGGTTGCCACCGCCCTGCACGGCAAATCGCGCGTCGGCCTCATCCAGGCCCAGAGTGTGCGGGGCCACCAGCACGGGTAAAGTGCCTGCCATGAGGCTGACCGGGTAACGCAGTTCACCCACTTGCTGTGCTGACGCGGCTTGCAAGGCGGCGTAGCCAAAGGCGTCGCGCAGCAGTTCGTGGACGAAGGCGGTGGTGAGCTGCGCGGCATCGACGTCGGCGCGTTCCATCTGCGCGGCGAAGTGCTGCCATTGGGCGCAGGCGATCTGGAAAGCGCGGCTGTATTCGTCCTTGAGCTTGACGCCCTTGGGGGTACCGTAGTCGGCCTCGCTCTGGGCGCTGGCGCGGCCCTGAGCGGCTTTTTCCAGTTGATCGGGCAGGAATAGCCCGCCTTCGAGCTTGAGGGTGGGAAGGTTCAGCGTGGCCTGGGCCTTGCGGATGCGTTTCATGGTTGTTCTTCTCCAGGCCGAGGCTTACAGCGAGTCAGGCAGCAGTACGTACACGCCCATCACATCGACCGGCAGGCAGGGGCTGACGCTGTACTGGCCGACGTCACGGGTGGCTTCGCGCACGCGCTGGTGGTCGGCCAGCAGGGCATCGGCCCGCTGTTGGGCTACCGCTTGCAGTTGCTGCGGGTGCGCGGCGAGGAAGTCGAGCGCGGTGCGGATTTCGCGCTGTGCCGCCTCTGGCGGCAGGTTACCGCTGGGCGTGCATTCGAGCAGGCGACTCACGCCGTCGTCAGCCAGCCATTGAGGAGCGTTGCGGCCCTGCACAGCTAGAGCAACGGTTTCCTCCGCCATCATCTGAAAGGGTTCGCGGCGGCGCACGTAGCTGAGCTGATGACGTAGGCGCAGCAGGTAGAGGGTGGTGACGACCGCCACGTCATTGGTAAGGGTAGCAGCGCAGCGGGCAGCGAGCGGACGTTCGCCACCGAGTGCGTCTTCCAGCAGGTGCTGGGCCAGCAGACCAACCAGCGGGTGACTGCGGTGCAGTTCGCTGAAATCGATGAGCTGGGGTTTGTCTATGCCCTCGTCGGCCAAGCGTTGGCGCAGGGCTTCGGGCAGGTGCTGCGGCAGGAAACGTGCGGTCTGTTTGCGGCCGACTTCCAATGGCGCCCCCAAGCGCACACAAGCACTTTGCAGGAAGCGCTGCACATCAGCCTGAGTGCCCAGAGCCTGCTGCTGTTTGTGCCATTCGGGCAGCACCTCGTCTGGCTTGATACGACGCTGAGCGAACACGGTGCGATTCGCCTTGGCTTTTTCCAGCGCGTCGCGCCATTGGGCTTGCAGAGGAGCGAGCAATTGCTCCGGCTCACCGAAGTCGAATGCGACCTGCGACGATGCGGTGCGACTGTCGCTGCGTTTCATCAATGCCGCCTTGACCAGGGCCTGATTGATGCGGGCTTCGTCCTCGGGCATTGGAACCAGCACGCCGAGTTCCTTCTGGATGGCCTCGCCCTTCTTGAGGATGACGTTGAGCACGAAGCCATCCACCGGGTTGTCTTGCCCGTAGAGCATGGTGCAGCGCACTTCATCAGCCTGCTGACCGAAACGATCGACGCGGCCTTCGCGCTGTTCGTGGCGAGTGGGGTTCCAGGCCAGGTCGTAGTGGACGACGGCGGTGAACAGGTGTTGCAGGTTGATGCCTTCTGAGAGGCAGTCGGTAGCAACCAGGATGCGTTGCTCGGCATCCTCCAACTCATCCACGCGCTCGCGGCGTTCTTCGGGGGTGAGTTCGCCGGTGACGGCATCGACAGTGGCCTTGGGGAAAGCGGCCTTGAGGTGTTCGGCCACGTAATGGGCGGTGGCGATGTAGCGACAGAACACCACTGGGTGGTAGCCATCCTTCACCAGAAGGTCAATATGCCGGATGAGCGCAGCCAGCTTTGGATCACCCGCCTTGCCGGAAAGACGTTGCGCGTCGGCGATCAGGGCTTGCAGGCGCGGCGCAGCGTCCTGCACCTGGGCAGGCGGCTCCAGATCACTGCCGGAGAGGTCATCGGCCTCGCCATCGTGCAGGCGCTCATCGCCGAGAAGCGCCTCATCCAGCACAGTGCCTTCCAGCCGTGTGGTCAACGCCTTGACGGCGGCTGCGGGCGACGATGCCACGCAGCGCAACAATGCCAGGGTGGCGTACCAAATGAGGCGCGCGCCGCCTTGCTGTTCTTGCTGCTCAACGGTTTCAGCCAGTTCGCGGCAGTAATCCTGCACGGCGTCGAAGAACGCGCCCCATTCGCCGCTGAGTTGATAGGTCAGCTCGGTTTTCATGCGGCGGGGAAAACCTCGTCCGTCATGGGTCTCGGCCTGCCATTCAACGATGTCCTTGCGACGGCGCTGGACGAAGTGGCGGGCCAATTCCTGACGCAGCGGGTCGGAGGCCGTCATTCGGCCTTGCAAGGCCGCAAAGCGCGGATCGAGCAGCGACAGCAAGTTGTAGAAGGCGGTTTCGTCACCAGAGTGAGGGGTGGCGGTCAGCAGAATCAGGTGTCGCTGCGCGTCACGGGCAAGGCGTTGCAGCAACTCGAAGCGCAATTGCTTACCTGCGCCGCTGCTGGCGCAGGTGTGGGCCTCGTCAACGATGATGCATTCGGGGGCGGTAGCGAGAAACTGTTCGCGGTGGCGTTCGCTCTTGATGTAGTCCAGGCTGACGACCACCACGGGATGATGGTCGAACAGGCGCACTCCATGCGGAAGATCACGTTCGATGCGGGAGGCCGAAGACGAAGTCAACGCCACGGCCTGAAGGTTGAAGCGGGTTTCCAACTCACTTTGCCACTGCTCGACAAGGTGTGGCGGGCAGAGAATGGCCAGGCGGGCGATTTCGCCACGGTCCATGAGCTCTCGTGCGATCAGGCCGGCTTCGATGGTCTTGCCGATGCCAACGTCATCAGCGATCAGCAGGCGCACAGTGGACAGGCGCAGTGCCATCAGCAACGGCACAAGTTGGTAACCGCGAGGCTCCACCGCGATATTGCCAAAGGAGCGGAACGGGCCGGCGCCTGCGCGCAGGGTCAGGCGCAAGGCATCGCGCAGCAACAGCGCGGCGGCATGGTTGCCGGCGCGTGCAGGATCGGGCCAGTCGAAGGTGGCAGGTTCGACGGGATGCAGTTCCAACTCGGGGATCAGGGCGATGCTTTCGTCATCGGCGCCGCTCAGTGGGCGCAGGCGCAGCCAGTCGCGACGGGAGTCGCTCTGCACCACCCATTCGCGGCCTCTGGCGCGCACCAGGTTGCCGGGTAGAAAGTCATGTTCGAGGATCGTCATGCGCCTTTATTCCTTGGAGCCGAACACATCCGCGTGCGCGGCGAATTGTTGTGGCCAGCGTGAAGCGTCCGAGAAATCGAGCACCTGCCAGCCTTTGTCCTGCAGTACGCTGGTGGTCTGATCATCCACAGCGGACAGAAACACCAAAGCACGAGATGCCTTGTACTGTGCCGCCGCAGTGGCTACGCCATTGTTGACGGACACGTTGACCGCATCAGGTTGCACGGCCCCTGCCTGGCTGAGCGCGGACAGCCAGGCGTCGAGTGGCTCGTCTGCCAAGATCGTCGCTGCAACGGGGGCCGCGCTGCATTCCACAGGCTGTACCTGAGCATTGGCCAGCGCGACCAGCAGCTTGAGCGCATCCGCATTGCGCCGGTTGATGTGTTCGTGATCCGGCTGGTTGAAGTAGGACAGCAGGCACTGATAGCAGCCGGCTTCGCACTGATGATTGCCAAGTGCATCGGTCTGTTCCAGCGACTGCAAATCGTCCAGCGTCCAAATGCCGCTCTGCGGTTTGCGATAGTGAATCAGTTGCAGGGCATTGCTGGCTACGAGTGCAAGGTCGTCGCGATTGTTTGCCAGACGAGTGAGCACACCCGCACCGCCTTCCGCCGCTTCGTAGAACAGCAAGGCGCGGCGCTCGTCGGACTTCGGCAGTGGCTCGACCACCAGTTCGGATTCCTCGATCTGGAAAGTCATTTCGATGCCGCGCTTGAGCGCGGCCTGCAAAGTGGCCATGGCCTCCAGCGACAGGGCATGTACGGGAGCGAAGATCAGCAGATTGCGATGATCTTCCACAAAAGGAACGATGCGCTGGTTGGGCACCTTCTCCAGCAAAGCATCGTCGCCGCCCTGGTCGTCTTCCGCATCCGGTGCGTCCTGCTTGCTCCAGGTGCCCGTGATGGGGTTGATGTAGAAGCCCAGTTGCTCCTTGTCTTTGCGCCTGCGCCAGCCGCGATTGATGCGCCAAATTTGCGCAGCGGGCGCGTAGGTGAGCTCGCCTAGCACGTCCTCGCCTTGTTGGATCGTGGCCTTCTGCTGCTGGATACGGCCATCGGGGCCGGGTAGAAAGCGGTAGGTGGTTTGCAGCTCGAAGCCCTGACGCTGGCGCTCCTCGTCGTTGATGGAAATGCGCTCGGTGGCCACGGTCTCCACGGTTTCGATGCGGTAGAGCTCGCGCACCCAATCGTGCTCGGTGAGCAAGGCGTCGCAGTTCTCGCAGCGATTGACCAGCGGCTGTTCGCCGCCCGGCTCGCCGAGATGACCGTAACCGCATTGGCTGCACACCAACGAGGCAATGGTGGCCAACTGGCTGTTGCCGGAAATGTGGTCTGTATTGCCTACGTTGAGTTTGGCACGTACCACGCGGTACATGCGGCCCTGGTGATAGATGAGGCTGCGGGGGCCGAACTCTGACAAGGCCAGGAAACGCGGACGGCTGACCATGCTGCCTTCGTCGTCCTTGCCATTGAGGGCTTGGCCGCCACGGGCGGGAATCCAGGCCATCAGCGGCAGGCGCGGAAAGTTGTAGCCGGGCAGGAAGCCTTGGCTGGCCAAGTAGCGATAGGTGTAGAAGTCGTTGTTCTGGCCGTTGCCGGACTTGAGCAGCACGGCATACTGGCGCGCGGCGTCGCCGTAACGGCGCTGGGCATTCTGGCGCTCGGTGTGCGCGGCGGTATGGCTCTTGACGATACGATCAGCCATGTCCATCTGCTGACGAGTCGCATCGAACAGCACGCGCCAGCGTTCCAGTGCAGCGGAGAACGCCTTCGGGGCCTTGGCGATGACCTCGTGCACGTAGTCAGGCGTGAACCAGGCACTGCCTGCAAGCTCGTCCTCAAGCTGATCGATGACCCGACCGGCACTGGCCAAGGCCCGCTGCTGGACGGTCTGCGCCTGTAGCGCTTCGCGCAAGGGTTGTTTCAGTGGTTTGCCGGGCTGGTCAAGATCCAGCATGGGCGCAATGCTGTCGTCCAGCGGCACCTGGGTACTGGCCAGCCAGACCGCTTGCAGGTGGCTGTCGATGAGATCGCGGTTGGCCAGATCAAGTGTGGGTGCGCGTACCACGCCATGCACCATTTGCTCGGCATTGTGGAAGAACCACTGGTCATGCGGACTAAGTGCCGCGCAGTAAGTGATGACCAGCGCCTGCTGACCCGAACGGCCCGCGCGACCGCTGCGCTGGGCGTAGTTGGCGGGGGTCGGCGGCACATTACGCAGGTACACGGTGTTGAGCGCGGAGATATCCACGCCAAGCTCCATCGTGGGGGAGCAGAACATCACCGGCAGACGCTCCAGAGGCGCTTCGTGGGCCGGGTTGTGCGCCCAATCCTGCCTGTCTTTTTCGGTGTAACGAAAGCGCTGCTCCAGCAGTTGCCGGCGTGGCGCATCCACTTGGGCGGTGTGTTCCTGGGCCTCGAAGTCGAACAGCGGATGCGAGGGCTGACGCAGCAGGTCGGCAATGCCGAGGTACAGCGTGCGGAAATACTGGTTGATTCGATTGCTATCAGTTTGCGGCTGATCGGCAATCAGGCACCAGTCCAGAGCAGCCGCGTTCAGGCGCCAGCCTGCGAGCTGGGCGTCGATAGGTTGGCGCTGCACATAACCATAGTCCTTGGCGGACTCCAGCAGCGCTTCGATCAGCTTAGTCCACTCGACATCTTTCCACTGCGCGACCTCGCTGGCGCATGCGCTAATGCGCCAGAAGGCGGCCGTCTTTATTTGCCGCAGCAGGCGGGAGCGCGGACCACCTGTCACCAAGTCGGTGCGTGGCTTACCCTTGTATTCTGGGCGCTTGCCGAGGATGAGATAGCGGCCGGTATCGAGTTTCTCGTCTGGAGCGAAGGCCCAACGTTCATTCAGGTAGGTGTGGGCGCTGGTGCGTGCCTTGTCCTGCTCAACCGGGTCGAGGTAACGACTTTCCAAGCACAGATGGCGGCGCAAGGCGTCGAACAGTAGTTCGAACAGAATTTTCCGCTGCACTGCAGTCACCTTGGTCAAGGTGCTGTTTGCAGCAAAGATGCTGGCGTCAGCGCAAAAGGCATCTAGGTCTCGATACCGAATCTGCAACAGGCCGAGTTGATCCAAGTTCGGATTATTGAAACGCCAGCCACGCCGCAGATCACGCAGTAGCCGGTAGGCGATGATGAAGCGCAATGTGCGTTGCGCTTCTTGTCGGGCCAGTCCCATGAGCTTGGGGGTGCGCAGATACTCCACCAAGGTCGCTTCATCGACCCCTTGAAAGCCGAGGGCCTTGAATACGCTTTCGGCCAAGTGTTCTTCATCGAGTTGGCCACCGCTGCCTTGTAGTGCACCGATCAAGCCGGCACGCAGCGTCAGCAGGAAAATGAAGTCGTTGAAATGTCCCGCCTGCAGAGCGGCATCCTGGCGGTTGTCGGTAAACCCAAGCAACTTGCGTGGGTCAGGCTGCCCTGGCGCAGGTTCGGAAAGTGCGAACAATTGCTGCAAAGCCGCTAGGGCAATCATGGTAGTGGCCGAAGAACGGCCTTCGCCGGACAGGCTGGAGAGGCGGTTGGCATCCTTGCCGTGGGCTTCGTGCGTCGTGCCGCAGTTCAGGCAGAAGCGGAACTTTCCCGGAATGAACCAGAACTCCGTCCCAGAGCCCGTTTGCCCTTTGGCATCGACCGTGACCATATAGGGAACGGCATTCTTGTAGGCTGGCTTGATTTTGGGTTCGCTACGGCTGAGGTCGATCCAGGTTTCCGGTAGGTCTTCGAGCAGGCCGCTGTATTGCTGCCCGGGCACCAGAGGACACAGGAAACCATAGCTGGCGTCGTCTTCTGCCGCGATATCGTCGATTTCACGTGAGCTGAAGCTGACCGGTTGCTGTGCGTGCCAGACAGGTAGGTACTCCTGGCCGCAATCGCGGCAGAAGTGCGTCGGGTAAAGCAGCACATTCTCTTGCTGTCGCCCCGGCGCGAAACGCTGAGCATCGAGCGTGACATGGCGCTTACCTCGCGCCTCCAGCGTGGTGAGTACCTTGCCGGGACCGCTGATGAACTGGTGCAGCTTGAACGCGAAAGGCGGCCTGCCCTGGGGCGTGCGCACATCATGGGCAGCCACTAGAAAGCGCTGCAGGGCGGTGCGAGCGGCTTCAGGCTGGCAACCCGCGTCTTCGGCGAGAAGGCGGCTGGCCTCTTCCAACATCATGGGGCTCGCCCGCCTGGGCGGCTCGTCGGCAGGTAGTTCGATACCCAGGTTCAATTCCACCCAGATGGATAACGGGTCATTGCGAAAGGCGTCGAAGTCAGCCCAGATATCCTGCTTTCGCGTAATGGCCGCCGGTAGTTCTGTGCGGATGGCGTTGACGTCCTTGAGCGGGTTGGTGACGCGCTCCAAGGTCTCGCCGATGACGTCATGCTCGCTGATCTGGGTGCCAAAAAGTTTGCTGGCTACGTCGGCCACCACGCGGTTGCGGTCGGCTTGGCTGCCTGTGCTGGACATGGTGGCCGACGTGCCGATGCAGACCAGTTGCTCGGCTTTCAAGCGCTCTCGCAGGCGCCGCACTAGCAAGGCAACGTCCGCCCCTTGACGGCCACGATAGGTATGCAACTCATCCAGCACCAGGAACTCAAGTCCCTCGCAGTGTTCCACCACACGCCGATCCACTTCGTCGAAGCGCGTGAGGATGTACTCCAGCATCATGAAGTTAGTGAGCAGGATATCGGGCGGGTCATCCGCGATGGCGCTGCGTTCCGCCTTGCTTTCCTGGCCGGTGTAGCGCTTGACGGTGAAGGGACGAAGCTCTGGCGCATAGCCATGCAGAAACTTGTCGAGTTCTTCCAACTGGCTGTTGGCCAGAGCATTCATCGGATAGATGACAATGGCCCTGGTACGTGCTTTGCCATCGGATTGCTTGGCCTTGAGTATGCGGTCGATGATCGGGATGAAAAAGGACAGGGACTTCCCCGACCCCGTTCCGGTCGTGACCACATAGCTTTGGCGTTCCTGGCCTTTGGCCAAGGCTTCCATCTGGTGCTTGTAAAGATGCAGGGGTTCTGGCGAACCTTCAGACTTCCCGACCTGGAAGATCTCTGCGCAGGCAGCATGCAAGACCCCCTGTGCCGCCAGGTTCTGCACCGTGCCCTGGCGTTGGTAATTCGGGTTGATCTGCACCAGCGGCTCAGGCCAATAGCGACCTTGCGCATATTGATGTTCGACCTCGGCTTGGATATCAGGCGCAGCGATGCGAACGAAACTGCGGGAAAAGCTGCCGTATCGTTCGATGAGCTGGTCGCGGAATTGGAAAACGTTATCCATGGAGAGTCCTCACTGATCCATCTTGTGGCCAATCGCCAGAACCGCTGTACTACCGGATGTGCCTGCTGTGATGCGCTTCCATTTCGCCCCTCGCCCCTTGCCAGTCGATTCGATCAACCCCTCTGATTTCATCGCTCGCAGCACTAGTCGAACCATGTCCCGGCTCACGCCCGGGCAGGCCTCTTCAATCTCGGAAATCGAGAACGGCAGGGTGCGCCCCAGGACTTCCGCACGCACCCGGTCTCCTTTACTGCCACGGCCACGCTCGATGGTGCCGACACGCTCCTCGAACTCGCGGTATGCCCGTAGCAAGGCTCCCCAGAAGTAGTCGAGCCAGGGCTTTACGTCGTGCTGCCCCTGGTGCCAGCCCTGCGAGCTTGCTTCCAGCGTCTCGTAATAGCTTTCCTTGGTATCTTCGAAGATGCGTTCCAAGCTGATGTAGCGGCCCACGGCATAGTCGAAGTGGTAGAGCAGCAGCAAGGTCAACAAGCGGGACATGCGACCGTTGCCGTCCGGGAAAGGGTGGATGCACAGAAAGTCGAGCATCGCCAGCGGTGCCAGCACCAGCGGGTCGGCCAGATGCAGATCCAGCGCGGTGGCGTAGCGCCCGGTCAGATCGCCCATGGCCATGGGCGTGAGGTGCGCAGCGACTGGCTGGAAGCGCAGACGCGAAGTGCCGTCTGGGTGACGCTCGATAATGTCGTTATTGGTGGCCTTCCAGCGCCCGCCCGCCTGCGGCATATAGCGGTACAGCAGGGTGTGCAGTTGCAGCACCACTCCCTCGCTGAAGGGCATGTGCGCGGCCGATTCGTGGATCAGCGCCAAGGCGTCACGGTAGCCGGCGATCTCCTGTTCGGATCGGCTCTTTGGCGTTGCGTTGCGGATGACCAGAGACTTCAGCCGTGAGGGCGCGACGACAACACCTTCCAGCCGGTTGGACGACTCAGTGGACTCCACCACCGCGATCTGGCGCAGGCCCTTGAGGGCTTCGGGCGACTGTGCGGCGTAGAGTTGCTGCTTACCCTGGTACTCGCCCAGTGTGCGCAACGTGGCGGCCTGAGTGCCATCGAAGCGAAGCGCGGCAAGGTACTCGGGTGTGAGCGAGTGCATGGAAATGTAAGCCCAGGCTGTGTAAATGGGGTAATCATAGCCTTTAAATGGGGCATTGTCTCTATAAATACCTCATTAAAGGTGTTTGATTACCCCATTTCCTGAACGTAGGCCCGGTCGCGAGGGGCCGGCATGGCCGACCAGGAAGGAAATGCCTAAAAAAGGGCAGTAATTTCACAATTACCCTATTTTCTCCATTGTTTACCCCATTCCCAGGCCCAACTCAGGGCAAAGGCAAACGGCAAGGGAACGGTACTCAAGGGACAACGGCCCTACCCTGAAAAGGAAAAGGTCGCCCGCCCTTGCCCACTCGCTCTGTAACAACCAGCCAAACCGTCTCTATGCTGTGCCGCTGCCCTCCGCACCACTCAGATAGTTCGCCCAGTCCTGCAACAACGTCCTTCTCTGATCCAGCAGCAGCGCCTTGTTGTACGTCGCCCGCACCTTGTTGCTTTCCACGTGGGCAAGCTGCCGCTCAATCGCATCAGGCCGGTATCCGTTCTCATTAGCCCAGGTTGAAAAGGTCGTCCGCCAGCAATGCGGCGTCGTGCCCCGGCCCAGGTTCATGTCGCGCATCGCGTAGGTCAGCCGGTTGGGTGTGGTGAAGCCCTTGCCGCTCCGGTGCGGGAACAGATAGCGGCCGCCGCCCGTGATGCACTGCAAATCCTTCAGCACGGCAGTGGCCTGCACAGACAACGGGCTTACATGGTCGCGCCGCGCTTTCATCTTCGCCGCAGGCCGACGCCACAGTGCATCCTCAAAGTCGAACTCGTCCCACTCGGCATCCGCCGCTTCCCCTGGACGGCAGGCGGTCAGAGCGATCAACCGCAAGCACAACGAGGTTTCCGGATAGCCCCGGTAGCCGCGCAACTCCTGATAAAACCTCTGGATTTGCTCTCGCGTCATCGCCGCCTTGCTCTCGCTGAACGGCACGCGCAGCAGCCCGCGCAGGCTGGGGATTGGATTTGCCTCGACCAGCCCACGCACCACCGCGAATTCGAAGATGGCTGAAAGATCGCCTTTGACATGGATGGCCGCCCACGCGCCATGGGCCTTGCACTCCTCCAGCAATGGGCGAATGTGCTTCACGCCAATGTCGCTCATCGGCAACCCATCAAACTTCGGCGACAGGTACTTCCTGATCCTCGATTCTTTCGTCCGGTAGGAACTGAGCGCAAAGACTGGCTTGATCTCCGCCAGGTAAGCCTGCGCCACCTTGGCGAACGAGCTTTCACGAGCGCGCTTGCGTTCCTCCAGCGCCTCCAGATTGCGCTCCTTGACCTGCCGCCGCTCATGGGAAGGATGGATGCCTTGCTTGACCAAGGCGCGTGCCTTTTCCCGGGCCGCACGCGCCTCCGCAAGGCTTACTTGAGGAAAGCCGCCAATGGCAAAGAGGTTCTCCTTGCCTTGCAGGCGGTACTTCCACCGCCAGAGCTTGCCGCCGGTGGGCTTGACCAGCAGGAACAAGCCCCCGCCGTCTGATAGTTTCCAATCTCGATCAGTCGATTTGGCCGACCTAACCTTGAGGTCGGTGAGTAGGTTTTCGGGCATCGTTGGACTCCACTGCGGGGAGATGTACCCCCACGGTTGAACACGAGTACCCCCAACGCTACCCCCGAATTTTTCAGACCTCGATGAACAATAGGAACGCTCAGCAGACCGTATTGTTTACGCAACTCATTGATTTCAAATGATCTAATCCGTCCACCAAGCGCTACTGAGCGCCATCGAGATCCAGCAAAAATCGTCAGACGTTGAACAGGAAGTTCATCACATCGCCATCCTTGACGACATATTCTTTGCCCTCGGCGCGCATCTTGCCCGCGTCCTTGGCGCCCTGCTCGCCCTTGAACTGGATGAAGTCGTCGAAGGCG
>JAFDZY010000165.1 GCA_018266685.1 Bacteroidota bacterium
ACTCGTAAGGTGGATGGACAGCGGGGAGTCAAAATCCGGCACCTCTGGTTCTGGAACGATGTGTTCACGAAGGCGGAACTGAAGAACCGGGAAGTCGAGGTCCGGGTGGATCCTTGGGACCCTGGCACCGCGTTCGCCCTCTTGAAAGGGCAGTGGGTCGCCTGTCGGTCCAAGCTCCAGCCCACCCTGAGCAAGTACACCGAGGTTGAGCGGCGCTACCTCTTCGAGGAGATCGCCAAGAAGATGGGCAACCGGATCGGAACCCTGTCTGCGCATCGTTTGGCGGAGTGGCTCCATGTGATGAAGCCCGAGAACTTCGACCCAAAGCTCTCTGAGCAGCAGGAGCAGGGCAAAGCCGTGTACCGAGCATTGGACATGGCGCAGGCCGTGTCCGATCAGACCCGGCCACCGTCGGTCCCTTCGGTCGTCGTCCCCTTGAAGGTCCCTAAGTCGCGCTCCCAGCCTAAGCCTGAGGCGCCGGCGAAACCCAAGGTGCGTCGGGGCGCCGCGCCTCTGGAGGTGGAATCCGATGACTACTCGCTTTTCTAGCCATGCGGTGCAGTCCATGGCCAAGGAGCAGGTCCTGGGGCTCCCGCTGGAGGACCGCCTAGCGTACTTCGATGCTGTTCGCATGCGGCATCCGCGGGTCAGCCAAGCCCTGGCCGACCTCAAGCTGATGGCTCAGCCAGGGGCGGGTTCGGACATCACCCTCTTGGTGGGGCCCACCGGGGTGGGGAAGTCGACGGTGGTGCAGGCCATGCGCGACCAGGTGCTCGGGGAGAATCGCGAGCGGATGCGCGAGGACCTGGCGCTGATCCCGATCGTCGTGGCCGAGGCGCCAGCGTCGGGCGAGCGAGGATTCTCCTGGAGGATCTTCTACCAGCGGGTCGGGGAGGAGCTCCAAGAGCCTCTCATGACCAAGAAGCAGGAGACGGTCACGAAGGACGGAAGGGTCACCGTCCGGCCTGTCTCCACCTCAGCGACTGTGGCGGCTCTTCGGACCTCCGTGGAGAAGGCCCTGATTTTCCGGAAGACCTCCATCGTGGTGGTGGATGAGGCTGTCCATCTCCTGCGGAACATCCATGGCAGCACCCTCGAAAACCACATGGACGCCCTGAAGTCCTTGGCCAACATCTGCGGGGTGAACATCATCCTGGTCGGGTCCTATGACCTCGCGGCTCTGATGAACCTCAGTGGCCAGGTGGCACGCCGATCGACCATTGTCCACTTCCCCCGCTATCTGACAGGGGAGGAGGGAGATGAGCAGGCCTTTGCCAAGGTCGTGGAGAAGCTCGCGGCCTACCTCCCCATCGAGGAGGAGGTAGATCTTTCCGGGTATGCCCTCGACCTTCAGCAGGCCTGTCTGGGGTGCGTGGGGATACTCAAGGACACCCTTTCTCGCGCCCTGGCCATCACACTGAGGAGCGGGGGCAAGTGGCAGGAAGCCTATCTAGAACAGGCCATCCTGTCGCCCATGCAGCACGGTGCGATCCTCCGGGAGACCCTGGAAGGTGAGCAAAAGATGACGAAGACCGCGTTCGGAAGTGGGTCCTTCAAGGTCGCCGCTGAACAGTGTCGGGACATCGAGCTCATGGTGTTGGGAGCGTCGTGATGCCTCTCGCGAAGGAGGTCTCTACATGGACGCCGTGAGGGTCGAGGTCCAGGAGGAGATCCCCGTTCGGACGGCTCTCGCCCCGCTCCAGCCACATGGGCTTGGCACCATGTATGTCGAAAGCCTCTCGAGCTACTTCCAGAGGCTGGCCGATCAACACAGCGTCTCCCCGAAGCTGATCGCTAGGGAGTTCGTCCTCCCGCGGTTGGGCTTCAACAACCGGGTTGGTGAGGTCCAGTCCGATCGGTACTGGCGGTCCTCCTTCTTCAACGGCATGGGAGAAGTGCCGGAGCAGTGGTGCAAGGTCCTCGGGGAACTCACTGGTGTAGATAGTCTGCGCCGGCTGACCTTGCTACCCCTGAACGGCCTCGTTGGGATGCATGGGAGTTCAAGCGCGGTCCATCGGTGGTGCCCTCGATGCCTCTATGAATCCGAGGTGGAAGACCGCCCTTATGGCCAGCTGCTGTGGGAGATCGGGTGTGTGAAGGCCTGTCCGAGGCATGAAATCCACCTGATCTCGGTCCACGGGTGCGGGACGGAGGAGGCTGTCCCACCGCTGAGGATCAAACCCCTCCCGCATCTCTGTCGTTCTTGTGGGCGCAGCCTGTCCCTTTCCTCGTCCGGCGATTTCCAACCCGCGGATGAAGCCGAGGTGAGTTTTGCCAGGGCCATTGGAGAGCTTCTGGCCAGTCCCCTTTTCGCGGAAGGACCGAGGACATCCGATCGCACGATCGCCGACTTCCTTTCAGAGGTGATCCGGTCCCACGAAGGTGGGTATGGGATCAAGGCCGTGCGTCGGATTGGAGCGACCAAGGGCGAGGTCAGCGAGTGGATGCACGGGAGGCACCTCCCAAGCCTCCCTCAGGCAGCCATGGTCGCCAGCGCCTACGGGGTGCCCCTCGCGGATGTCCTGGTGGGGAGGGGAATCGATCGCCTGCATCCCAATCCATGGGCCAGGGACTCGCGTCGGGGTGTCTTCAGTCCCTACAAGAGGTGGGGCATGGCTGAGGACATGGAGGCACAGCTTCAACAGTTCCTGAGGCTGTCTATCCCTCCGACGGAGGCAGAGGCCGCTGGCATGCTCGGGACCTCCTCCAGAGAGCTCCGCCGGCTCTACCCCGAGCAGTGCCGGGCAATTGGGGAGCGACGAGCCCAGTGGGCGGAACAGGAGGCAACCCGGCGTCGGGATGAGCGCCTACGCGTGGTGGAAGAACTCGTGAATCAGATGGTCTGTGAAGGCGTGATCCCGACCATCGGCAGGCTAGAGGAGCGTCTGGTGGGGATACCTAAGGCGTTTCTCTTTAAGGAGCGGAGTGCCTGCAAGCGAACTTGTGAGGTTGGGAAGGCCAAGCTTGGATCCTAGAGGAAGGATGAGTTGCCCAATCAATTTTGAATCTTGCCCAGGAGCCGCTGTCGGCCTCCCTTTCGACATGATCGGTTGTCGCTAAGGCTCTTCGATTGACCGCCGACGTTAGAGGGGTCTACGATTTGCTAACCTCCACAAGGCCTTACGATGATCCCCTCTATCTCTAAGGAAATGTGATCCCAAACGGAACCATGGCTAACAGAGCTTCCGCAGTCCCGACAAAGAAAGGGAATCCCGCTCAGGACTCGCGGGAAGGCGGAGTCAAGGATCGCCTTAGGTTTCGCATCAGCACTGGGCTTAAGAGGGTATTAGGGAGCGAACTCATTACGGACGATGAGGTCGCACTTTTTGAACTCGTCAAAAACTCTTTTGATGCTAGAGCCCGAAATGTTTATCTTCATTTTTCTGAAGATGAAATTACCGTTGTGGATGACGGCGAGGGGATGTCATTAGATGATTTGCAGAACAAATGGCTATTTGTAGCAT
This sequence comes from Bacteroidota bacterium, assembly GCA_018266685.1. GTDB lineage: Bacteria > Bacteroidota > Bacteroidia > Flavobacteriales_F > PHOS-HE28 > PHOS-HE28. The sequence continues at coordinate 3,465 of JAFDZY010000165.1, forward strand.
TTTCGAGCAAGCGGAATCACAATAAAACCAATAAATCATCTAACTATCGAGATCAGGTCGAGGCAAGAAACCATTACGCCGGAAGTAAGGGTGTTGGTCGCTTTTCCTCTGATAGATTAGGGAAAACCTTACAGCTTCAGTCGAGAAGCAAAACCGAATCCAAAGGCGTCGTACATCGACTTGATATTAACTGGTCAGATTTTGACAAGGATGATAATCGACAGTTTAACCAGGTAAAAATAATACACGCGACTTCCACTAAGTTCGACCTCCCCACCGAAGTGCCAAACCTTAAGCATGGCACTGTAATAAAAATTAGCTCCCTAAATAAACAATGGGATCGAGAAAGCTTAAGGAAGCTCAGAGCTGGGCTAGCAAAACTCATCAACCCCTTTGGATCGGAAGCAGACCTATTTAAAGTATTTTTAATTGCTCCGGTGGAAGAAGGGCGCGATCAAGAAATTTTAAGTTCAGTAGACTACGATCAGTCAATACATGCCCATAAGTTGATTAATGGCCAGGTTCAAAATTTTATCTTTTCAGCCTTAAAGGGAAAAACCACTTATATTGAAGTGGCGATAACTCAAATGGGAGAAAAGATAGAGACCAGATTGATAGATCGCGGGGAGCTCATCTACCGAATTGAAGAACCAAACGAGTATAAACTTTTAGCTGGACACGATTTCAAATGTCAGTTGTTTTTCTTAAACCGAAAGGCAAAGCATACATTTGCCCTTCGAATGGGTCTCCCATCCGTAAGATTTGGATCTGTTTTCCTCTTCAGGAACGGCTTTCGAGTATTCCCCATCGGGGAAGAGGGAGATGACTGGTTTGGGGTCGATCGTCGCAAGCAGCAGGGCGTTAGGCGATTCCTGGGCTCTCGCGATATCATCGGGCGTATCGATGTTTCTGGGAATAATCAGGATCTCCAGGAAGCATCCAGTCGAAACCAAGGCTTGATAGAATCCCCGGCAGTTTCCGAACTCCGAAAATGTTTTAGAGAACAGTGCCTTAAGCGATTAGAGCGGTATGTTGTTCCGGTTAGCTGGCACAAGGACATGAAAGCCGACAAAGACGCTGAGACGCTAGAAGTAGTGGAAACTGATGGCGGCCGAGCTCTTGTTACAGCTGCGATTGCGGATCTGGTTGGTAACGACGATGTCCAGCTCTTAGAGTACAGCACTCGCCTTGCTGGGCTCCTCAATGAGCGATCTGAACAGTTTGAATCGTCATTGTCAGGCCTTAGGCTCATCGCAGACAGGATTAAGGATAATGAGCTGGCTTCGCGTCTCGACGAAGCTGAACGGCGATTTTCGGAGTTGAAGCAGTCTGAAGCAAATGCGCGTCGTACAGCTGACGAAGAGCGCCAGGCGAAATTGGATGCTCAATCCCGCGCGGCCAAAGCCGAAGGACTTGCACAAGCCGCACAGGATGAGCTTGGGGAAGAACGGAAGCGAAATCTCTTCCTTACTTCGATCTCGACCCTAGACACAGACACCATTCTGAACATGCACCACCAAATTACAATTTATGCCGCTGATTTAAATCAGCACATTGAAAATCTATTATATAAGCTTACCAAAAAGTCCCCCCCCACAACAGAACACCTTCTAAATGCCCTGGAATCGATTTCATTACTAAATAAAAAAGTTCTTTCAATCGCTAAATTCGCAACTAAGGCCAATTTCAGGCTTGACTCCGAGCGGATTGAAGGAGATCTTTCTGGTTATATAGTGTCCTACATCAATGACATTGCAAAAGATTTTGTTGGTAGTTCAATAACTATTGCAACAAACTCAGACAACAAGCCTTACATTTGCAAATTCAAACCTATAGATGTTTCCATTGTTGTAGATAATCTAATCAGCAATGCTCGTCGCGCTCGAGCTTCGACAATTAAATTCGACCTTAAGCATCCGCGAAAAGAAACCCTTGAAGTGCGAGTCTCTGACGATGGCAAGGGGATTCCTGCAATTGCAATTTCAGATGGGAAACTCTTCGAGAAGGGGTTCACAACGACTAATGGCTCTGGCCTTGGCCTATACCATGTTAGACAAGTCCTTTCTGCAATGAATGGACATATTGAGGTTGAAAGTGAGCCAGGCAAAGGCGCATCTTTTCTTTTGAGGATCTTCTCGTGAGACTCGACTTTCGTGTGCTTTGGATTGATGATCTGCCTGCTCGGGTAGCCTCCTCTGAAGAGCGCCTGACTGACCATGCTGAAGAAGAAGGGTTTCACCTTGATGTGATTTGGGCGACCTCTTTGGAGGAGGCAAAACCACATTTAGCTAATGATATCTATCTTGATGAGGTCGATCTTGTACTTGTGGACTACGACTTGGGTAGCGGCAATACAACTGGCGACATTGGCATCTCGGAAATTCGGAAAAAGGTGGCATACACAGACATTGTCTTTTATTCTGCAAAACCAATAGCTGAACTCCAAGAATTAATATATAAACAGCAAGTTCAGGGTATTTTTTTCGCCCATCGGACTGAGTTAGCCCCCACATTGATTGGGTTGTTTAATTCACTTGTTAAAAAAATATTAGACCTTGATCACTCTCGTGGAATTGTCATGGGAGCTACAAGCGACATAGATCAATTTGTCTCGGATCATCTTGAGGAGCTTAGCGGAGTTCTTTCAGAGGACCATGCTCGTGATGCTCTGAAGTATGCTTTGGATAAGATCGACAAGCGTCTGAAGGAGTATGGAGAAATTCGCTCTGGCCTTGAAGGGGGTTCCATAAATACCTTGCTAGAGCATCATGAACTATTTCCTGCTGCCTATCGCTTAGGGTTGTTGAAACGCATTTTGAGTAATCACTTTGGAAGTAGCAAGAAAGCTCAATGTGATGAAATTGGGCAATACATCAATGAGGTTCCACCGAAGAGGAATATTTTAGGGCATGTAAGGGTGGTTGCTTCGGGCGGGGTTCGCAAACTGCGAGATAGAAGAGGCGCCAAGGAGTTCTCGGCAGAGGACCTCAAAACCTTGAGGCGTAGTCTGGTTAGATATCGAGCCCTTTTTGAAGCACTGCTGCCTTAGCCGTGTGGTCTATGCAACGGTTTGTTCCTGCGTGGTAAAAGCCGCCTCTGCAGGTAGATGCTGTTCTAAGTACCGAAGCAGGCTCCTCCCTATTGCTTCTGCGGCCAATGGTGGGACAGCGTTAGCGACCTGGGTGAACCGTGGCACTTGAAGCCGCCGGAGGTGACCACCCGTTGTGTACTTCCCTTTAAATACAAACCAATCCGGGAATGATTGAAGCCTGGCATTTTCCCTAACTGTCAAGGTCCGTGGTTCGCGATAGTGCAGAAGATCATCTGGCATGCTCGTGATCGTCGGGGACGGCCGATCAGGATCGAGAACCCGAATTGCTTGCTTCTTCAATCCGTATGACTCGCGGGCTTCCCTGCTAAGTGAAATATTGAGGCGTCCAGTTTCATGACACGCATTGATGATCTTTTGGAATCGGTCGGCAATTTCTGGGCGATGGTTGGCGAGCCGGGTGTCTGAAAGCTGCTCACTCGCATCGTTGTGCATTAGCCGTTGGTAAGGGGTACGAGGGCCTTTGTATGTGATTGATCGAAATCCAACACTATCGGGAGACGGGATCGTCCCATTTCTATCAACTTCGAGATCAGAAATCGCTGCTTTCGATGAGACGGTCCCCGCAAGCCCTTTTGATCTCAAGAAGCCGTATCGTTCTGCCTCGATGGTGGCGAATGGGTCCACCACGGGCTTGCCTTCCGGTAGTAGGTCCTTTCGGACTCCAATAAGGAAGAATCTCGAACGATTTTGAGGCACGCCAAACGAGGAAAGGTCCAGTATTTGACTTGAGACGGTGTACCTCTTTGAAAGAGCGGTGATCAGCTTTGCAGCGTAGTTCACCTTCCCCCTCGGCAGCTCTTCATCACAGAAGTCCGCAGTGATCCCTCGCACATTTTCGAGCAGGACAAGTTTTGGTTGGAGCGTGTCGACTAGCTTAAGATAGCTCGCGAAAAGCTGATTCCTTGGGTCTTTTGGATCACGTCGTCCGGCACTCGAGAATCCCTGACACGGTGGACCACCAACAAGAAGATCAACCTGCCTAGACAAGGCAGAAAGCTGTGCCTTGTACTTTGTCATGGCTTTGGTCACACACAGTGGTTCGCGAGGAAGCCAGGAAGGCCAATCGAACGCTCTGGTTGCTTCCTGCTGAAGCAGGTTCGTTGCAAGGGTATCGAATGCGAAGGAGTCCTTTTCGATTGCGAACAACCCTCTCCAGCCGGCTTCCATTAGCCCGAGACTTAGTCCGCCACACCCTGCAAAAACATCTACGAATACGGGACTGACACTAGGGGCATTGTCAGCGGCTACTCTCGGGATTTGCGCTTCCGAGCCTCGCTTGCCCATCGCTTCTCCATAGCAGTTCTCAAGCTATTTATGAGGGAGATCCCTCTAAAGCGCCAGGCGAATCTGCTCAGTGTTTAGCGCGTTTTCATATTTGTTTTTATAAAACAACTTATGACTATGCACCTCTCTCTGTCCATCGGCGTTTTCTGGCCCCAAGGATCAGGGCTGGGCATGCTACTGCGGAGCATTCTGGCCCCGGGTCGAGCGCAGTCCCTCGGAAAGACTTCTCAGCCCAATATTGCTCTCAGAATTACGGTCCGCATCAGGGGACGGCGTTCATCCAGCTTTTCCGGGTAGCGAATTCAAAATAGAAGTCTAAAGTCCCCATCGTCATATGCCGTGTCGCCCACAGGGCATTCTTGAAGCTTTCCGGATTCGTGACATCGTCCAGGAGGACGAGGATCTGGGGGACGCTAAGGAACCAGCACGGGAAGAAGGGATGCTGTTTCCGCCCGGGTTCCAGCTCAACCATTTTGGTGTACTGCTCTATCAGGGCCTTTCGGTGAATCCGAAGGTCGTCCAATTCTTCGTTCAACTTGGCGTCTGGAACTGAGAACTCGTATCTGATGGCAGTCTCCAGAAACCGTTCGACCAAGGTTCTGTCCTGAAGAGTTCCGAAGTCCAGCAGGGATACCGCGATGCGTTCGACCTCGCGCCCGTTCAGTTGGACATCTGCAGCTCCCCCATCCCGTTCCAGATGGAGCACACCATCTTTCCTAAGGCGGACTTCATGCCCCCCTGCTTGGGCCTGCGCTTCCACAAGGGATTGCGAAAGATCCACCAACAGCTTGAGGTCATTGCCCCCTTGAGCTGAACGCGTAAGGGGCTTCTTCTTCAATTCCAGGAAGAACAGGTTCTCGGGCGTTTCGACCACAAGGTCACATTCGCCGTGTTCGCCGGCCGCGTCGTAATCTCCACCCACGGATGGAACGCCATGGCGCATGAATTCGTCGCGAAGAAACCGTTCCGCAGCTTTGCCGATCTTGGTGTCCGTTCCGCCATCGAATTTCCGCGCGGCCGTGGCGAAGACTTCGTAAAACGAAGGCGAACACCAAGACGCATCCATCAAGATGGATCGACCCATCGGATCCATCATCAAGGGCTTTGTCCAGAAGTCGGCTTCCTTCCTATCGAGCGGTGAAAGGTAGTCCTTATTCACAGGTAGTTGGTGGTGCGTGAACGCCAGGAGGATCGCGTCTAGTTCAACCGCGGGGACCCGATTGTCCGGATCGAACTCATGGGCATGAATCACGACTGGCCCACGCGTATCCCTGGCGACCTTGATGATGTTCCCGATGACGATGCGCGCATTCGCCATGGTCCAGCCAGAGGATGCCTTGAAATCCGCATCGTCGACCCAGTCAAAGACGCCTGTCAGAAACCCCACGACATCCGTAGGCCTCATCTGTGGAAACGAATAGGCCCAATCGAATATGACGAGCTTCTGCAGGAACGAAAGCATGTTCGGGCCAGCGCTCATCAGGACTTCCCAGACATTGTAGATCTCGACATCAAGCACGGCTGCGAGTGCCGTGGCTAAGGCCTCCAGTTCCTGGATGGCTTTGATCCGGGAGGATGGGTGCATGGGGAGTGGGACGGCGTCCATTTCACGCACGCACTGGTTCAACAGATAACCGAAGGGTGGCGTTGGTGGACGATCCTGGGGCATCGCTGAAGGCCGGCGGCCAAAGTGGTATCTTTGCTGAACGGGGTCGAACCACCTGGAAAGGAACGCGAAGAGGTTCGCGACAACCTGCAGAGGTCCGACCTTGCGGATGAGGATGCGAATTTTGACCACGGCAGCTTTAACCGCGTCGTCCGACAGGTGAACATCCCCATTTATCAGGTCGACGGGGATTCCTCGGTCAAGAAGCGCTTTGGCCGCCTTCCCGACATTCCAGGCGCGTGTTTCATGTCCCTGGGTGTTGCTGAAGATGTCAGGATCCAGCTCCAGGTAGTGATGGGCCGCTTGAACCGCTTCCTGCCATCCCGCTGCATCGGGCGTAAGCGGCAGGACCGCCGGTTCGGTCCGTATGCTGTCCATGATCAGATCGAGGGTCTGCACCGCGTACAGGACTTCCGCCCCACACACCACATGTTCGTAGATCAATTGCCGCTTGATGCGGGCCAGATCCATGGTCGAAGACCCAGTGTCTCGCCCAAGCGCCCGTTTGATTTGATCCAGTAGGTGGTCCTTCAGGCGGCGGATGTCGTAGGACCCATCTGAAACTTGGAAGTAGTGGGCGTAGAGCGCCGCATAGTCTGCCTTCAAGTGCGACGGGAAGTCGCTGCACCTGCGGACGAAATCCAGAATGGACTGCGATGGGCTATCACCATCCATTGGATTCGATGCACCATCCATGCCCCACTCCGACCTGATCAGAGTGTGTTTGAGCGGATCAGGTTTGGCTAGGCTTCTACAGCCCCATGACGAACCCCTTCAACCATGAGTGGAGGGATTGTGTCGCTCACTTTCTCGCCCTCACTCGAGAGCTTGGGTACACCGTTGAAGATGTCGAAGGCCCGTCGTTCGAGCCACACGAGGACTTTGCGGGGATCAGTTGCAGAATCAATCAGCAGAAGGTGGTCTTCTTCTGTGACTCCCTTCTAAGCCTCATCCTCTTCTGGACGGATGGGGCGAACACCTTCACCGACCTGTGGGAGCTCGTCGGGAACAAAGTTTGGTTGGGCTCGGTAGACCGCTGCTCAATTGTTGAATTGGAAGCAATTCACGATCGGACAAGATATGCTTTCAGTTCTGCACGATCGGACATTTTATGGCTGTCGCAGGGGCGTGAAACACTCGGATTTCGACCGGATTCTTCGTCGAAGATTGGACCGCGGGGCGTCCCCCGGACACTTTATGGTTTATGACCCGGACAAGATTTCCTTCACGACACATTTTCTGTGTTTTAAACCATAACTTGTCGCAAACGACAGGATATGGTTTAAAACATCAAGTGACAGGATATGGTTTAAGAACCTGAACCAGTGAGGCCAGTCGGGCTAACGCCTTCACTCAGCG
>JAFDZY010000166.1 GCA_018266685.1 Bacteroidota bacterium
GAACGCCTGCCTTCCCCGCTCGGCCACGAACTGGTATTGAGCCTGTCATGGACGCACTTGATCGACCTGCTCGGCATCGAAGACCCGTGGAAGCGCGCCTTCTACGAGAACGAGTGCATCAAGGGGGGGTGGTCCAAGCGCCAGCTGCAACGCCAGATCGCTTCGCTGCTCTATGAACGTACCGGACTCTCCACCGACAAGCACGCGGTGATCGAACGCGCACGGCAGCAGGCCGTAGGAACACCCGCCGACATCGCCAGCTTGATCCGCGATCCCTACGTACTGGAGTTCGCGGGGCTGGCCGAGCGCACGCACTATCTGGAAAGCGACCTCGAACGCGCCCTGCTGGACCACGTACAGCACTTCCTGCTCGAGCTCGGCACCGGCTTCTGCTTTGAGGCCCGCCAACGCCGCATCACCGTAGGCAACGAGCACGACCGGATAGACCTTGTGTTCTACCACAGGGTCCTGCGCTGCCACCTGCTCATCGATCTGAAGGTGCGCGCCTTCCAGCATACCGATGCCGGGCAGATGAACTTCTACCTCAACTATTGGAAGGACCAGGTGATGGCCGATGGTGACAACCCGCCTGTCGGCCTGCTTCTATGCACGGACAAGGACAGCACGAAGGTGGAGTACGCCATCGCGGGGCTGGACCATCAGTTGTTCGTCTCGCGCTACCAGGTGGCGCTGCCCAAACCCGAGGAACTGGAACGGTTGATCGAGGAGGACAGGGCGGCGTGGGAACAGCGGCACCCACAACCCAATGCTTCATGACCATGCACGAACACCTGCTCACCGGATGTACGCCCGTACCCTTGGCGCACTACCTCAAGGCGCTTGGCATCCTGCGCCTCGTGGCCGAACAGAAAGACCCACACGCTTGTGGCAGATGGCGCGGCGAATACTTCGAGTTGCGCACGTCGCTGTCCTGCGAGGAACTGCAGAGGTTTTTCTTGGAGGAGTATCGGCCGACGCCGATCGTCGTTCCATGGAGTGGGAACGACTTCTTCGCTGTTGGCCAAGAGAACCCCGCAAAGCAATTCTCGAAGCCCCCGACATCAGCCTCGGTGATTGAAGCTGTATTGAGCACTACGAGCACAAGATTGGAAGTATACAGGGATGTGCTTCGCCGGACCCTTCGTACGATGGCAGATGCGGGCGTCAAGAGCAAGAAGAGCATTGAAGGCTCGGGTAATAGTCAGCGCAGGCTTAAAGCCGACCTGTTGACCGCGTTGAGGAACGCGTTGCCCGATGATGTTATTGGTTGGTTGGATGCAGCCTCGGTGATCGAGCCGGATGTGCCTTCGTTCAATGCCCTGCTTGGCGGTGGAGGTGGCAGCGATGGCAACAGCCACTTTTCGGACAACTATATGCAGTGCCTGTGGATGGCATTGCCAGACTTTCAAGCGCAGCGGCAGAAACCGGTCAAAGCAGCTGACGGGAACACGTTCGTCCCTGAAAAGGCATTGGATGCGTCCTTGTTCGGGACACATGCCCCCGGCACGAACATCGCAAGACTATCTCCTGTGTTGTTTGATGTCCGCCGTTGGGGTGGTCCCAATCAAACGAACGGATTCCAAGCAAGTGCGGCAAGCAACCCATGGGACTTCATTCTGATGATGGATGGCACGCTTCTGTTCGCAGGCACCTTGGGTCGCAAGTTCGACAGCACATGCGCACCTTCAGCACGTTTTCCGTTCTTGTTCCAATCCTCGCCAGTGGGCCTTGGCTCATCCATACAGAACGAAGCTTTTGGAAGAGAGCTTTGGATGCCCTTATGGGAAAAGCCTTCCACGCTGAAGGAAGTATCGACTTTGTTCGCTGAAGGCAGAGTGGAAAAGCATGGCCACATGGTCAAGAGCGGAAGCGATGTCTTTGCCGCGATGGCCCAGTTGGGATGCGACCGGGGCATTTCATCGTTCCAGCGGATTGGATTCTTCAAGGGGCGCATTGGCGGCAACAACTACTACTCAGCGGTGGATCAGGGCAGGATTTACCCGGAGCGAAACCCGCATGTGGACCTGTTGCGCGATGTGGACCAACGGCTGGATGGACTCACGTCCGCATCAAAGTCGGATAAATGCCCTTCATCGGTGGCACGAGCCATGACGCTCATCGAACGCCGGATCACGGCCTTGTCGATGGCGTCAGGCGATGCTTCCGACGATAGGCTGCTTGATGTCATGGTGGCGTTGGGTGGCATGGAAAAGTGCCTTGGTGCCAGTCTTGAATGGGCGAAGAAAGCGGGCATCAGACCATTGACAGGATTGAGTCCCTCATGGTTCGATGCGACCAGATCAAAGCACACTACAGAATTCCGCCTCGCCGCTTCGCTGGCCGGTTTGCGCATGTACCTGGGGAAGAACGAGACACTCCACTTCCGCCAGCACTTGGAACAGGTCGCAGTGATGGGTAGCAAGGGCCGCAGTTGGTTCACGTGGCTGGATCCCCTGAAGAACGATGCCGTCTGGCACGATGGCGGCCTTGTTGATGCGCTCAATGGCATCTTGGCCCGGCGCCTCATGCGCGCCCAGCAGGCGGGTGTGAAGGGCTGGCCCGACTGGTCGCCGCGTTATGCCATGTTGGACGACATCACGGCCTTTATCGAAGGACGGATCGACGAACGCCTGTTCGCGGATCTGTTATGGGGGCTGGCCCTGATCGATTGGGAACAAGTCGCCCAACAGCAACGCGATGCATGGGAAGGTCGCCCGGGCCATGGAGCCAATGAACTGGAGGAAGGTGATACCACGGTGCTTGCGGACGAAAGGGACGAGAAAGCTTTTCGCGCCGTGCCTTCATCCTTCTACTCCTTGCTTCGGCTCTGCTTTCAGCGCACGGCCAAAGGGGAGGATCCCATTCCCTTGGTGCCGGGCATTCTGCACCGGGCCATGGCAGGCGATGGTGACGGGGCCGCTCGCCTTGCGGTTCGGCGCCTGCGGGCATCGAGCCTTGCTCCTTTGATCAGCGAACTGCCCGTAGCCGGTGATGTGGCCCGCCGCACCGCCTCCTCCATGCTCTTCCCCATCGCACCGCGTGACATGCGCCTGCTGGGCAAGTACATCACAGAACAAGAAATTCAAACCGCGAACACATGAACCTTGACGTACTGAAAGACCAACCGCGCCTATTGCTGAAGGCCAGCCTGAAGCCCCTGCAAGGCACCCGTTTCCAACCCACCGGCTTCCCCGATCTGGGCGCCGCCACCTACGATGGCCCCGATGGCCGCAAGATGCTGCTGGTCGAAAGCGCCCAAAGCATGGCCAACCGCTTGGAGAAGGTGTGTTGGAATGAAGTGAACGACGATTGGGCCGATCCATTGAAAGGGTTGCCCGTGGTGAAAGTGAAGGACAACGCTGGAAATTCACTCACCAACTCCGTGTTGGAGGCGCACCGGCTGAACAGCCCATACATCGTGAACGCAGAGGGCTTTGATGCGATCATGGGAGCCATTGGCTATGACAGGAACAAACCCTTTGATCGGAGAAAGCTTGCCAAGGCTCTGCTACAGTACGACCCAAACTCGCTGCTTCACGGTGTGTTCATGGAGAAGATAGGGGGTGTCGTCCGGCTACCTCGTACGATCACTGCGTTCATCGAAGCGGAAGACGTGACGGTAGCCGCTTATGGCGGGGCCAAACATGATCGGGTACGCCAGTCCAAAGACTCCGAACAGGAGGGTCGTACATCAAAGGAGGGCTTTGGCAACCTGATCTACCACAAGGACGACTATTGCGGCAAGATCACGGCCTACTTCAACTTGGATCTTGCATTGATCCGGGGCTTGGGGCTTGGGGAGGCTGCTGAAAAGCTCCTTGTTGCGCTCGCCCTCTTCAAGATTCAACACTTCTTTGCGGAAGGTCTGCGTTTGCGAGCCGCTTGCGATTTGGAGGCTCTCGATAATGGCGTGACAATTCAAAGGCCATCCAAGTTTGACCTTCCTGAGATCAAGAAACTGGACGATGCATTGCCGACCTTGATTCACAAGGTTTACGGTGAAGGGGATGCGGTCACTACTGTCATTTGGGATGGAGCGAAGGCTGGAGCGAAAACGTTGGAGGGTCTTCCTGAACCCCAAATACCTGAAAACCTGAAGAAGGTGGTGAAGTGGAAGAATGCTTCCAAGAAGTCACCGGCCAAGCTGGAGATAAAGGTTCAGGATGACTTGTCCCCTGAACAGCTTGCTGAACAATTGTATCCGGGAGACGATGGGGCCAAAGCTCGTGAGAAGTTCCTGACCGTTTGGAATAGCGATGCCGAAGGAGGTGATGCACAAGAAAACGAAGAGGGCCAGCCATGACCATCCTCGAAATCACCTTTCCGGCAGGGCGTTACCATGCCACCCCATGGGGAAGGCATGTGAACGAGGGCGTGGTGGAGTGGCCGCCTTCACCGTGGCGCATCCTGCGGGCCTTGGTGGCCACATGGTACCTGAAGGCGCAGGAGGAGATCGAAGCATTCACCATGCAGGAATTGGTGGCTGCCTTGGCGGAAGAAGAGCCCATCTTCCACCTGCCATGGGCCGCAACCTCGCATACCCGCCACTACATGCCGGTAATTGAAGGCAGCAACGAGAAGAACGCCAAGATCTTCGACGCCTTCGTGCAGGCGCCGCCAGAGGAGCAGGTGCTGGTCGTATGGTCGTGTGCGTTGCCTGATGCGCAGCGCGAAGCATTGCGTTTGTTGGCTGTGCGAATGGGCTATTTGGGCCGTGCGGAAAGCTTGGTCATGGGCCGTGTCCTCAATGCCCTGCCCCAGCATGATGAGCGCACCCATTGGATCGCCGCCCCCATGGTGGAAGGCGAGTTAATACGGGACCGCTGGCAGGTGGTGCGTACGCTTTGCGCCATGCCGGACAACGAATACAAAGCGTGGTGCCTTGAATACCTCGGCCCGCAGCAACAGAACAAGGGCGGAAAGAAAGGGACGAAAAAGAAGCCGGTGCTGCCGGAAGCACTGTTCGGAGCGTTGCATGCGGACACCGCCGATCTGCAAAAGGCCGGCTGGAACCTTCCGCCCGGCGCGCGGTTCGTGGACTATACGCGACCGGAGAACGCCTTCACACAGAGATCCATGAGGCGCCGTACGCAGAAAGCCGTCCTGCCCACCATGGCCCGCTTTGAAGTGGTAAGCTCCGTACCTCCCCGCATCATCCAAGCGGTATCCGTGACCGAACGGGTCCATGATGCCTTATGCAAATGGTCCGAGAAGGATGGCCGCCCGGCACCGGTGTTCATTGGTGCTAATAGTGATGGGGCAATCTTCATGCAGCACGAGCATGCGCACATCTTCTGCGAAGCCAACGGTAAACGGGACATCATTACCCATATTTCGGTATGGGCACCTATGGGCTTTGACGAGCAGGCCACATGGGCCTTGCGCCGCCTGAACAAGGTATGGGGCCATGGCGGGCACGACATCCGCTTGGTACTTCATGGTATTGGCATGCCTGAAAGCTTCACCGGTGACCACTTGTTCGGCCTATCACGTATATGGCGATCCGTCACGCCCTTCGTATCTACCCGACATGCAAAAACATTCCGGGACGGCAGGCCCAAGATCGACGACAACGGCTGGCAGGTCGGTTCCGCAGGCCATGACCTGTTGCGCCTGCTTGCCTTGGATGAGCGCTACGCTGGAGCCAGCATTCGCAAGCTGGAAGAACGTAGTGGCCCTTATCGTTTCAACGACATCAACCTGCGCTCACTCCAGTTCCAAACGCAACGCACACGCGGCGCGGGCAGCCGGGGGCAGGATCATGGTGCCGCATTCGAGATCACCTTTCCCAAGGAGGTAGCAGGCCCCATTGCACTGGGTTACGGCGCCCACTTCGGCCTCGGCCTCTTCACCCCGGCGAAGTAGCCTTCCTTGCGCAAGCGTCCCCTTCTCCAGCCCGCATTGCCGAATGATGGACGAGGGCGCACCGGTCCGCAATCCTGTATGTCCGGCACGGTGAGGATGGCCGGGGCACCCCGCCCCGCTTGACTTTTCCGGCTTTGGCCCGCAACTTGAAGCTGCAAACGCCACAAAACCGGACACCCATGGGATCCATTGCTACATTTTCTGAGGGCCACGCTCCTTTCCCCGAGCTGCTGCCCGCACGCATGGTCAACGAATACGTCTATTGCCCGCGCCTGAGCTACCTGATGTGGGTGCAGGGCGAATGGGCGGCCAGCAGCGACACCGTGGAGGGCACCAACGTCCACCGCCGCGTGGACCAGCGCAAGGGCAAACTACCGAAGGCCGAGGATGTGGAGGGGGACACCCGCATCCACGCGCGGAGCATCACCCTCAGCAGTGAGGGCTTGGGCCTCATCGCCAAGCTGGACCTCGTGGAGGGCGAAAAAGGCGAGGTGACGCCCGTGGATTACAAGCGTGGCAAGCGTCCCCACGTGGAGGGCGGCGTGTGGGAACCTGAGCGCGTGCAACTGGCCTTGCAGGTATTGCTCCTGCGCGAGCATGGCTACAGCTGCACCGGCGGCATCATCTACTTCGTGGCCTCCAAGGAGCGCGTGCCCGTGCCGGTGGATAAGGATTTGGAACGACAAGCCCTACAGGCCGTGGCCGACATGCGGGCCATGGGCGCCAGCGGCACCATGCCCCCACCGTTAGTGGGCAGCCCCAAGTGCCCGCGCTGCTCGCTGGTGGGCATCTGCATGCCCGATGAGCTCAACTTTGCCAAGGAACGCACGCAGGACGTGCGCCCCTTGGCCGTGGAGCGCACACCGGCGCTGCCCCTATACGTACAGGCGCACCACGGGAAAGTGGCCAAGAGCGGCGAGACCTTAGTGGTGGAGGATGGCGATGGCAACACCACCAAGGTGCGCTTGGCCGACGTGAACAGCCTGGTGATCCTGGGCAACGTGTACGTGACCACGCCCACCCTGCATGAATTGATGCAGCGGGAAGTCCCCATCAACTGGCACGGCTATGGCGGCTGGTTCATGGGCCATACCACGGGCACGGGCCACAAGAACGTGGAACTGCGTACCGCCCAATACAAGGCCAGCTTCGATGAAGCGTGGTGCCTGCGCATTGCCCAGGGACTGGTAGCCGCCAAGATCGCCAATGCCCGCACGCTGTTGCGGCGCAATTGGAAGGATGAGGGCATGCCGGAGGAACTGGCCCAGGAGTTCAAGCAATTGATCGCCAAAAGTGCCCGTACCGAAAGCCTTGGTGAACTCCTGGGCATCGAGGGGGCGGCAGCGGCCAAGTACTTCGCGCACTTTGCCCGGATGTTTTCCACCAATGACGAAGGCACCACCCGCTTCGACTTCAACGGCCGAAACCGCCGCCCTCCGGCCGATCCGGTGAACGCGTTGCTGAGCTTCGGATATGCCATGCTCACACGGACCTGGCACCAGGTGCTATCGGGCGTGGGCTTCGACCCCTACCGGGGCTTCTACCACCAACCCCGCTACGGCAGGCCGGCCCTGGCGTTGGACCTGATGGAACCCTTCCGCCCGCTTATCGTGGACAGCACGGTGATCCAAGTGATCAACAACGGTGAGGTGGCCGCCTCGGATTTTATGCAGGCAGGCCCTGCGGTGAACCTGAACGAAGCGGGCCGCAAGGCCTACATAGCCGCGTTTGAGCGGAGGCTCTCGCAGGAGGTTACCCATCCGGTGTTCGGCTACCAAGTGCCCTACCGCACTGTGCTGGAATTGCAGGCGCGCCTGCTGGGGCGCCACCTGCTGGGCGAACTGGAGGAAAACCCCAACTTCACCACGCGATGAACCGGGAAGAGCATTTGTACATGATCGTCTATGATGTACGCCACCCCAAGCGCTGGCGGCAGTTGTACAAACTGATGCAAGGTCATGGTGAATGGGTGCAGTTGAGCGTGTTCCAATGCCTGCTTTCGCCTATGCGGAAAGCGCAGTTGCTGGGCCGCATCGAGGAAGCCATCGATCTGCTGGAGGACCATGTGATATTGATGGACCTTGGCCCGGCTTCGCGGGAACGCCCGAATGTGGTAAGTTTGGGCAAGCCATTCAGCGCGGTGCAACGCGGGGTGACGATCATTTGAGGAGTGGCTCCCATGTTGTGCCGTTGCCCCTGCGAGTGCTCGTGTGGCATTCCCTTCCTGCACCAGTGCTCGCAACCGTTGCAGTTCCTTGATTTCCTGTTACTTTCGCATCGATTCCTCCAATTTCGAGGCGCACTCCGTTCTTTCCGACCTGTCGAATTCGCCAGCACTCGAACAGCCACACTATCCGCCGTATGTACCAACCGGTTTAGCGAGGGCTGATCTCCACGGTAGCAATGCCGTGGCCTCATTGAAGCAACCAACGGCCTCCTGGTTATGAGCCAGGCGAGCTACGATCTCCACGGTAGCAATGCCGTGGCCTCATTGAAGC
>JAFDZY010000167.1 GCA_018266685.1 Bacteroidota bacterium
CAGCACCCGCATGTCGTACTTGATGTTCTGCCCCACCTTGGTGATCCGCAGGTCTTCCAGCGGCTGGCGGAACCGCTCCAGCACCTGTTGCGCGGCCTCGCGCCCCGCAGGCACCGGCACGTACCAGCCCGTGTGCTTCTTCCAACTGAAGGAGAGCCCCACCAGTTCCGCCAATTGCAGGTTTAACGCATCGGTCTCCGTATCGAAGCAGAAGGCGTTCAAGCCGGTCAGCTCCTTCGCCAAGGCTTCCTGTTCCTCCGCCGTGGCCGCCACGCGGTAGTCGTGCGGCACCATGCTCAAATCCCCCAATTGCCCTGAGCGGAGCCGAAGGGCCTCACCTTCCCTGTGCGAAGCCGAAGGACCCCCCTCACCTCCATGCCCACTGAACAGATCCGGCTGCTGCTTCGGCGTCACCTTCATCCGCAACGGAGCCGGATCCGCTGCGCTCTCCCCGCCCAGCACGGTCTTCAGCAGCGTGCGGAACTCCAGCTCCTCGAACACCTCGCGCACCTTCGCCTCATCCGGCTGGTCCAGGTGCAGGGCCTCGTGGTCCAATTCCACCGGCGCATCGGTGATGATCGTGGCTAACTGCTTGCTCATGCGCCCCTGCTCCGCAAAGGCGATCACGTTCTCCTTCTGCTTGCCCTTCAATTGCTCCGTGCCCTCCAGCACGCCCTCCAGGCTGCCGAACTGTTGCACCAGCTTGATCGCCGTTTTCTCGCCGATGCCCGGGATGCCCGGGATGTTGTCCACCGCGTCGCCCATCAGCCCCAGGATGTCGCGCACCTGGTCGGGGCGCTCCAGGCCCCAGCGTTCGCACACCTCCTTGGGCCCCAGCACCTCCGGCGGCGCACCACTCTTGCCGGGCTTGTAGATCAACGACTGATCGGTGACAAGCTGCCCGAAATCCTTGTCGGGCGTCACCATGTACGTGGTGTAGCCTTCCTTTTCGGCTTGCTTGGCCAAGGTGCCGATCACATCATCGGCCTCGTAACCGGGGCTTTCGAGCACGGGGATGTTGAAGGCCTCAATGATGCGGCGGATCCACGGCACGTTGCTGCGGATGTCGTCGGGCGTCTCGTCGCGGTTGGCCTTGTATTCCGGATGCACGTCCAAGCGCACTTGCGGCGCGCCCTTGTCGAACACCACGGCCAAGTGCGTGGGCTTCTCGCGCTTGATCAGGTCCAGCAGGGTGAGCGTGAAGCCGAAGGCCGCGCTGGTGTTCTGGTGTTTGCTGTTGATGCGCGGTGTGCGGATGAAGCTGAAGTAGGCGCGGAAGATCAGCGCGTAGGCGTCCAGCAGGAAGAGGCGCTTGTCATCGTTCCCATTGGTGGAGGGCGTGTGCAGGGACATGGGGGCGTGAAGGTAGCCATGGAGGCTGTGCGCATTCCTATCCAATGGGAAATGCACATTACCTTGGCAACATGGAAGCGGTTTCCACGCCAGCGAAGAATCCGGAAACGCCACTTCCGCAAGAAGTGTGGACCGTGGAACCCGGTATGCACCGTGATGAGGCCGTGCTGCTGATTCGCTTCCCCTACCACAAGGAGCTGGTGGCCCGCGTGCGCCAACTGCCCGGTGCGCGCTGGTCGCGCACCCTGAAAGCGTGGTATGTGCGGGACACTGAACAATACCGCCAGCAGTTCGGCTTGGCGCCCAAGGAGCAAGTAAAACAGGCGCCGGCCCGCATAGGTGAAGTGAACAGGCCGGCCTTGCAGCGTATGGTGGAAACCCTACGGCTCAAGGGATACAGCCCGCACACGGAGAACACCTACCGCAACGAATTCGCACAACTCCTGTTCGTGTTGAACGATGTGCCGGTTGACAGCCTCACGCCGGAACGCCTGCGCAGCTACATGCTGTATTGCACGAGCGAACTGAAGCTGAGTGAGGCCACCCTGCACTCCCGCCTCAATGCCATCAAGTTCTATTTCGAGCAGGTACTGCACCGCGAAAAATTCTTCGCCGAGATCCCCCGGCCCAAGAAGCACAGCACCCTGCCCAAGCACATCAGCCAGCGCGACATAAAGAAGCTGTTGGAGGCCACCTCCAACTTGAAGCACAACACCCTGCTGCGCTTGTGCTACGGCATGGGCTTGCGGGTATCGGAGATCGTTGGCCTCAAAGTCCAACACATCGACAGCGGCAACATGCAGGTGGTGATCGTGAGGGGCAAGGGCAAAAAAGATCGCTACGTGAACTTGCCGGAGAGTATCTTAGCGCAGTTGCGGATGTACTACAAGGAATACCAACCCAAGGAATACCTGTTCGAGGGCCAGTATGGCGGGCCTTACTCCGCTCGGAGCGCCCAAGCCGTCTTCAAGCAGGCCATGAAAGCGGCGGGCATCATCAAGCAGGTGGGCATACATGGCTTGCGGCACTCTTATGCCACACACCTCATGGAAGCGGGTACCGACATCGGCCACATCCAAAAACTCCTGGGCCACGAGAAGATCGAGACAACATTGATCTACACCCAGGTCACCAACCGCGAAACGAAGAAGGTCAAAAGCCCATTGGACAGCCTATGAACCACTTGCGCATTTTGTGTATTGGCAAGGTCACTATTACAAAGCGGCTTCCTCAGTCGCTGCCTAACACACAGCGAGTTACGCCGATTGACTCACGTAAAACATGCGCATATTAGGGAGTTATGCGGCAGCTTAAAAGACAACACCAAACCAGAAAAATCATCTTGACAAACCGACTTTAAACTACGAAGGGTGAAACTTTTCTGGGACAACTTCCAACATTTCTAAAAAACAATTTTTCCATTGACTTGGTGACAAACAGACAATTTGGGAGTTAAGGTTTATTTCGAACTTTTCCGAAATTAACCTGACCTGACTTTTTCTGAAAATCGACTTTAAAGCTGTTTTTACAGATAAATCAGGTTTCTCTAACAGACAGGAAATAAATGCTAAGTATTTGGCTTTAAACTTAAAATCAAAAAATAAGTGTTTTCTTTTA
>JAFDZY010000168.1 GCA_018266685.1 Bacteroidota bacterium
GAACGACGGATGATGATGGCAAGGGAAGGGCAACCTTCTCCTTTTCATCATCCGGAGTTCCGCATGCCTAAAGAAAACCTTTACGCCCGCTTGTTTTTGTCATAGAATAAGCGTCCACGCTCGTGCCGTATTCTCACGGCACAGCATCGCATTCAAAGTCCAAGTGTGTGTTCTGGGAACTGGAAAGGTGCAGGCTCTTGGAGGATGGGCACGAGCGGAGGACGCTCGCGCCAGAGAAGGGGGTCCCTATGACGAACTCAGTTGCATTCACCTTTGCACCCTTTCACCCTTTCACCCTTGCACTCTTTCCCCACTTTTTTCCTGCCGCCGTCTTCACGCAGTGGACCTTTCGGCGCAGCGGTTTTTCTTGACAATTTGCCAAACCGTAGCTTCGGCGCACAATGTCCAGCCAAACCACTTACCGGGAACTCAACGGCGTTGAATGCGGAAAAGCCCTGCGGGTGCGCATTGCCGAAGCAGCCGAACGGATCGGTAAGAAACGCGGACGGACGCCGCACTTGGCCGCTGTGCTGGTAGGGGAGGATCCCGCCAGCCAAACTTATGTGGGCAGCAAGGTGAGGGCCTGTGCGGAAGTGGGCTTCCGCAGCAGTTTGCTGAAGCAGCCGGCAGATATTACGGAGGCCGCGTTGCTTGCGCTAGTGGAACGGTTGAACAACGACCCCGAAGTGGACGGCTTCATCGTGCAGCTGCCCTTGCCCAAGCACATCAATGAAGAGCGTGTTACCCTGTCCATTGCGCCGGGCAAGGACGTTGACGGCTTCCACCCGCAGAACCTCGGCCGCATGATGCTTGGGCTGCCCGGCTACTTGCCTGCTACGCCCAACGGCATCGTGGAACTGCTGAAGCATTACGAGGTGCCCACCGAAGGCAAGCACTGCGTGGTGGTGGGCCGCAGCAACATCGTGGGCACGCCCATGGCCATCCTCATGAGCCGCAACAGCAATCCGGGCAACTGCACCGTCACCCTTGCGCACAGCCGCACCAAGGACCTCCCGGCCATCACCCGCCAGGCCGACATCCTCATCGTGGCCATTGGCAAGCCGGGTTTCATCACGGCGGCCATGGTAAAGCAAGGCGCCGTGGTGGTGGACGTAGGCATTCACCGCCTTGCGGACGCATCGCGCAAGAGCGGCTACCGCATTGCTGGCGACGTGGACTTTGACGCCATTGCGCCGAAGTGCAGTTGGATCACGCCCGTGCCGGGCGGCGTGGGCCCCATGACCGTGACGAGCCTGTTGCTCAACACGCTCAAAGCTGCGGAAGGCTGAGCGCAGAGGGCACTTCGCCGCAAAGCCCGTCCATTCGGCGTTAAGCAAAGAGACAAGCAATTCAAGAACCAATCATGGCTGGCCAAGAGAACAGTTTTTACGCACAGGTATTCGCCAACAACCGCAAGTGGATCGCCGACAAATTGGCCGGCGACAAGGACTACTTCAAGCGGTTGGCGCAGGGCCAGCAGCCGGAGATCTTGTACGTGGGATGCAGCGACAGCCGTGCCAGTGCGGAGGAACTGATGGGGGCGGGCCCCGGGCAGGTGTTCGTTCACCGAAACATATCCAACGTAGTGGGCAGTGCCGACCTCAATGCGCTCAGCGTGGTGGAATACGCCATTGGGGCGCTGCATGTAAAGCACGTGGTGATCTGCGGGCACTACGGCTGCGGCGGTGTGAAGGCGGCCATGGAACCCCAGGACCTCGGCCTGCTGAACCCCTGGCTGCGCCAAATACGCGACGTGTACCGGCTGCACCGTACCGAGCTGGACGCCATCACCAGCGAGGAGCAGCGCTACCGCCGCTTGGTGGAGCTCAACGTGGAGGAACAGTGCATCAATGTGATCAAGACGGCCGTGTTCCAGAAATCCTTCCTGAAGGACCGCACGCCGTCCGTGCATGGATGGGTGTTCGACATGGCCACCGGGCAATTGGTGGACCTGCACTTCAACTTTGAGCAAAGGCTGGAGGAGATCCGCCAGATCTACGACCTCAAGCCCAATCACTGAGCGGGATCCGGGGGGGCCTGCCAGGATTGTCAAATCCTGTTAGTTTCGGCGCCCTAAAACCACATCCGCCCCAATGAAGAACGTTCAGTTTCTGGCTGTGCCGCTGTTGCTGGCAATGGCCAACCCCGCGCTGGCACAAACCAAGACCGACAAGGCCCATGTGCAGTGGGGGGCGGACCAGACCGACAAGGAGAACGGAAAGTTCAACATGGTCATCGGCGACATGGACAATTCCAGCTACTTGCTGGTCCAGCGGAAGGACAAGTGGTTCGTGCAGCGCATGGACGGCGTGAAGACAGCATGGCAGAAACCCATCGACTCGGAGTTGGACAAGCACGACCTGAACGTGCATACGCTCCTGGTCATGCAGGATGAAATACTGGTGTTTACGCAGATGTACGACAAGAAGGACAACGAGAACCGCCTTTTTGTAAGCACCTATGCACGTGCCGACTTCAGCCCGCGCAAGCGCTTTGAACGGGTGGCCGTGATCCCGGCTGAAAAATCCTCCAACATCGGCCAATTCAGCATTTCAGCCTCCCCGGACCGGTCCAAGGTGCTGGTCCAAGTGTTTCCGCCGAAGCAAAAGGATGGTGATGAGCAATCGCACATCAGCATCTATGAAGCAAGCATGGAGCAACCCTTGTGGTCACAGGATTTCAAGCTTCCGTATGGCGATATGGAGTTCAAGGCGGAAACCCAGCGCGTGGACAACGATGGAAGCGTGATCGTACTGGGCGTGAAATATGCCGCCAAGCAGGAGAAACGGGACCTGAAACGCGCCAACAAGTCCACCTATGAATACCACTTGCTGGTGTACAGCGGTGATTCGCCCACGCCCCAGGACAACCCGATCACCGTGTCGGACAAGTTCCTGCAGGACATGACGCTGTCCATGGGCAAGGATGGGGACATTATCTGCGCCGGCCTCTATGGCAACAAGAACAGTTTCAACGTCGGCGGCGCCTTTTTCCTCCGGTTGGACCGTGCCACCAAGCAGGTAACACATTCCAGCTTCAAGGACTTCAGTGATGATTTCATCACCATGTACATGTCCGAGAAACAGGCCGAAAAGGCCAAGAAAAAGGCCGACAGGAAAGGGGAGGAGCTCGAAATGCCGGAGTACACGCTCCATGACATCATCCGCCGCGAGGACGGGGGCGCAGTGTTGCTGGCCGAGCAGTATTACGTGGTGGTCTCCACCTATACGTATTCCACCGGCAACGGGGGCACGGCCACCCAAACGATCTATAACTACTACTACAACGATGTGCTGGTGATCAACATTGATCCGGAAGGCAACATTGAATGGGCCAACAAGGTGCCCAAACACCAGGTCACTTCCAACGATGGAGGCATGTACAGCAGTTTCGCCGTGGACGTGAAGGGAAGCAACATTTACTTAGTGTTCAATGACACCGGCGAAAACCTCTTTCTGAAGCCGGGCGACAAAGTGAAGCAGTTCAGCCTGACGGGCAAAGATGCCTTGGTGGTGCTGGCCACCATTGACAGCGAAGGCAACACCACGCGGGAAGCCCTGTTCTCGCCCGAACGCCGTGACGTGATCCTGCGCCCGAAGGATTGCGTGGAACTGAAGGATGAGAATATGTTCATCTACGCCAGCCGCAAGAAGGACTACCGGTACGGGCTGATCGAGTTCAAGTAGGCCCATTGCCTGAACCATTTCAGGCGGCGGCTTGTTGGGAAAGGGGAACCGGGATGCCGGTTCCCCTTTCCGCTTCAAAGCACACCGCCATGAACGTGTCCGACCAGCTCCTGCAGATCCTCACCAATGCCGGCGTGCGCCGCGTGTTCGGCCTCACCGGCGATGCCTTGAACCATTTTGTGGACGCGATCCGCAGGCAGGACAAAGTGGTGTGGACCACGGTGCGCCATGAGGAAACCGCCGCTTATGCGGCTTATGCGCAGGCCGCGCTCAATGGCAGGCTGGCGGTATGCGCGGGCACCGTGGGGCCTGGCGCGCTGCACCTGATCAACGGCTTGTACAACGCGAAGAAAGAAAAGGCCCCGGTATTGGCCATCACCGGCCAAGTGCCCACGGTGCAGCAGGGCACCAACTACTTCCAAGAGGTGGACCTGAAGAAGATGTTTGATGACGTGTGCGCCTACCAAGCCATCATCCGCACACCTGAAGAAGCGCCGCGCCTGATCCAGCGGGCCATCAAGATCGCCCTTGCGGAAGGAGCGGTGTGCCGAATTGAACTCTCATCGGACGTGGCGGCGATGGTGGCGGCGGGAGAGAAGTACCTCTCGGCCATCCCCTTGTCCGATGCGGTGCTCACCCCCGGTGAAGGATCGCTCAAGCAAGCCGCCGCGTTGATCAATGCCAGCAAACACACCACCATCCTGGCCGGTGCAGGGTGCAGGGAGGCCAAGGGCGAGGTGCTGCAATTGGCGGAGAAGCTCAAGGCCCCCATTGTGCACACCTTCCGCGCTGCCGATGTCTTTGACCGTGACACACCGGGCGTGGTGGGACTTACCGGCTTGATCGGGGATCCAGCCGGCTACCACGCGATCATGAAAGCCGACCTGTTGCTGATGCTGGGCACGGATTTCCCGTATGACAGCTTCCTCCCATTTGGCACCAAGGTGGTGCAGGTGGACACCCGGTTGGAGAACATCGGCAACCGGATCCCCGTGGATGCGGCCGTGCACGGTGACGTGAAGGTGGCGGCGGACAGGCTCACCGGTATGGTGGCGGCCAAGGCGGACAATTCCTTCCGGGCCACCTTGCAGGAAGCCTTTGCCAAATGGAAGGACACCATGCGCCAAGATGCCGACCCTGCCGAGGCCCATGAGCCCCTGCATCCACAGATCTTTGCACGTGCCGTTGATCAGCACGCAGCGGCCGATGCCATCTTCACCATTGAAACCGGCACATCGGCCATCTGGGCCGTTCGCAACATCTCCTTCCACGGGGAGCGCCGCATCCTGGGTTCCTTCAACCACGGGTCCATGGGCGTTGGCCTGCCCTCGGCCATCGGCGCACAAGCCCTCTACCCGCAACGCGAAGTTTGGGCCTTGGTCGGTGATGGGTCCTTTACCATGGGCATGCAGGATTTCCTTACCGCTGTGGAACAAAAGTTGCCCATCAAGGTGCTGCTCTTCAACAACGGAGAGCTGGGCTTTGTGAAATTGGAGATGGAAGAGTCCGGGCTTGCGCCGCAGTACGGTGCCCTCAAGCAATTCAACCCGAATTTCGCCGACTACGCCAAGCTTTGCGGCGGCGACGGGGTCCGCGTGGAGCATGCCAAGGACATCGATGCGGCGATTGCCCAGGCACAAGCCTCGAAAAAGCCCTTCATCATCGATGCCGTGGTCAGCGGGGGCGAACTTTCATTTCCCCCGCACATCAGCCTGAAACAAGTGCTCGGCTTTGGCCGGTCCAAAATGCGCGAAGCCGCACTGGCCGCTTCCGGAAATGCCGCGCAGTGGAAGAACCTCTCAGAGGAAATTGAAACGGCCATTGACCAGCTGGCCTGAGTCTGCGGTCAAGCGCACTTCGAATTGTCCACCTTCTCCAGCACAATGGTCTCCTCGCCCTTGGGCAACTGCCACTTGATGGTGGTGCCTTGCCGGTAACCGATCAGGGCAGAGCCCATTACCGAGAACACGGACAGCTTGTTGGCCTTCAGGTCCGCATGTTCGGGCAGCACCAGTTGCAGACCCTCCTTGCGCGCGGTGGGCGAGTTCACGGTCACAATGCTGTTCACGCGCACTACATCACCTGGAAGGTCCTTTTCCGCCCGGATGTCCGCATGCTTCAGTTCTTCCAACAATTGTTGCAGGCTGTTCTTCACACTGATGTCGGCCGGGGAAAATCCGGTGATCCAGGACACGATGAGGTCGCGCTCCTTGGCGGTGATGATCAGTTTGGGATTGTTCATGGCAAGTGGGTTGTGAAAGGCATCGGGGCGCTGCCGGACAATGTCCTGCAACGCCCCAACGCCATGGTTTTTGGTTTGGTGAACGGGCCTTGGCCTATGGGAAAATGCCGCGGTCCATGTAAGTGTCCTCCAGGCGGCGCAGCGCCACAATGTATGCACCGGTGCGCCAGTCCACCTTGTGCTCCTTCGCGGCCTCCACCACTTTCCCGAACGACGTGTCCACCTTGTCCTGGATCATTTCCAGCACTTGCTCGATCTTCCAGATCTCGGCGCGCTTGTTCTGCAGCCACTCATAGTAGCTTCCGATCACACCGCCCGAGTTGCACAGGATGTCCGGAATGATGTCCACGCCTTTTTTCTTCAGGATGGCCTCGCCTTCAATGTTCGTAGGCCCATTGGCTCCTTCGGCCACCACCTTCGCGGTGATCGCGTTGGCATTGTCACCGGTGATCTGGTTGCCCAGCGCGGCAGGCACCAGGATGTCGCACTTCAGGCCCCAGAATTCCTTGGGATCGATCTCCTGTGCGCCCGGGAAACCCTTCACGTTGCGGCCGTTCGCGTCGCTGTATGCCTGCAGTGCTTCGGGGTCGATGCCTTTCTCGTTCTTGAAAGTGGCGGAAGCGTCCTGAACGGCGATGAGCGTGGCTCCTTCCTTGATCAGGAAGTGGGCCGTCCAGTAGCCCACGTTGCCGAAGCCCTGTACCAGGAAGCGCATGCCTTTCAGCGGTTGCCCGGTAAGCTTGGACCACGACTTCAGGTTGGCCACCACGCCGAAGCCGGTGGCACGGTCACGACCTGCGAGCCCACCAGCGCCCACGGGCTTGCCCGTTACCACGTGCAGGTTCACGAACCGGGTGCTGGGAGACTTGGTGGAGGAGAAGGTGTCCGCGATCCAAGCCATGATCTGCGGGTTGGTGTTCACGTCCGGTGCCGGGATGTCCAGGTCCGGGCCGATGTTGTCGCCAAGGGCATAGGTGAACCGGCGGGTGATGCGCTCCAGCTCGCCCTTGGAATAGTTCTTCGGGTTAATGTGGATGCCGCCCTTGGCACCGCCGAACGGCAGGCCAGCCAGCGCGGTCTTCCAGGTCATCCAAATGGCCAATGCACGTGCGGCGTCCAGGTCCACCGTATCGTGGTAGCGCAACCCGCCCTTGTAGGGTCCGAGCGCATTGTTGTGCTGCACGCGGTAGCCCGTGAACACCTCGATCTTGCCGTTGTCCAGGCGGACCGGGAAGTTCACTTCAATCTCGGTATTGGTCTTGCTCAGGATCTTGCGTACGCCCGGATCCAGGCCCATCACATCAGCGGCATGGGCGAATTGCTCCATGACCACTTCGTACATGCCTTGCTTGCGCACAGGCTGCTCGACATCCTTCGTTGCCATTGCAGTGTTTAAGAAGTTGTTTTGGTTTTTCACCGGGGAACCGGTAAACAGGCCGCGAAGGTACCATGGTTGCCGCACAAAACGGTTTCATGAAAATATTAACCGGGCACTTTTGATCTCGCGGCAGTGACGGATTCCGCTAGGCGGCCAGCCCTCATGGCGGCAAAATGATCTTTGTCAGGGGAAAGAGCCCCTTCTTGGGCGCACGTGTTTCCCGGCGTAGTGATTTCTCCACATTCGCCACCATGTGCAAAATGACCGGATCGCAGCGTTTGCCTTGCCCACCATGCACTTGGGCCTTTTTGGCAACATCGGGCACATGATCTGCGCAGGGGCGTGCATCATGAAAACCACCGAGCAACCCCATCCAGGGCAGGCCAAGAAAATCTTGGTGCCCACCGATTTTACCAGTGTAATCGATTACGCCATGGATCATGCCATGAAGCTGGCACGAACCATGGGTGCGGAGGTTTGGCTGTTGCACATGGTGCCGGAGATGGGCGAAAAGGAAGTGGTGCTGCGCCGGCTGGAGGGTGAAAAGGAACGGGCACGGGCAATTGACCCCAATGTGCCCGTGTTCACCATGGTCCGGAAAGGGAAGCCCTACGCTGGCATTGGTGATGCAGCCAAGGAGATAGGGGCGGAGCTGATCGTGATGGGCACGCATGGCATGCGTGGCATGCAGTTCATCACCGGGAGCCGTGCGCTGCGGGTGATCACCAGCAGCGAAGTACCCTTCATCGTAGTGCAGGAGCGCGGATTGAAGGCTGGTGGCTACCGGCACATTGTAGTGCCCATGGACCTGCAGCGTGAAACGCGTCAGAACATCGGGCTGGTGGCGCACTTGGCCTCCTATTTCAAGGGAATGGCCCACGTGATCGTGCCGCGGGAATCGGATGAATTCCTTCACCACAAGCTCCAGGACAATATCCTGTTTGCGAAGAAGTACTTTGAGGAACGCGGAATTGCCATGGAGGCCATGGTGGCCGATACCGGCAGCAATGGCTTTGTGAAGGCCGTGCTGGACTACGCCCAAAAGATCGATGCGGACCTGATCGCCGTGATGAACATGGCGGGAACCAATATCTTCGGCACCTTGGGCGTGCCCTATGAAGAGGATATGATCACCAACAGGGCCATGATCCCGGTGATGCTGCTAAACCCCGTGAACAATACGGCCGGCACCACCGGCTGGACATTCCAGTAGACCTAAACCGAAAAGCACTTATGGCAACGAAGGATACATTGGAACCGGACCGCGGCAAAGCCTTGCGGACAGTGGTAAAACCCGCCTGCCCGTCCGTGCGCACCAAGGGCGTTGAAGAATACCATTACGTGGCCGAAGCCAGCGGTGCGTTGCTGGCGCCGATGAAAATGGACGCAGACGTGAAAGGGCGGGCCCGCTGCGCCACTGGCGACGGGCCGAACAACAAACATTCGCGCTTCGGCACTACCTGCGAGAGTGACTGACCCAAGCGGAAGTTGCAACGGACGCAAAGAAAATGGGCCGCCTGGTGCAGGCAGCCCATTTTGGAATATTCGCCGTACGCTGGGGTCACTTTGCCGTGCCCTTCAGCTCGATCTTCAGCACGATGTCATTGGAGAGCACCATGTCCTTCATGGGTGAGTTCCAGGACACGCCGTACTTCTGGCGGTTGAAGGTGAGGTCACCCGTGGCACTGATGGTTTTGCCATCGGCGGTGATGCTGATATTCTCCACCTTTTCGGTGCTCTTGTGCCCGCGGATGGTCATGTCGCCCGTGGCGGTATTGCCGCTCACTGAAGTGATGGTGAACTGCGCGGTGGGGAAGCTGTCCACGGCAAAGAATTCAGGGGACATCAGGTGGCCCATGAGGTTCTGTTTGGTGCCCTGTTTGGAACCGGGCTTGGCGTAGTTGGTGTCCGTGAACGTGTAGGAGCGCATGTCCACCGTGAACGAACCGCCGGTAAGCGCGCCGCCCTGCTCCTTCAGGTCACCGCTGGCAAAGTGCAAGGTGCCGGTATGGCTCTTCACACCAACCATGGTGCCTTTCCAATCCACCGCACTGGTGGCGGTGTCCACGGTATAGGCCACTTCAGCCGCTGCCGGTGCAGCAGGCGCGGTTGGTTCAGTGGTGGCGGGAGCTTCAGGGCTTCCGCAGGAAGCCAGGGCGATCATCGCCGTTGCGGTGCCGATGAGCAAGGAGCGGTTCAAGGTCGTCATGTGTTGGTTTGTGAATTGGGCGGCAAAGATACCAGATTCTTTCCATGGTAAATATAAGTGGGGTAAAATAACACCACATCCTTGGAAAGCTCAGCGAAAGCGCCCTCCAACCTTCGCCGTACCCCGCAACAGGGGCGAGGGCCGGTAGCGGTCTTCGCCGTATTCGGCCTGCAAGTGCTCCAGTACGCCCAACCAGTGCGCCGCGCCGCGCTCGTCGGCCCATGCCAGCAGCCCTTTGGGATAATTCACTCCTTTGGTCATGGCCAGGTCAATGTCTTCCGCGCTGGCCACGCGCAGGAACAAGGCATCCACGGCCTCATTGATCAGCATGGCAAGCACGCGCTCCGTTATGTGCTGCGCCAGTTGTTCATCCAGTTGAACTTCTTGCGGCGCGGAGGCCGTGCCATAGTCATAGTAGCCATGGCCCGTTTTGCGGCCCAAGCGACCGCTTTCCACTTGGCGCTGCTGGGTAAGGCTGGGCGTGTAGCGCGGATCATGGAAGAATGCCCGCCACACGCTGTTGGTAACGGCGAAGTTCACGTCGTTTCCGATCAGGTCCATCAGTTCAAACGGCCCCATGCGGAAACCGCCGGTGGTTTTCAGCGCATGGTCGATCTGTGCCATGCCTGCAATGCCTTCCTCGAAGATGCGGATGCTTTCGCCGTAGAAGGGGCGTGCCACGCGGTTCACGATAAAGCCCGGTGTGTCCTTGCACGTTACGGGCACCTTGCCCCAGGCTTGCACCAGCCCTGCACAATGTGCGGCAAGTCCGTTGGCGGTCACCATGCCGGGCACCACTTCCACCAAGGGCATCAGCGGTGCCGGATTGAAAAAGTGCAGGCCGATCACGCGTTCAGGCCTGCTGCACGCGGCGGCGATCGCCGTAATGGCCAGCGAAGAAGTGTTGCTCGCCAAGATCGCATCGGCGGCCAGGCAGCGGTCCAGTTCCGCAAACACCCGCTTCTTCACCTCCAGGTCTTCCACGATGGCCTCTACCACCAGGCCGCAGTCCTTCATGCCTGAAAGTGCCGCGCATGTTGAAATCCGCCCCAAGGCCTCTTCCGCCCGGGCGTGGTCCATTTTTCCTTTTGCCACGAGCTTTTCCAGGGTGGCGGACAGGTTCCGTATCGCGGCACCAGCGGCGTCCTGCCGGGCATCAAAGAGCAACACTTCATGGCCTGCCTGGGCAGCCACCTGCGCTATGCCGGCGCCCATGGTGCCGGCTCCGACCACACCTACCTTCATCTTGGGTTCCATGCGCCAAAGATGGCGCTGTTGGCCCGGATCACTGCCCGGTGAACACCGGCTTCCGTTTTTCCAGGAAGGCCGCCACGCCTTCTTTGCTGTCCTTGCTGGCCCCGGCAATGGCTTGCAATTCCCTTTCCACCTGCAGTTGCTGCTCCAGCGTGGAACTTTGTGAACGATCCAACGCCTGCTTGGTGAGGGCAATCCCCAAGGTGGGCATGGCAGCTAATTTTCCGGCCGTGGCCGCCACCTCCATGGCAAGGCTGCCGTCAGGCACGGCTTTCCAGATCAAGCCCATTTCCTCGGCGCGCTTTGCGGGGAGCTTGTCGGCAAGGATCATTTGCCCGAATGCGCGCTGCATGCCCACCAGACGGGGCAGGGTGTATGTGCCGCCGCTGTCAGGGATCAAGCCGATGTGGATGAAGCTTTGGACGAACACGGCGCTTTCAGCGGCAAAGGCCAGGTCACCAGCATAGGCGATGTTGGCACCGGCCCCTGCGGCAATGCCGTTCACCGCCACCAGCACCGGCTTGGGCAAGGAACGGATGGCACGGATGATGGCGTTGTACTGTTTCTCCACCAGGTCTTCGATGCGGACACCCGGCGCCGTGGCCTCGGCAAGGTCCTGCCCCGCGCAAAATGCACGGCCTGCACCGGTAAGCACCACTGCCCGCACAGCTTTGTCCTCGTTTGCGGAGGCCAGCGCATGAAGTGTTTCCTCCGCCATGCGGGCGGTGAAGCTGTTCAATTTTTCGGGCCGGTTCAGGGTGATGGTGGCCACACCGCCTTGGATGGCGTAGAGGATCTGTTCGTAGTTCATTCCCATGCTTTGGTTGCTGCGCCCTAGTTGGCCGTGCCGTGCTTCCGATCAACGCACGAACCGTTTTACGGTGCGTCCGTTCGGCGTTACCACTTCCGCAATGTAGGCCCCGGCGGCACCGGTGAAGGCGAGGTCGCTCTGTGTGCCGTTGATCGGTGCCTGGAACACATGGCGGCCCATGGGATCCAGCACCAAGAGCATGCCTGCATCGCTGCTCTGCCGCGAAATGTGCAGGCCGCTTGCATCCGCGTACACATTCATCGTGCGGCTTCCGCGTTCAGCCACGGCGGCGGTGCCACCCCAGATGGCATGCACCCATTCGGGCCTGTCTATGAAAGGGTTCCGGTTCTCCTGAAGCCCGTACACCGCGTTGTTCCGTGCAATTTCCTTCGGGCTCACCGGGTCCAGGTCGTTCCATTGCAGCATCACCGCCAAGTTCCAGGGAATGAGGTCCCCGTTCTGCACCACCGGCGAGCTCCAGCCCGACATCTGGCCGTAGTAGCGCGTCATCATGTAGAAGTAGGTGCGGGCCAGATCGCCCTTGTAGGCATCAATGGGTTCGAACACGGTGGCATTGTAGCCCGGGTCCACGCAAAGGCCCTTCTTGGATCCGTTCGTGCTGGTCCAATCCGCGCTGCCCACGTCGCCGTATGGCAGGTTGCCGCGCATGTTGTTCACGTAGCCATCGGTGGGGTAGAGGTGGAAGAGGTCCGTGTTCATCGGCATCTGGCTGTTGAACCAGCTCTGTGGAAAGCTGTGCTCCCTGTTGTAGCAATCACCTTCCGAGTTGTACGATCCGCACTGGTCGCTCCCGAAGTTGTACAGGTAGGCCGGGGTTCCGCCGGGCACATCGCTGTATATGTCCCACACCTTGTTGGCCGGGGTGGCGTCCGTTGTGCTGAACGCGTTCCAGAGGCCGCTGTACGTTAGCGGGTCCTGGTTGTCGATGATGTTGTGCAAGGCTTGCTTCAAGGCCAGGCCGGAAAGACCTTCGGCGCTGTCGTAGTATCCGGCGGGTGGCTGTGCAACAGCGGAAGGCAGCTTAATGGCAAGTGCGAGCAGGAGGCACGTACGGAGTTTGATGCGGAACATGGGGCAAAGATCATCCATTTGCGTGGTGGGCCGTCCGCAATTGCACTTCAAGTTCCGGCATTCCCGGCATGCAAAACTTTTTTAACGCGTACAATTACACGGTGAACTTCCTACATTTGAAACTAGCCTGTTGCATTCAGGCCTGAAATCCCCCTAACCCCATTTCAACCCAACCGTCGTCATGAACAAGTTCATCCGTTGCACCGCGATGCTCGGCAGTTTCCTGCTGGCTACCGCCAGCTTTGCACAGGGCAAGCCCACCCATCAGCAAACCACCGTGAGAAAGGCGCCGGACAAGCAGGCGAACTCCATCATTTACAGCGCGGACCAAATGACCAGGGACCTGGGCTTGAACGCGGACCAATCGGAGAAGCTCAAAAGCATTGAACTGGATATGAACCAGCGCTTGCGCGACCTGGAAACACTGGACCCCAAGGAGCGCGACCCAAAGCAGGTGGAAGTGCGGACCCAGTATCAAAAAATGATCGCCAGCGTACTTACACCCGAGCAGAACAAGAAATTGGCCGCGATCGCCGCAAAGGCTGAAAAAGACCACGAAACTGAAAAGATGCGGACCAACAATCCGAAATAGGCCAGCATCAACCACAAATAAAAGGGGCCCTGCCGGGGCCCTTTTTTCTTCAAGCTTCCGGGAGCCCGGCCTCACGGCTTTCCCAGGTCGTCAAAATCTACGTTGCCAAAGGATCCGGACGTGCTGGGGTGTTCGCTGTCTTCCGGGGGTGGGCCTTGGCTTTCCCGGGTGGGGGCGCCATGCTCGCGGATGCGTTCCAGCTCATCCAGTGTGTGCTGCAATCCGTCCATGAATTTTTCAAAATCCTCCTTGTAGAGAAAGATCTTATGTTTTTCATAGCTGGTGCCGCCGTCCTCGTGAAGCCGTTTCTTGCTTTCGGTGATGGTGAGAAACAAATCATTTCCACGCGTGCTCCGCACATCAAAAAAGTAGGTGCGCTTGCCTGCGCGGACCACTTTTGAGTACACGTCTTCCCGTTCATCCGCCATGGTGCGTCCGCTCTTTGATATTCAAATATAGGATCTTCCTGAATATCACGGGGTGGCCGCCTAGGGCCATCGGGTCTAACGCGCCCTGCGGGCGCGGCTTCCAATAGTATTCAAACCACAGATGGACACGGATGAACACGGATCACGGCCCCCCCTACCAAGCAAAACAACCTTCCCTATCCGTGTTCATCCGTGTGGACCCGCCTGCCGGCCGGCAGGTCCGTGGTTCAAGACAGTGTGTGAATGCGCCGCCAGGCGCATGGATAAGACCCGAAAGCCTTGGGTGGCCGCCATCAGGCCCGGCCAGCCTCTTCCAGCAGCTGCTCCTCGTGCATTCTGGCATAGGTACCCGCCAGGTCCACCAGTTCGGCGTGGCGTCCCTCTTCAATGATCCGGCCATGTTCCAGCACCAGGATGTGGTCCGCCCCGCGCACGGCGCTGATCCGATGGCTGATGATCACGGTGGTACGCCCTTTCATCACCTTGCGCAATCCGCTGAGGATGGCATCTTCCGTGGCCGTGTCCACTGCGCTAAGCGGATCATCAAAGAGCAGGATGCGCGGCTTGCGGATCACCGCCCTTGCAATGCTCACCCGTTGTTTTTGGCCGCCGCTCAGGGTAACTCCGCGCTCGCCGAGCAGGGTGTCATAGCCTTTGGGGAAATTTGAAACATCCTGGTGCACCTGTGCCGTGCGTGCGGCAGCCTCCACTCGTTCCTGCACATCAGGGGCGGGGTCCAGGCTGAAGGCAATGTTGCCGGTGATCGTGTCGCTGAACAGAAAGACATCCTGCGGCACAATACCGAGCTGGCTCCGCAACTTTTCCAAGGCCACGTCGGTCAGCGGCACGCCGTCCAGCAGTACTTGGCCCCCGGAGGGATCGTAGAGCCTTCCGATGAGGTCTGCAATGGTGCTCTTTCCGCTTCCGGTGTGGCCCACAATGGCCAAAGTGCCGCCCACGGGCACCTTGAAGCTTACGTTTTTCAATGCTTCAATGCCAGTTTCGGGATACGTGAAGCTTACGTTGCTGAATTCGATGGCCCCGGCCACTTCAGGCAACCTGTCGCGCTGCGAGGTGATGGCCGGCCTTGTATCCAGGAACTCATTGATGCGCTGCATGCTCACTGCGGCCTGCTGCACTTGCGAGGTGATGACGCCCAAACTGGCGAAAGGCCAGGTAAGCTTGGTGACATAGAGGGAGAATTCCGCAAGATTTCCCACCGTAATGCCGCTTCCGCCGTGCATCAGGAGTTCGCAGCCCACAAAGATCACCAGGGCCGTGCTCAGCCCCACCAGCAGCATGATGGCCGGCATGAAGAGGGAGTCCACCTTGGCTTCGGCCAGGCTGGTTTTGCGGTAGTCGCGTGCGGCCAGGCGGAAGCGGCCCACGGTTTGTTCCTCCTTAGCGTAAGCCTTGATCACCCGGATCCCGCTGAAGGATTCCTGCGCCAGCGAGCTCAGCCTGCTCTGCTGCTGCTGCGTGGCCATGCTGCGCTTGTTGATGGTCTCGCTCACCAAGTAAATGGCCAGGCTCAGCAGCGGCAGCGGGGCCAGCGACCAGAGCGTGAGCTCCTTGTTCACGTCCAGCATCACCCAAACGATCATGATGGTGAGCACCACCAGGTTCAGGATGTACATCACGGCAGGGCCGATGAACTGACGCACCCGGCTCACATCCTCGCTGATCCGGTTCATCAGGTCGCCGGTGGCATGATGCTTGAAAAAAGCCCTGTCCAGGCGCTGGTAGTGGGCATACACGGAATTCTTCAGGTCGTATTCCATCAAACGGCTCATCACAATGATGGTTTGCCGGGTGAGGAAGAGGAAGATCCCGCTGATCACGGTGAACGCCAGGAACAGCCCGGCGTGGAACAACGCAAACCACATCACCTTGCGCTTCAAAGTGGCATCGTCCATTTGCCCGTTGAGCCTGGCCTGCAGGTCCAGCCCGGTCCAAGCGGTCCAGTCATGCAATTCCTTTGAAACTTCCAAATGGCGCTGCTCCACGGGAAGCTTCAACTGGGCAATGCCGTCGCCGATCAGGTTGAACGCCTCGCGCACTACTTGCGGCGTGTAGACGGCAAAGAGGCCGGTAAGAAAAATGAACAGCACCCCGAGGGCCAGGCGGCCCCAATAACGCCCGAAATAGGGAAGCAGGGGAAGGAGTGAACGCATGGAACGGCTTGCTACCTTTGCGCGCCCTCAACGAAGGCATTGCAGCACTGCCTGCAAAAGTAGCCCGGCACGGCCGGGGAAAAAGTATGATGACCAGAACTACCGGAGCAACGCAAACAGCCGCCTGCAACAGCATGCTGCGGAAGGCGAAGCGGCCTGTTCCGGGATGTTCCAACCCAAATTCAACCCATCCATGACCCTGTTGACGGAAAGGCCGGTGAAAGCCGGAACGGTACTGGAACGCATGAAGGAGCATGAGCACGAGCAGATCCTCTTCTGCAACGACCCGGTCACCGGGCTGCGCGCCATCATCGCGGTGCATGACACCACGCTGGGCCCCGCCTTGGGCGGCACGCGCATGTGGCCCTATGCCAATGAGATCGAAGCCCTGGAAGATGTGCTTCGCCTCAGCCGGGGCATGACGTACAAGAGCGCCTTGGCCGGCCTGGACCTCGGCGGGGGCAAGGCTGTGATCATCGGTGACGCCCGCACGCAAAAAACGGAAGCCATGTTCCGCCGCTTCGGGCGGTTCGTGGACAGCTTGAACGGCCGCTACATCACCGCCGAGGACGTGGGCATGAGCGTAACCGAAATGGTGAACATCCGCAAGGAAACCGCCAACGTGGTGGGCCTGCCCGTAAGCATGGGCGGCAGCGGGGATCCATCGCCGGTAACGGCATTTGGCGTGTTCTGCGGACTGAAGGCCGCCGCCAAAACCGCTTACGGCACGGACGACCTGCGCAAGCGCAAGGTGGCGGTACAGGGCGCGGGCAATGTGGGGCGCAACCTCATCGGCCACCTGCTTAAGGAAGGGGCCACGGTTTACCTCACGGACATCCACGAAGACAAGCTGGCCGCCATCAAGGCGGAACACCCGGCGGTAAACCTGGTGAAGCCCGACGAAGTGATCGGCCTGGACGTGGACATCTATTCCCCATGTGCATTGGGCGCCACGGTGAACGACAAGACCATTCCCCAATTGAAATGCAGCGTGATCGCCGGAGCCGCCAACAACCAGCTCGCCGATGAGCAGGTCCACGGCAAGGCCTTGATGGAAAAAGGCATTCTCTATGCCCCGGACTTCCTGATCAACGCGGGCGGCATCATCAACTGCGCGTGGGAACGGCTTGGATACAACCGGGATGCCGCCCTGGCGCAGACCGAGGAGATCTACAACACGGCCCTGCGCATCTTCAAGCGCAGCCAGGAAGAGCAGATTCCCACCTACCTGGCCGCCAACCAGGCTGCCGAGCAACGTGTGCGCAGCGTCCGTCAAGCCGGGCTCAGCTTCTGATCCCCCGCCATGTTGAACCGCCGTTTTCTCCGCATCAAGGCATACCAGGCGCTCTATGCCCAAGCACAAAGTGCGGGGGGCAGCGAAGCCAAGATCGAAAAGGAGATGCTTCTTGGCGTGGAGCGTACCTACGACCTCTTCATCCACTTGTTGCTGCTCTTTGGTGAAATGAGGCACTTGGCGGAGGCGCGCATCGAAGACCGCAAGGGAAAGCGCATGCCCACTGCGGAAGACCTTGCTCCCAACCGGCGGTTCGTGGACAACCCCGTGCTGGTGCTGTTGGGCGAAAGCAAGCAACTCCTGGCCGAAAGTGAAAAGCGCAAGGCCGGTTGGGTAGGCGAGCGCGACCTGCTATCGCGCATGTTCAAGCTGATCACCTCCAGTGCGGAGTACACAGCCTACATGGCGGCGGAAAGCACCACGCCTGCGCAGGACCGCACCTTTATCGTGGACCTCTTCGTGGAGCATATCGCACAATTCGACGGTTTGCACGAACACGTGGAGGCCAAGTCGATCCATTGGCTGGAAGACCTGGACCTGGCGTGCACCATGGTGAAGCGCACCGTGGAACAGATCAAGCCCAATGATCCGGACCTGAACCTGATGGACGTAAGCCCGGAAAATGGCGAAGAACGCGAGTTCCTAACCGCCCTTTACCGCGCCACTTTGGCCAACCGCGAACAGGACGAAAAGCTGATCGCGGAACGCTCCAGCAATTGGGAGGCTGAACGGATCGCGCTCAGCGACATGCTGCTGATGCGCATGGCGCTGAACGAGGCGCGCAGCTTCGACCAAATCCCGGTGAAGGTGACGATGAACGAATACATCGAGATCGCCAAGGCGTACAGTACGCCGAAGAGCAAGAACTTCATCAACGGCATTTTGGACAAGCTCTTTGCCGAACTCAAGGAAAGCGGTGCCATCCGCAAGGTGGGCCGCGGCCTGCTGGAAAGTTAGCAAGATGGAAGATCACAGTGCATACCGACCTTTTCAATTTGCATCCCGCACGGGGCGCCATGCGGGCCTCGCGGTGCTCATCGTGGCCACGCTGGCATCCTGCCGCATTACGGACCACAGCGAGAACGAACCGGACGAAGTCACCCCGAACGACATGCACATCCCGGCCTCGGGCTACAAGGCCATCGACAAGGCCAGCCTGCCCGTGATGACCTTTGACAGCACCGCCCGCAACATGGGCCGCATTGCAGAGGGCGCGCAAGTGGAGAAGACCTACGGCTTTGTGAACACCGGCAAAACCGACCTGGTGATCACGGACGTGCGGGCCTCCTGCGGCTGCACCGTGGCCAAAGGCTGGCCCCGGATGCCGGTGCAGCCTGGCCAAAGCGGCATCATCACCGTGCAGTTCAACAGTGAGGGAAGGCCCGGCAAACAGCACAAGACCATCACCGTGGTGGCCAACACGGACCCGCCCACCTCCGTGCTCACGCTGAGCGGGGAGGTGGTAAGCCCTTCAACTGAAACCAAGTAACAAACACCCAACAAACGGCGGGCATGCCCCGCACCATTCTGCATGAACATCCTGTCCATCCTGCTCCAAGCCGCACCAGGCCCCCAGTCCAGCATGCCCACCATCATCATGATGGTGCTGCTCTTCGTGGTCTTCTACTTCTTCATGATCAGGCCGCAGCAAAAAAAGGCGAAGGATGCCCGCAAATTCCGTGAAAGCCTGCAGAAGGGCACGCGGGTGGTCACCATTGGCGGCTTGCACGGAAAGGTGGCCGAAGTGAACGACAAAACCGTACTGCTGGAAGTTGCCGATGGGGTGAAGCTCCGCTTTGAAAAGAGCGCCGTAGCCATGGACAACACCATGCAGCTCACCGAGGAAACGGCCAAGACCGCCTGAGCAGCCTTGCCTGCAATGTGGAAGGTGGGGCTCACCGGCGGCATCGGCAGCGGGAAAACCACCGTGGCCAAGGTGTTCGCCGTGTTGGGCGTGCCGGTGTTCAGTTCCGATG
Organism: Bacteroidota bacterium; assembly: GCA_018266685.1. Lineage (GTDB taxonomy): Bacteria > Bacteroidota > Bacteroidia > Flavobacteriales_F > PHOS-HE28 > PHOS-HE28. The sequence continues at coordinate 19,137 of JAFDZY010000168.1, forward strand.
GGGAAGGCCGCAGGTTGCTGGCGGAAGACGGGGCCGTGCAGCAGGAAGTGCGGCGCGCCTTCGGCAACGCGGTGATCAAAGCGGGAGTTCCGGACCGGAAAGCCTTGGCAGCCTTGGTATTCAGCGATGGGGAGGCATTGGCCCGCCTGAACGGGATCATCCATCCCGCCGTGCGGGCTTCCTTCGCGGCATGGGCCGCGCTCCAGCATGCACCATACGTGATCAACGAAGCAGCCATCCTGGTGGAAAGCGGCATCCACAGGCAATTGGACCATTTGGTGGTGGTGGAAGCACCGGAAAGGGAACGCATCCAAAGGGTGGTGCTGCGCGATGGAATCCCGGAAGACGCAGTGCATGCGCGGATGGCGAAGCAAACAACGGACAGGGCGCGCGCCGAAGCAGCGGACAGCGTGATCAACAACGATGGAACAATTTTGGTGATCCCGCAAGTGCTCGCGGTGCACCGAAAGATCCTCCAGCTGGCCGCAGCATGACCAAGGAGAACGAGCTGCCATTAAACCTGGTGACCCTGGCATTCGGCGCCTTGAGCATTCCGCTTGCCTTTGCGCGCCAGCTGTGCGTTCCCGCACTGATCATGGGCCTATTGGCCATTGCATTCCATGCGTGGGGCCGACGAAAACAGAAAAAGGCCGCTTGGTCGCTGGCAAGCGTAAAGCGCTCCCTGCTCGGCTTCAAATTGGCCGTTGCAGGCAGCATTTGCGCACTGGCGATGTGGGTGCTGTGGGCAACCGGCGTGCTGCTTTGAGGGCTGCAGGACCATTTGGCCCGGTCCGGCAGTACCGGCAGATCCACTTGCGCAACCGGTCCTTCATGTTCGGTGCAATGATCGCGGCCTCCCGGTTATCTTCGCCGCGGCATGCAGGCGCTCAGCATCCTGGAGTCCGGCGCGTTCGACCTCACGGTACGGCGCCTTTGCCTTGAATTGATAGAAGACCGCGGGCACTTGGGCGATACCGCATTGGTGGGCCTTCAACCACGCGGCATCTTTTTCGCCCGCCGCCTGCGGAACGAGCTGCTCCGGATCACGGGTGAGAAAACCCTCACCTACGGGGAACTCGACATCACCTTCCACCGCGACGACTTCCGGCAACGCGCCGTAACCGCAATTCCCGGCACCACCGCACTGGACTTCAGCGTGGACAACAGGCGGGTGGTGCTCATTGACGATGTGCTTTTCACCGGCCGCACCATCCGCGCCGGCCTGGACGCGCTGTTGGCCTTCGGCCGCCCGCGCTCCGTGGAGCTCATGGTGCTCATCGACCGGCGCTTCAGCCGCGAACTGCCCATTCAGCCGGACTACACCGGGCTTGCCGTGGACAGCATCGACGGCCAACATGTTACCGTGGAATGGCGGGAAAGCGACGGCGTGGACCGCGTATTGCTTAAACAGGTGCAGCGATGAGCGACATACTGGGCACCACGCACCTCTTGGGGATCGACGCGCTGAGCACCGGGGACATCGATCTCATTTTCCGCACGGCGGACGGGTTCAAGGAAGTGCTTTCACGCCCAATAAAGAAAGTGCCTTCCCTTCGGGATGTGACCATTGCCAACCTCTTCTTCGAGAACAGCACCCGCACCCGGGTAAGCTTCGAACTGGCCGAAAAACGGCTCAGCGCCGACGTGGTCAACTTCAGCAGCAGCAGCAGCAGCACCAAGAAAGGGGAGACCTTGGTGGATACCGTGAACAACATCCTCGCCATGAAGGTGGACATGGTGGTGATGCGCCACCCGGACCCCGGCGCGGCCGTGTTCCTGAGCCGGCATGCCAACGCCCGGATCATCAATGCCGGCGACGGCACGCACGCCCACCCCACGCAAGCCTTGCTGGATGCGTACAGCATACGCGAAAAGCTCGGCAGGGTGAAGGGCGTGAAGGTGGCCATTGTGGGCGACATCCTGCATTCACGCGTGGCCCTGAGCAACATCCAGTGCCTGCAAAAGCTCGGTGCCGAAGTGTTGCTTTGCGGCCCTTCCACCCTGATGCCCAAGTATGTGGAGCAGCTCGGCGTCCGGGTTACCAACAACCTGGACCAAGCCCTGAAATGGTGCGATGTGGCCAACATGCTGCGGATCCAATTGGAGCGCCAGGGCGGCGACGGCATTGCAAACTTCCCGTCCCTGCGGGAATATGCCATGCTCTACGGTTTGGACGGCAACCGCTACAGGCACATCGGAAAGGAGGTGGTCATCATGCATCCTGGGCCCATCAACCGGGGTGTGGAGATCACCAGCGAAGTGGCGGACGGAGCCAACAGCATCATTTTGGACCAGGTGGAAAACGGCGTAGCGGTCCGGATGGCCGTTCTTTTCCTCCTGGCAAGCGGCCTGGAGCGGGGTTCGGCAAACAAATAGTTTTATCCCCACGGGGCCTTGCGCAGCCCTGATTATCTTTGACCGCAAGGCTTGCAAAAAAGCAACGGACATGAACTTCACCATAGACAGCAAGGACAAATACACACTTGTTACGGCCCATGTGGACAAGCTGGACACCACCTGTGCGCCGGAGCTGAAAAGTGAACTCGTCTATTTGAACAAGACGGGCGTGCGCAACGTGATCATCAACATGGCAAAAACCCGTTACTGCGACAGTTCGGGCCTGAGCTCCCTGCTGGTGGCCAACCGCTTGTGCAAGGGCGTGAACGGCACCCTGGTGATCTGCGGGCTGCAGGAGCCGGTGATGAAGCTGGTGCAGATCAGCCAGTTGGAAAGCGTGCTCTCCATTACGCCCACGGAGGCGGAAGCCGTGGACCTGCTCTACATGGAGGAAATGGAGAAGGACGTAAAAAAAGAAGACTGACCACATGGTAAGAACCTTACTCGTGGCGGCTTGCGCAGCCGCGACCATCGGTGCCTCAGCCCAATGCGTGCCCAACCAGCTGTACGCGGACAGTGTGTACGGCGTATGGCCCGATACACTTGAGAACTTCGCCAATGGCATGGTGGGCGTGTTCTATTCGGACACGCTTCAAATCTTGGTTCCTTCCAGTGCGTCCGCGATCGATCCAAGCTACCCTTCGTTCGTCACCATTGATTCAGTGCGGATGGACCAGCTCAGCGGCCTGCCGCCAGGCATTACAGTGAACTGCAATTCGCAGACCGTCGGCCCTTGCACCTATTTGGCAAACCAAGTGGGCTGCGGCTTGCTGGAGGGCACGCCCACGCAACAAGGCACCTTCCCCATCACCATCGACGTTACGGTTTACCTCAATGTTTTTGGCAGCACCCAGTCTGTTGCGCAGTCATTCTCCGGATACTCCATCACCATATTGCCCAATACGGTGGGCATTGGCGACATCGAAACCGTAAATGCAGGCAAGGCGCACAACGTGCCCAATCCCTTTGCGGCACGCACCAGCATTGAGTTCAATCTGCAGCGTGCGACTCCGGCATCCATCAGTGTGTTCAACCTGGTGGGCAAGCAGATCTGGAAGCAAACGGTGCAGGGCAAGGCCGGCAATAACCGCGTGCCCTTCTCCGCCGAAAACTTGGAAAACGGCATTTACTTGTTCCATGTGGAAGCCGCGGGGCACACCTCCACCGGGCGCATGGTGGTGAACCGTTGAGATGGACATTGAACATTTGCAAAAAGCCTCCGGTACCGCGGAGGCTTTTTTGCGGGCAGGCGCATGCGTTTTGAAGTAACCACCTTGGGAACGGGTGCGGCCCTGCCTGCACGCGGCAGGTATCCTTCCGCGCAATTGCTCAACGTGAACGGCAAGCTGTACCTGGTGGATTGCGGGGAAGGCACGCAGGAGCGCCTGCGGATGGCGGAAGTGAACTTGGGCCGGATCGCCGCCGTGTTCATTACCCACTTGCATGGCGACCACTATCTGGGGTTGATGGGCTTCATCAGCAGCATGCACCTCATGGGCCGCACCGCACCGCTGGACGTGTTCGGCCCGGCACCGCTTCGCGAGGTGATCGACCTGCAACTGCGCATCTCGGGCACCTACCTGCGGTATCCGCTGCACTTCCACCCCACGGAGCACAGGAGCGGGGCACCGGTGCTTCGCGATGACCGTATGGAAGTTACGGCACTGGCTCTGCGCCACCGCATTGAATGCACAGGCTTCCTGTTCCGTGAACTACCGCATCCGCGCCGGTTGGCCAAGGAAACCGTGGACATGATCCCCCACTATGCCCGCACTGCGGTGAAAATGGGGCAGGACCTGATATTGCCGGATGGCCGCATTGTCCCCAATGCCGACCTCACGGAACCGCCGCCACCGCAACGTGCTTATGCCTATTGCTCGGACACGGCCTACACACCGGAGCTGGTGACCTTCCTCGAAGGGGTGGACCTGCTCTACCACGAAGCCACCTTCACCGAAACGCTTAGGGCCCGGGCCAAGGAAACCATGCACAGCACGGCACGGCAGGCAGCCACCATCGCGCGGGACGCCCACGTGGGGCAATTGTTGCTCGGGCATTTCAGTTCGCGGTACAAGGACCCCAACGTGTTGTTGGCCGAAGCGGGTGAAATATTCCCCAACAGCCTGCTGGCTGAAGAAGGCCGCACCTTCCATGTTGGCCCGGAGGCCAAGCATTGACCTGGGCAAACGCGTCCAATTGATGGATGCTTGTGCATTGTACATGACGCTCATTCCAGGATTTAAGAAGGGCCTTCGGCTCTGCCCAGGCCAGCGTGGACTATTACGAGGACCATTAAGAGCGTCTGGCCTGAGCAGAGCCGAAGGCCCTTCAATGATGTCCGATACGGCAATTTGCTACACGATGAAACACCATCCTGCTGAAGTGTAGATGCGTTTGCACAATGCACTGACCAATGCCCATCATGCGGCTTGTGCTTTACCGTACATTCGCACCCGATTTAGGATCATTCTAAACAAGTGATGCGCATCAAGACCCTCCTTGCCGACCGCAGCGAACTGGCCCTTGCCGGGCTTCGCACCATTTTGGGCCCCATTGGCCGGATCGACATTGTGGGGGAGGCAAAGACGGCGTCCAACATGCACGCCCTCATCGCCAAGCTCCGCCCGGACGTGGTGCTGATCGACCATACGGCGGAGGGCTTTGGCGCAGATGCCATCCGGGAGGGCCTCAAACGCAACAAGCGCATCCGCTTCATTGCCATTACGCCGGACCCCTCCCAATTGGCGTTGATGAGCGCGTTGCGTGCCGGTGTTACCAGCTACATCAAAAAAGACTGCAGCCGCGACGAGATCATCGATTCGGTGCTGCATACCGGCGAAGGACAGAAGTTCTTCTGCGGCAAGATCCTCCGCGCCATCCAGGCATCGGCACTGGACGTGGACGCCCTGAAGGGCATCCCAGCGGACTGCGCACCGGTAACGGTAAGCGAGCGGGAATCGGAGATCATTGCATTGATCGCCGAAGGCTGCTCGTACACGCGCATAGCGGAACGGCTTTGCCTGAGCGCACACACGGTTTCCACGCACCGCAAGAACATCATGCAGAAGCTCGGCGTGAACAATACGGCCGCCTTGGTCCTTTATGCGGTGAAGAACGGGTTGGTCAGCCCCAACAAGTTCCTCTTCAACTCATAGTTCCTCGCGGCTTTCTGCCGCATCTTCGCGGCAACATGCACCGTTTGATCGGCGACATCGGCGGCACCTCTTCGCGGTGGGCTTTCGTACCACCGCCCGGTGGGTTGCCCACCCTTCACAAGCTTCCCGGCTACAATCCGGCCACCGGCCAACCTGCCCTGCTGCAACAGGCCCTGCGCGATGCCAAGCTGGGCATGGGCCTGGGATCCCTTCATGCCACGGTGTACGGTGCTGGGTGCGGGACAAAGGCCCGCGCAGACCGCATGCGTGCAACCCTGGCGGAGGTTTGGCCGGATGCCTCCGTGGAGGTGGAAAGCGATCTGCTCGGCGCAGCCCGTGCACTATACGGCCATGACGCGGGCTTGGTGCTGATCCTGGGCACCGGCATGAACGCGGGTTATTACAATGGCATGGACCTTCATTTGCCCATGCCGTCGCTGGGCTATGTATTGGGCGACGAGGGCAGCGGTGCCGACATCGGCAAGCACCTGCTTCGCGATGCGCTCTACGGCGCACTTCCGGATGCTTTGTTCAAGGCGCTCTTTCCCGAGGGTGCCGACCTGCCTGCGATCTTGGAGGCCGTTCACAGGTCCCCCGTGCCGCAGGCGTTCCTGGCATCATTCGCGGCACCGCTTGCCGCAGTTACGGGCGATGTGCATGCGCACGACCTGGTTGCATCGCGTTTCGATGCACTGGCCCGGCTCCTGGCCCGGTTCTTTGCTCCTGATGAACGAAAGTCGGTCCGGGCCTGCGGGTCCGTTGCATTTGGCTTCCGGGAGACCTTGAAGGAATCACTGGCCCAGCGCGGCATGCGGCTCACGGCTGCTGAAGCGGACCCGATGCAGGGCCTGCTGCGGTATCACGCGGCACTGAAGTAACCGCGCCGTCACCGGCCACCAGGCGTTGCAGGGATGCAAAAGCGGCTTGGTTTTCCGGCGATCGGACCGTGGCCAGCACCAGCTGTTTCTCCACGGCGGTGAGGTGCCAGCTCAAGCTGATCTCGTCATCATCATCGTGCCGCAATTGCAGGTCCACCACGTGCAGGGGCACCGGCATCCAGGCCTCGGCCGTCTTCAGCGCGAGGTCATAATCCTGGTCCTGCGCCCGCACGAAATTGCCGTAGATGCTGCCTACGGGTTCCACCAGCCGGCCCAAGACCGATCCACCAACGGGCTTCACCTGCAGTTCGCGCTGTTTGTCACGCACCTGGATGATCACCACGCTCCCCACATTGTCCTTGATCCAATCGCGGAAGGTCTCCAGGAAGCTCATGGTGGTGCGGTAGCCGTAGTTGTCGCGCGTACCGGCATCCATCACGCGCATCTTGGGTTCGCTGGGCAGGGTGACCACCGGGGTGATGTACGGAAAGGAGGCGTTCATGCGCAACGCGCTGGAGAGCTTCAGGTTTGCGGGGTTCTGATCGCTGAAAAGACGCTGGAACTCGATGCTTTCAGGCTCCGTGGCGGCATGCACCGGGGAGTCCGGTGCAATATCAGTGAGGTAGGCCACGGGCAGCGCGGAGATGATCACCCGGCGCCCGTCATTAATGCTGGTGGGACTGATCACCAGCATCGGGGTGGTGGCCTGCCGCTCCGGTGCGGCCATGTCGCCGATGCGCATGTTGAGCAGGTCGCCGGTGAGCGAATCCAGCCGCTGCTCAAAGGCATAACCGCGGTCCAACGTATAGCTGTACGGTCCATCATGCACCTTTCGGTAGCGGATGAACATGTCATTGGTGACCAAATTGAACATCACCGGATTGAGGATGTCTGAGGCCATCTGGTCCAGATGGCGTGGATCGGCGGGGTTTCCTCCCGCACCCATCTTGGCATTGTAGGCCAGTTGGCGGTAATAGGCCGCGCCGATCAGCCCTCCGCTGCTTCCGGTCATCAGCACGGTGCGCCCCATCAGGCTGCCGTGGAACAGGCTGTCGGTTACTTGCAGGCAGCGGTAAGTCCACAACATGGCCCGCGAACCGCCGCCACTGGTGTTGATGATCACCATGGGCGGCTTGCCTGCGGGATGTGGGAGCGCTTCGTTCCGCTGCAACCAACGGTCCAGCGTGGGCAGCAAGGCGGCGGCATCCCGGTGCGCGGCCACAGTGTCCGAGGCCATGGCCTCGATGTTGTCCCGGGTATACGCAGCAGGCTTCACTTGGTAATCCAGGCCGTAGGCTTGTGCGTCATACAGGAATCCGTCGGAATGGAGGCTCACCACGTTAAGCATCACCACGATCACCAATACCAAGGAGGTCATCCAGTCCTTCACCCAACTGGTAAGCGCACTGAAGAGCATCAACAGCATGGTGAACAGCAGAAAGACGCTGGCGCCGGCTGGTATGGCAAAGAAGGAAGTGTTGCTGAACGCGCCGAGGGCGATGAAGGTGATCACCACCGCAATTTCGAAAATGCTTCCGTTGATGTGGTTCTGCCACAGCACTTCGCGCAGCACCGACTTGTCGTAGTGCTTGCTGCTGCGGGCCAGGCGAATGCCGAAGGGCCATGTGAGGTAGGTTTCCACGCGCCATTTCCGCAGGCGCTGCTCGTGCCGGAGCCAGCGGCTTGCCTTGCGCTGTTGCCGGCGTACCGGCGGTATCGGCGCCATGATGTCCTCCATCACCGGCTCGGGGCCGAAGGCATCCGCATCCTTGGCGAGGATTTTGTGCAGGTCGGTGTTGGTGCGGGTGAAATAGAGCAGGGCCAGCATCAGGAACAACCCGATCCCCAGCAGGAAGCCGAACAGGTGCAAGGCCGTATCCCCAGGGGAAACAAGTTCCTTGTGGACCTGCAGCTTCGCAGAATTCCACAGGTAGGTAAGCACGAACAGCACCGGGATCAGGCCGTTGTTGATGTTGAACTTCAGGAAGGGCCGTGCCAGCGTGGCCACGAAGGGGAACCGGTATGCATGGGCGGTGTAGGTGAAGAGGTTGAAGCCGGTGATGAACCCGCCAAGGGCGAAGCCCAGCAGCAGGAACGACCACACGTTGGCCGTGCCGAAATATTCCGGATAAAGAAAGATGTAGGGGATGCCGTACTTCAGCCCGATGGTCTGGGTGATGTACCCGAAGAAGATCAACCAGCACAAGAGCGTGAGGTGGCTCTTCTTGATGTGCAGCAACAGCAGCTGGAACGGGAAGAAGAACAAGACGCGGGCCACCACCCGCCGGAGCCGGGCCCTGAGCATCATGATCGGTTTGCCTTGATGGGCATGGAGGCAAGATAGCCGGGAAAGGCCATTCCTTTCCCAAGCCTCTATACGCGATCCATCAAAGTTTGGCCAAGGTGGCCTCCATCACCTCCGCTTCAATGCGCTCCGCCTTGGCTTTCAGCTCATCAGCTTCCTTCATCACCTTGTCCTTGAACGCAGCGTCGTCAAAGCCCATGAAATTGGTGCGCACGTTGAGGTAGGCGGCCAGCGCCCCGGTGCGCGCACACATCACGCCCACGCCTGCATCGCTCACGCTGCTCGGCATGCCGATCTGCGCCATGGCCTGTGCCACTTCCATGCTGTCCACGCACACGCGCAGGGTTTCCAGCGGCACCAGGATCGCGCCTTTTGTGGCCTCGTGGATCGCGGCCTTCCGCGCAGCCTGTTGCTCCGGGCTTGCCTTGGGCAACTGCATGGCCTGCATGATGGCTTCGTAAGCCCGCGTGTCCGCGTCCACGAGCTCAAGGAGCTTTGTCCGGTAGCCTTCCGCTTTCACGGCCCATTGGCTGAACTCTTCCCAGCGCTCGTCCCAGCCGCGCTTGTTCGCGCTGAGGTTGGCCACCATCGCCCCGAGCGCCGCGCCCATGGCTCCGGTAATGGCGGCCACGGAGCCGCCACCGGGCGCGGGTGTTTCCCGCGCCGTTTCCTCGGTGAAACGCACCAGGCTCATGTTCACCAAGCGGGACATGCTGGCATCCTCCAACTGGTATTCGATCACCTTTTTGCGCGGATCGAAGGGCGCCAGATCATCCAGCCCCAGTGATTTCACGGCGATGGTGATCTTTTCGCGCTCGGTGATGCCCAGGCTGCGCTGTTGCCGGCGCAGGAAGAAATCCGCCGCGTCCAGCAGGCATTGCTTGGGGATCAGGCCCACCAGCTCGCTGCCCGTAACGCGGATGCCGCGTTCCGCCGCGCTCTTGCACGCCTCGTCAAATGCCACATGCACCGGTGTGATGTCCACGTCGTTCAGGTTCAGCGAGAGTTGCGCAATGCCGTATTCCTCAATGAACCAGCCGATGCCTTTCACGGACTTCAGCTTGCCGGGGATGTGCTGCGGGTTTCCGTTGGCATCCTTGACGATCTTGCCTGTGAGCGTGCCGCCCTCGCGCTGCACGCGGCCGCTCTCGCGCAGGTCGAACGCAATGGCATTGGCGCGCCGCACGCTGGTGCTGTTGAGGTTCACGTTGTAGGCGATCAGGATCTTGCGCGCGCCCACCGCCGTTGCGCCGCTACGCTTGGTGCTTTCGTTCCATGCGGCCGGGCCGAAGTCCGGTTTCCATGCGGGGTCGGTGAGCTTCTTCTCCAGGCCTTCGTATTCACCCGCCCGGTTGTTGGCGAGGTTCCTGCGTTTTTCTTCTTTGGCCGCAGCCTCGTAGGCGTAAACGGGAATGCCCAGCTCCTTGCCGATCCGCTCGCCGAGCTTGTGCGCAAAGGGCACCAATTCCTCCAAGGTGATGCCACTGATGGGCACCAAGGGGCACACGTCCGTGGCACCAAAGCGCGGATGCTCGCCGTGGTGCTGGCCCATGTCGATCAGCTCCTGCGCCTTTTTCACCAGGCGGAATGCGGCTTCGCACACGGGGCCGGGTTCGCCTACAAAGGTGATCACCGTGCGGTTGGTCGCCGCCCCGGGGTCCACGTCCAGCAGGCGCACACCTTCCACGGATTCCACCACGGCGGCAATGGCATTGATCTTGGCGCGGTCGCGTCCTTCACTGATATTTGGTACGCATTCGATGATGGGCATGGTAAACTGATTGAGGGGGGCAAAGCTATGTTGGGGCGTAGTTGTCAGTGGTCAGTTGTCAGTTGGCGGGCCTGGCAACCGGCAACTGACAACTGACAACTTGGAACTTGTACTGGCCACGATCACTGGGGCAGCACCATGCTGAGCACATTGTTCACCATGTGCAGGAACACGCCGGTCCAGATGGAGCCGGTGTTGGCGCGGGCATAGCCGAGGAATACGCCCATTGGCAACACGTAGAGCAGCAGGATGTACCAGTCGTATTGTTGGTGTACCACGGTGAACACACCGGCCACGATGGCCACGGAAACGTGCTTGTC
>JAFDZY010000169.1 GCA_018266685.1 Bacteroidota bacterium
CAGGCTTGTGCATCCGGCGCATCAGCGGGTGCTCGTCAGCATTGAGGGTGAGCATGGTGTAACTCTCAACCATCTCGCCGGTCGCCTTGTCCAGCCAGGTATTCCACAGCCCCGCCAACCCCCAGGGCGCACCGTCAGCACGGCGAAAGCGCCACCAGACATTTTTGCCCGACTCCCAATTCGGTTCGTCGAAAGACACGGCGGGGATGATGCAACGCTGTCCGCGCTTCCACGGGTCGCGGAAGGTCGGCTTGGCCGCCAGTTCCTCGGCGCGCGCATTGTTTGTCGAGTACGGCAGCTTCGCGGTCTTGGCGAAGAACGGGATCAGCCCCCACTGGCCCACGACCAGTTCCGCCCCGCCGTCTGCAGCGCGCAGGAACGGCCCGAGTGCGCGTGGATGGATATTTGACGGCCACTCGCGCCCCTGCTTGGTCGAGGGTCGCCAGTGGCGTTCGATGGCGTTGGGATCAGGGGCGACATAGCGATTGCACATGGCGGGATTGTCTGCCAGTTGGTTTCCGAAGGCGCCCGTGCTTAAATACTGTTGTTATGAACAGTATTCGAGCTTCCCTCTGTCTGATCGACACCTACGTTCACCTCTTGGGTACGGCGGAGGTGGACGCGCCATTGCTACGTCTGCCGATGGGTGCGGTGCATGTGGCGTTGGGTTTCCCGTCGCCCGCTGAAGACTTCGAGGACGACCGCGTCGATCTCAACGAGATGCTGGTGCGCAACCCGCCCGCAACCTTCCTTTACCGTGCCGAGGGCTGGTCAATGATCCAGGCGGGCATCTGCGACGGCGATGTGCTGATCGTGGATCGCAGCGTGCGTCCGCAAGACGGTGATGTGGTCATTGCAATGTGGGACGGCAACGCGCCGGTGTGCAAGGTGCTGCATGTCTGCGATGACCACATTGAACTGCACAGTCGCAACCCGCGTATCTCCACCATCACCCTGAAGTGGGACACCGAGGTGGAAATATTTGCCGTCGTTGGTGTCGCACGGCAGATGCGCCGCGAGCATGGCCGCATCGGCCGTACGGCGTGAGGACGCTCCATGTTCGCGCTCATCGACGGCAACAACTTCTACGCAAGCTGTGAGCGTGTGTTCCAGCCGAAACTGCGCGGCAAGCCGCTGGTGGTTCTGTCGAACAACGACGGCTGCGCCATTGCTCGCTCCGATGAGGCGAAGGCACTGGGCGTGAAGATGGGCCAACCCATCCACGATGTGCCACCTGCCATCCGCCGTCAATTGGCAATCCGTTCGGCCAACTTCACTCTCTATGGCGACATGAGCGCCCGCGTGTCGGCCATCCTGCGTGAGGCCGCGCCGCGCATCGAGGTTTACAGCATCGACGAATCTTTTCTTGATCTAACCGGCATCGGCGAACGCGAAGCCTTTGCCCGCGAACTGCGTGATCGCGTGCATCGCTGGACGGGCATCCCCAATTGTGTCGGCATCGGCGCAACCAAGACACTGGCCAAACTCGGCAATCATGTCGCCAAGGATGCCGTGCGCAAACCCGGCAGTTATCCGGCGCAACTCGGTGGCGTGGCCGATCTGGCGGCGCTTTCTCCGCAGGCCTTGGCCAAAGTGCTAGCGGCCACGCCCGTGGGTGAACTGTGGGGCGTCGGGTCGCGCTGGTCGGCGCGGCTGCGTGAATTGGGTATCGAAACGGCGTTGCAACTACGCGATGCACCACGCGACCTGGTTCTGCAGAGGTTTGGTGTGGTGCTTGCGCGCACCCAGCGTGAACTGGCGGGTGATCCTTGCCTCGTGCTCGATGAAGTCGAACCAGACCGCCAGCAGATCATGGTGAGCCGATCGTTCGGACAGCGTGTCGAGGATCATCAGTTGATCAGCGAGGCCTTTGCCACCTTCGCCGTGCGTGCCTGCGAGAAGTTGCGTGCGCGTGGCCTTGTGACCAGCGCCATCGGCATCTTCGCCAATACCGACCACTTCCGCGCCGAACTGCGCCAGCACCATCCGCAGCGCACGACCAATCTACCGCGCGCCACCAGCGACACCAGGGTGGTGCTCGACACTCTGCGCCGGATGCAGAGGGGCTTTCTCAAAGACGGCTTTGCGTACAAGAAGGCTGGTGTGTGGCTGATGGATTTGGGCCGTCCCGAGCAGATTCAGCCTGACTTTTTTGCGCCGAGCGTCATTGGCAACGACAAGCTGATGAGCGCGATGGATGCGATCAATCGCCGCTACGGGCGCGGCACGGTGGGCTTGGGCGCAACCGGCTGGCGAGTTCGTCCGCAGTGGGCGATGCGGCAGGCCAAGCTTTCACCGCACTTCACCACGTCGTTGCGTGACCTGCCACGTGTGCGCTGTTAAGCCAGCAAGCGCACCTGCTCGTGCCAGCCGTAGGGCCATGGTCGGCCGAGTACTTTCTCGGCGGTGAGGCCGGGCTGAGCAACCAGTTTTTCCACCACATCGGGAGCCAGCAGCGTCAGGCGCATCAGCCGATGCACCTGCGATGTGTCGATGCCTTCGATCTCGGCGATTTCGGCAACTGATGCCACGCGCTCCTCGCCCAGCAGGCGTTGCCAGTGGTGCGCCAGTCCGAGCGCCCGCAACAGCGCGCTGTCCTGCGCCGCCGCCCGCGCTTCCCGCACCCGGGTGGCCTCGGACAGGAACTCCTGTGGCGCGTCCAGTGGCGTGATGACCTGCTTCTTGACGCCGCGCTTCACCAGCGTCCAGGGCACGAAGGTCTCCAGTCGCACGCCGCCTGCCGGTGTCGCAAGCTCGTGGGTGATGGGGCGTCCGGTCTGCTTGCCGTAGAGCTTCTTGGACATGACGTCCTCCTACCTGAAGCGCTCAAGCAACTGGCGCTGCTCAGGCCAGAGGGCCGGGATGTCGTTACGCATCAGCCACAGCAAGGTCAGTCGTCGGGGCTGGCAGCCCATCATCAACTGCTCGACGATGTCCGGGGCAAGCCGCGCCAAACGCAGCAAGCGGCCCACCGTCGTCGGCATCAAGCCTTCGAGCCGGGCGATCTCGACCACGTTCTTGAAGGCTCCCGAGTCGAGCAGGGAGTGCCAGTACGTTGCGCGGGCGACGGCTTCGATGATGCGGACGTCGTGCGCGGATTCCCTGCCGTCGACCATCAACTTTCCCTTCTTACGCTTGAACTGCAGGGGCACGAAGGTTTCGAGTGGACTGTCCATCAGGCCTCGACCTCCACCAGTTCCGCGCCGATCCCTCTCGGCGCGAACTCACCGATCAGCGTGTCCCAACCCAGTTCCCGCCACTTCACCTTGATGCCCTGCACCTCGCCGACGTGGACGAGGTCGATGCGCTCGATCATCAGATTGGCGATGCGATGGCGCTCGGCCGGGAACAACTGATCCCACACGTCGTTGAGCCTCCCCATCGCCATCACGGTGCTGGCTTCGTCGATCTGGGCTCCGTTGCGTTGGATGTGGCGCACCACCGACGCGATGGATTCCGGGCTGGTCAGCACCGTGCGGATCTGGCCCACCACCGCCGCCTCGATTTCCGGCGCGGGCAGGCGTTCGTAGCTTTTGCCCGGCGCGCCGAACCGACTTTCCGACTTGGACACGTAGTAGTGGTACTTGCGCCCGTTCTTGCGCGAGTAGGTTGGGTACATCCGCTCGCCCGAGGGGGCGAACAGCAGGCCGCGCAGCAGCGCGTCGGTGCGTGACCGGATTTTTGTTTCCACCGACCGGGTGTGCCCATCCTTGGCCAGAACCGCGTGAACCTTGTCCCACAGTTCCTGCTCAATGAGCGGCGGATGAGCGCCGGGGTACCAGTTCCCTTTGTGCGACAACTCCCCTAGGTAGATGCGGTTGCGCAGCAGCTTGTGCAGGTACTTCTTGTCGATACGCGTGCCGCTGCGGGTCTGGCCCTCCTGCGTCGTCCAGGCCTTGGTCGTGATCCCCTCAGCCGTCAGGTTGGCGGCGATCTGGGTTGGAGAACCAATGGTCAGCATCTCCTCGAAGATGCGGCGCACCACCGCTGCCTCGGCCTCGTTGATGACCAACTGGCGGTTCTCGACGTCGTAGCCCAGTGACGGCACGCCACCCATCCACATCCCCTTGCGCTTGGCGGCTGCGATCTTGTCGCGGATGCGTTCGCCGGTGACCTCGCGCTCGAACTGGGCGAAGGACAGCAGGACGTTGAGCATCAAACGACCCATCGGGGTGGTGGTGTTGAACTGCTGGGTGACCGAGACGAAGGACACCTCGTTGCGTTCGAACACCTCGACCATCTTCGAGAAGTCGGCGAGGCTGCGCGTCAGGCGGTCGATCTTGTAGACCACCACGATGTCGATCTGGCCGCGCTCGATGTCCGCCATCAGACGTTTCAGCCCGGGCCGATCCGTGTTGCCGCCGGAGTAGCCGGGGTCGTCGTAGTCGTCGGCCACCGGAATCCAACCCTCGGCGCGCTGGCTGGCAACGTAGGCGTGGCCAGCCTCCTTCTGGGCATCGATGGAGTTGAATTCCTGATCGAGACGTTCGTCCGTGGACACGCGGCAGTAGACGGCGCAGCGCTTGCGCGTCTTGGCGCTGGCGATCTCGCTCATCGTGCGCCTCCCTTGCCAAGGCCAAAGAACAGCGGCCCCGACCAGTGCGCGCCGGTGATGTGGCGGGCCACCGCCGTCAAACTCTTGAAGGAGCGTCCCTCGTACTCGAACAAACCCTCGGCCGTGACTGTCACCCGGTGTTCGCGCTCGCCCCATTCGCGCAGCAGGATCGTGCCCGGCGCGAAGTCGAATTCGCGTGGCTTGGCGCGCAGCTTGATCTTGGAGTGCTTCGCGCCGATGGCTTCCAGCCGCTGCTTGGTCTCGGGTGCGAGGCCGCCGAAGGCTTCCTCCTGCAGCTTGTAGGCGAGGCGGGACTCAACGTGCGTGCGGTTCGGGTAGTCCGGGCGGCGCGGGAAATACCGATCCCAGACCGTCCAGAGTTCGGCCATCGGCAGGCAGGCCAGATCGGCAATCCGTGCGGCGACGGATGCTTGCTTCTCGTTCATCACAACTTCTCCTGTTGATAGGGGGTTGTATGAACGCGCTGGTCGGGCAGGAAGCCAAGGCAAACCGCGCCCTCTGTCGCTTCCGGCGCAGAAAGCGTGCGGACGATGGTGGCGGCGAGGATGGCGGCGATTTCGCCAGCACGGGCGCTGGCGCTCATCTCCGAGGGAGATGCGAGTTTGAGGTTCTTCATGACGGCTCCGAGGAATTGCAACCGTCAGGGATAGTGAGGCTGATCCTCCGAAGCGGATGGCAACGCAGGGTAATAGCCGCCCGAATTTCAACCCGTCAAGATGGCCTCTTGCGCCTCGACCGGGTCGTCGTCATCGTCGACCTGGGTGTCCAGAATCGGCAGATTCAACTGCCATGCGTGCGCGCCGTTGACCTTGGCCAGGTAGTTCTTCCAAGGCGACGTCTTGGAGAACAGATTGGCAGGCGAGCGGCACCCCGTGCCCTCCATCAACTTCTTGGTGTTCACATGTGTGCCCACCCTATAGGCATCGACGAGACGTTGCAGCACGGTGATCTTTCCCTTGCCGGTGACCCGCCACGGCGCTTTGCCCGGAATGTTCAGCACGGCGGCGTACCCGTCGGCGGACACCTTCAGGTTCACCGAGGTGCCGCCCATGGCTGCCAACTGCCCATGCCGATAAGCGACCTGGAGACGAGCCGTGTCGATGGCCGTTTTCGCGTCGGTGGACGACACCACATCCTCGATGGGGATCACCACATTCGTCCCGGCGAACGGGAACGGAATGGATGCCGTCGTCAGCACGATGCCGGAAACGGGGCGGGGATGCAGACGCAAGGCAGTGTCAACGCGGGCGTATTGGCGCTCGCTGGACATCTTCGAGGCGAAGTACAGTGCGACGGCCTGGCCGTCGATGTCGAGTTCGCCGAGGAACACAGGTTCTTCATCGGCGTGTTTGCCGCGCACACCCTGCAGTGCGGTGCCCAGCGCGGTGATGATCTCCTCGCGCAGCCAGTTCAGATGCACTTTCCAGCGCCGCGCGTGCTTGGCGGGCAGGATCACGTCGGTGCCCGTGAGTGGGTCACGGTAGCGCACCTGATTGGCATCGGCGCAGCGCTCCAGTTTGACCGTGAAACGCTCGCCATCGGCCAGATCGACCACCTTCTCGGTGATCCGCTCGCCCTCGGTGATGATGCCCTCGTCGGCGAAGCGGTCGATGTCGATCCCGATCTGTGCCAGGGCGAAACCGTCCATCGGGCTGGTTGCGCATTCGAGCAGCCGTGCTACCTGCAGCACAAGGATCGGGTCATCAACGCCAGAACCCGGATGCAGCGGCTTGAGCACGCCCAGGGCTTCGAGCAGTTGCATCCCGGCCTGTCGCAGCCGCTGGTCTTTCTCGCCTTGCAGGCTGCATCGGCCGGGCTCCGCGAGCACGATGGACAGCGGCGTTTCGGCGGTTTCACCCTCGAACACCAGATCGGCCACCAGGGTCACACCGATGATGGCTCCGGGCTGCGAGAAGGGATGGTTGCTCCAGCGTTCATGGATGACCTCGTGCAGTTCCACACCGCTGTCGAGGTGCAACGACACGGCGTCGGTGCAATGCCCGAGCAGGGCCTTGGCGTCGGTGAGGTAAAGACGCTCTACCTTTGCCCCATCCAAGTGCGGCTTTTCGTCCTTCAGCGGCAGCGCGAACCGGGACAGGTCGTACCGCGACCGGTTCAGCGGGCGGTTCGACAACGGCGCCTTGAAGCCGTGCTTGGACAGTACGTTCGCCAGCGGAGCGCGCGTCGACAGAGTGTGCGCATAGACCTCGACGACCTTGCGATCCGGCGCGTAGACCAGTGTGGCATCGCGTGCCGGGAAGTAGCAGAAGCTCTTGCGGTTGCGCTCGATCACCTGCACCGCCGTGACCTGATCTCCGGCAAACCGAACGACAAGGTAGTGGGTGGTCTTGGTGTCGCCGTTCTTTTTTTCGTCCACGAGCGATACATAGACCACCTCGCAGGGCTCGCCCAAGCGCATGACGCGGGTGAGCTGTGTCTCCAGTTCCTTCTTGACCGCATCGCTCCAGATGAACGGCGGTGCGTCATCGCAGGGCACGTCGAAGGCGTCGTAGAGGCGCTTGTTGCCCCGGAGATCTCCGGTATTGAGGATCGACTCGGCGACATCGAACAACCGTGCCGCCTCGTCCGATTGGGTTCGCATCCAGACCGCGCGCCCGATCTCGCCGCCGTCCTGAGCCAAGAACGTGGCGAACAGATCGTTGTCGTTGAGCTGGTCGGCGACGGTCGTAAGGATTTGCGCGCCACGCGAGGATGCAAGACGCAGCACGCGCAGCGCTTCGCGCTCGGCGGGGTCGCGCTGATCCTTGCGCAGATGTTTGACATGCTCAACCAGTGCGGCAGGGAGCGCGGCGGTATCCTGTGACCAGTCAAAACCCCGGGTCAGCGCCTGGCATTCGGGCAGCCCGCTGAAGGCCTTGATGACTGAAACCGGGGCCTTCTCGATCAGGTCAAGCAGGCAGTGTGCGTTGGTCAGGGTCTTTTTGCCCATTTTTGTCTCCCTTCGGCCGATCACATGGCCATCGTCCATTGGCGCATGACCGCCACCGATTGCGTCAGACCCTGCGCCAGCAGGGTGTCCAAGTATTCGTTCGCCGTCTTGGTTGGGCTTTTCAGGGAGCGCCGATGACCGGCTGCGGCCTCCAGCACGCCTGCGGGATGCAGATCCAGCAGGTCGACGATGAAGTCGTCCGGATGCTGGGCCGCGAGGTTGTAGGGCTTGAGCGCGTCGGCTGGGAAGTCCTTGAGGTTGAAGGTCACGATCAGGCTGGCCCCGGAGTGGATGGCGGCAGCCACCACGTGGCGGTCATCCGGATCGGGCAGCTTGATTGATGGAATCAGGTACTCGAAGCCGCTGACCAGGCTGTCCCGGACATGGGCGTTCATCAACTGGCGCGTCCGGTTCAGCTGGTCTTGGGTCAAGTCGGGGCGGCTGGCCAGCACATTGCGCGTCCACTCGTCGTGGATCATGTCGCTCCAGCGCGCCCGGTAGAGATCCGACAGCGCCAGATGCATCAGCAAATCGCGCAGTGGTGCCGGGTAGAGCACGCAGGCGTCATAGACGACGGTGAAGTGCGAACTCATCCAGTCAGTACCCCATGCCGAGTTCCTGACCCTGCGCAGCCAGTTCATCCAGAGCCTTGCGGCGCTCGGCGTCGATGCGCTTCTTGTAGGCGATGACGTCCTGGTAGCGCACGCGACGATGTGTGCCGATCTTGTGGAACGGCATGTCGCCCTTTTCCAGAAGCTGGACGAGGAAGGGGCGTGAGACGTTGAGCACGTCGGCGGCTTCCTGCGTGGTCAGTTCAGCGTGGATCGGGATGATCGATACCGCGTTGCCCTGGCCGATCTCGGTCAGCACCTCCAGCAGCAAGCGCAAGGCCGAGGTCGGGATGCGCACGGCGCGTACCGCGCCCTTCTCGTCATGGAAGTCGATCTGCTGGGTTTCAGCGCGGGTCTGGAGCACGGTCGACAGCGCGCGGCCCGACTCCCGGGCGAGCGCAATGTCCTCTTCAGAAGGCAGTGTTTTGTGGATGGCGGGAGCGTTCATGGAGGTCTCCTCGACGGGCCAAAGTGCGAACTGCGGTCAGTATAAACGAAATAAGCGAAATCGCAATAACCGAAACAGCGAGATCTACAACATACAAATCAATAGCTTAGAGTAGCTCTACAGCCTGGACGGAGGTCGGCGGCTGCCCACGAGCGCCCAAAACGTGCTCGCGCACGCCCAAGGCATGGAGCAATTGAATAGGGACTCCCAAACGAAAGGAGTCCTGCGATGCAAAACCATGCCTCATCTGTTCAACCCGGCCGGAAGCTGATCCGGCCTCTTCCGGACGGTGCCACCCGCATCGCCCTTGACGAAAACGAACTGGCCATCCGCTGGGGCCTGTCCGTCAAGACCCTGCGCCGCTGGCGGCAGGAACAGCTCGGCCCGGTCTTCTGCAAGCTCGGCGCGCGGGTCACCTACCTCATCTCCGAGATTGAAGCCTTCGAGCGTCGCGTTTCGCGGCACTCGACCTTCACTCGTGCGTACCAGTGAGGAGGCGGCCATGAGCGATCTAACCATCTTTCCCGCTGACCTTGCTGCCATGAGCACTGCCCAGTTGGTGGCGCTGCCGATCAATGATCTCGTCACTGCCGAGCGCAATGTCGACGAGGCCTACGCCTACCTCAAGCAGCTGCGCACCAAGCTTGACGCCGCCAAGTTGCAGCGTTTCGGTGAGCAGGCGCGGGCCGCGCTGCGTGACTCCGGCCGAGACTTCGGAACCGCCCACGTCAACGACGGCGCGCTGCACGTCAAGTACGAACTCCCTAAGAAGGTGATCTGGAGCCAGACCATCCTCAAGGAGATGGCCGAGCGCATCGTCGCCTCGGGCGACAAGGTGGAGGACTACATCGACATCAAGTTGTCGGTGTCCGAGTCCCGCTACACCAACTGGCCCACGGCGCTGCAGGAGCAGTTCGCCGCCGCCCGCACGGTCGAGGAAGGCAAGCCGACCATCACCCTGACGCTCGATGGGGGTGCAGCATGAAAAAGCTCCCCATCGTGTCCGCCATCGAGCGGATGGCCGAGCGCAAGGGCGTCAAGCTGCTGATGCTGGGCAAGTCTGGCATCGGCAAGACCACCCGGCTCAAAGACCTTGATCCCGCCACCACACTGTTCCTCGACATCGAGGCCGGCGACTTGGCGGTGGCTGACTGGCCGGGCGACACCATCCGCCCGGCATCGTGGCCGGAAAGCCGTGACTTCTTCGTGTTCCTCGCGGGCCCGGACAAATCGCTGCCGCCGGAGAGCGCGTTCTCGCAGGCGCACTACGACCACGTCGTCGAGAAGTTCGGTGAGCCGACGCAGCTCGAGCGCTACCAGACCTTCTTCCTCGACTCGATCACGCAACTGTCGCGCCAGTGTTTCGCGTGGTGCAAGACGCAGCCGGGTGCCGTCAGCGACCGTTCTGGCAAGCCGGATCTGCGCGCGGCCTATGGCCTGCTCGGCCAGGAAATGATCGGCGCGCTGACCCACCTGCAGCACGCACGCGGCAAAAACGTGGTGTTTGTGGCCATCCTCGATGAACGCCTCGATGACTACAACCGCAAGGTGTTCGTGCCGCAGATCGAAGGAAGCAAGACCAGTCTGGAGCTGCCCGGCATCGTCGACGAGGTCGTGACGTTGGCCGAGATCAAGGCCGAGGACGGCAGCGCCTATCGCGCCTTCGTCACCCACACCGTCAATCCCCACGGTTTTCCGGCCAAAGACCGCAGCGGTCGGCTCGACCCGCTCGAACCCCCTGATCTCGGCGCGCTGATCGCCAAGTGCGCGGGCCTGCCCGCGCCACCCAGCATGCCCGTCAGCGTCGCCATCCCCGCATCCATCGAATCCAAGGAATAACCACCATGACCACGCAGAACAACTGGAACGACTTCAACGACGCCGAACAACAGCAGTCCGGCTTTGACCTGATCCCCAAGGGCGCAATCGTGCCGGTGCGCATGACCCTCAAGCCCGGCGGTTATGACGACGCCAGCCAAGGCTGGGGCGGCGGCTACGCCACCCAGTCCTTCGACACCGGATCGGTCTATCTCGCCGCCGAATTCGTGGTCACCGCGGGCGATCACGCCAAACGCAAGATGTGGTCGAACATCGGCCTGCATTCGCAGAAAGGCCCGACCTGGGGGCAGATGGGGCGCACGTTCATCCGTGCCGCACTCAACAGCGCTCGTAACGTCCACCCGCAGGACAACAGCCCGCAGGCCGCCGCCGCCCGCCGCATCCAGGGTTTTCACGAACTGGATGGCTTGGAGTTCCTTGCCCGCGTCGACATCGAGAAAGATGGCAAGGGTCTGGATCGCAACGTGGTCAAGGTCGCGGTCGAGCCCGACCACCCCGACTACGCCAAGTTCATGGGCGTGCCGCCCAAGACCACGGGTGGTGGTAACTCCGGCGCTCCGGCGCAGGCTGCGGCACCCGCGTATCAGGCACCGGCACCCGCTCCGCAACGCGCACCCGTGACGGGCAAACCGTCGTGGGCGCAGTGAGGAGGTCGCCATGAGCAACGCTGAGATTCAACACACGACAAACATGTCCAAGGTGATCTTTAGCTCGCGGGATCTGGCTGCTCGCTGGGCGGTGAGCGAGAAGACGCTGGAGCGCTGGAGAATGCTTCGGACTGGCCCTGATTACATCAAATTGGGCGGCCTAGTTCGCTACCGACTCGAGGACATTTCTCAGTACGAGACTCGCTTCATGCGCCGACGGACATCTGCGGAGGTGGCGTGAAATGCTGGGTCTGCAAACGACAGGCGCGCGGTTACGGCCACATGGACGGTCGCTTCAAGACCGCCGATCCGCGCCGCTACGTGCTCGATTGGGTGTTCTGCTCACGTCGCTGCCAGGACATTTTTCACCAGATGTACGGCAACTGGCAGCGCGCCAAGGAAGGCCGTATCGGCAGGACGGAGGTCGCCATGATCGATCCGTCTGACGTCGAGCTGGGTGCGATGCGCCAGTGCCTCAAGGCCTTCGGCGCAGCGGCGGGCGAGATCGGTTTTGCCAAGCCGCTGGGCGACTACGCCGAAGCCGAAGCGCTGCAGGTGATCGACGCCATCGTCACCTGCTGGACGGAAGCGATGGCTGCGCACCACGAGGCCACCAAGTTCCCGCCGGTGCGGGGCTTGCCGCCGACGCCCGATCCGCTGGCACCGGATGCCGCCAATCCCTTCGTCGATTTCGATGATGACATCCCGTTCTGAGGAGGCCGTGATGCTGGATTTCAACTCATCTTCGAGCCTCTCAGGCCAGCTCACCGCGCTAGTCGACGCCGGAATGCAGCAGGCCCGTGCCTGCCAGTCCGAGCGCCAGTACCTCGGGGCCTCGCGCCTCGGGGTGGCTTGCGAGCGCGCGCTGCAGTTCGAGTACGCCAAGGCTCCCAGCGACCACGGGCGGGACACCCCGGGCCGGATGCTGCGCATCTTCGAGCGTGGCCATGTGATGGAGGACTGCATGGTCGCGTGGCTGCGGGACGCAGGTTTTGACTTGCGCACCCGAAAGGCCGATGGCGAGCAGTTCGGTTTCTCGGTGGCCGATGGTCGCCTGCAGGGGCACGTCGACGGCGTCATCGTCGGCGGCCCCGAGGGCTTTGCCTACCCGGCGCTGTGGGAATGCAAGTGCCTGGGGAACAAGTCCTGGAGCGACCTGGAGAAAAAGGGTCTTGCCATCTCCAAGCCCATCTACGCCGCGCAAGTGGCGATCTACCAAGCCTATCTCGAACTGCACGAGCACCCGGCGATCTTCACGGCGCTCAACGCCGACACGATGGAGATCTACACCGAGCTCGTGCCCTTTGACGCGGCGCTGGCCCAGCGCATGTCGGATCGGGCGGTGAAGGTCATCTCGGCCACCGAGGCAGGCGAACTGCTGCCTCGCGCCTTCCATGACCCGACCCACTTCGAATGCCGGATGTGCGCCTGGCAAGACCGCTGCTGGAGGACGCAAGCATGACCGATCACTCAACACCGGCCCAAGGCATCGAGCCGATGATCGACGCCAAGCAGGCCGCCGCCGCGCTGCGCCTGCCGTACTACTGGTTTGCCGACCACGCGATGCGCAGCAAGTACCGGATTCCGCACTACCTGATGGGTGGGCTGGTGCGCTATCGGCTTTCTGAGCTTTCCGCGTGGGCCGCGCGCAGTGCCGCAGCCAAAGGCCGTACTGAGGACGAGGCGGATGTTGTCGCTCGGGAGGCCGAATGACGCTCGACTTCAACGACCCCGCGCCACCGCCCGAGAACAACCGCCGCACCCTCAGCGACGCCGAACGCGAAGAACTGCGCGCCGAGTTGCTGGCGCGCCTCGAGTCCGTGCTGTTCACACTGTTCCCGGCAGGCAAGAAACGCCGTGGGCGTTTCCTGATCGGCGATGTGCTGGGCAGCCCCGGCGACAGCCTCGAGGTGGTGCTCGATGGCGACAAGGCAGGCCTGTGGACAGATCGCGCCGACGATTCCGGCGGCGATGTGTACGCGCTGATCGGCAATCACTTCGGCATCAATGTGCTGCATGATTTTCCGCGCGTGCTGGATGCCGCTGCCGATTTGCTTGGGCGTGCCCGCTCCGCGCCGGTGCGCAAGGGCAAGAAGCAAACAGCACCCGTCGATGAATTGGGTCCCGCCACCGCCAAGTGGGACTACCTTGACGCCCAAGGCCATCTCATCGCTGTCGTCTACCGCTACGACCCGCCCGGGAAGAAGAAGCAGTTTCGGCCCTGGGATGCCAAGCGGCGCAAGATGGCACCGCCCGATCCGCGCCCGCTGTACAACCAGCCGGGCATGGCCAGCGCCGCGCAGGTGGTCTTGGTCGAAGGCGAGAAATGCGCGCAAGCGCTGATCGATGCAGGCATCGTCGCCACCACAGCGATGCACGGCGCGAACGCGCCGGTCGAGAAGACCGATTGGACTCCGCTGGCGGGCAAGGCCGTCCTGATCTGGCCCGACCGCGACAAGCCGGGCTGGGAGTACGCCACGCTGGCGGCGCAGGCCGTCCTGTCGGCAGGCGCGAAATCCTGCCACGTCCTCTACCCGCCTGAAGAAGCGCCGGAAGGTTGGGACGCGGCCGACGCCGTGGCCGAAGGCTTCGACGTCGCCACCTTCCTCGCCCACGGCCCGCGCCTGCAAATGCACGACCTGGCCGATGCCGACGAGCCGGTAGTCGGCACTGACGAATCAGTCTGGGGCACCGAGGATGCGCTGGCGTTGGCCTTCACCCGCCGCTACCACCGTGACTGGCGCTACGTCGCGGCGTGGGGACGCTGGCTGGTGTGGGACGGGCAGCGCTGGCGCACCGAGGACACGCTGGCCGCCACCGACCTGATCCGCAGCGTCTGCCGCCAGACCGCCGTGCGCGCCGACAACCCCAAGGTCGCCGCCAAGCTGGCCAGCGCAGGCACGGTCAGTGGCGTGGAGCGACTGGCGCGCGCTGACCGCAGGCACGCGGCCACCACCGACGAATGGGATGCCGATCCGTGGCTGCTCAACACCCCGGGCGGCGTGGTCGATCTCAAGACCGGCAGGCAGCGTCCGCACGAGCGTGCCGACCGGATGACCAAGATCACCACGGCCACGCCCAGCGGTGATTGCCCGATCTGGTTGCAGTTCATCGACGAGGTGACGGGCGGCGACAAGGCATTGCAGGCCTACTTGCAGCGCATGGTCGGCTACGCGCTGACCGGCTCGACGCAGGAGCACGCGCTGTTCTTCCTGTACGGCACGGGCGCGAACGGCAAGTCGGTGTTCGTCAACACCTTGGCCACCATCCTCGGTGACTACGCCACCAATGCGCCGATGGACACCTTCATGGAGACGCGCACCGACCGGCACCCGACCGACATGGCGGGCCTGCGCGGCGCACGCTTCGTGGCTGCCATCGAAACCGAACAGGGGCGGCGCTGGGCCGAATCCAAGGTCAAGAACCTCACCGGCGGCGACAAGATCTCCGCGCGTTTCATGCGCCAGGATTTCTTCGAGTTCTTTCCGCAGTTCAAGTTGTTCGTGGCGGGCAACCACAAGCCCGCCATCCGCAACATCGATGAGGCGATGAAACGCAGGCTGCACCTGATCCCGTTCACGATCACCGTGCCGCCCGAACGCCGCGACAAGAACCTCCAGCAAAAACTGCTGGCCGAACGTGACGGCATCCTCGCGTGGGCCGTGCAGGGCTGTCTCGACTGGCAGCGCCACGGGCGGCTTGATCCGCCGCAGCGGGTGGTCGAAGCCACCGAGGAGTATTTCGAGGCCGAGGACGCGCTGGGCCGTTGGCTCGATGAACGCTGCGTGCGTGAGGTCAACGCCAAGTCGCTGACCGCCGAGCTGTTCAACGACTGGAAACAGTGGGCCGAGGCTGCTGGGGAATTCACGGGATCGCAAAAGCGCTTTGCCGACCTGCTGCTCACCCGTGGCTTGGACAAATGGCGCAACGGCATGGGGCTGCGTGGGTTTCAGGGTCTTGGCCTGAAGTACCCGCCAGCACCTGCCTACACCCCTTATGCCGACAACTGAAATGACCGCGTCTGACGGATCGGACGGACTACGTCGTAACTCCTACGCGTGCGCGTGTGCGCGCACCTCATGGGATGTTTCGATAAGACCCGTCCGATCCGTCAGGCCAGACCAAAACAAGGACTGACCCTATGACCACCACCATCCTCGCCCTTGATCTGGGTACCACCACCGGCTGGGCGCTGCGCGGCAGCGACGGCCACATCACCAGTGGCTCCGAGAGCTTCCGGCCGCAACGTTTCGAAGGCGGCGGCATGCGTTTCCTGCGCTTCAAGCGCTGGCTCACCGAGATCAAGCAATCCTGCGACGGCATCGACTGCCTGCACTTCGAGGAGGTGCGCCGCCACGTCTCGACCGATGCGGCGCACGCCTACGGCGGCTTCCTCGCCACGCTCACCGCGTGGTGCGAGCACCACCAGATTCCGTACCAGGGCGTGCCCGTGGGCACGATCAAGAAGCACGCCACTGGCAAGGGCAACGCAGGCAAGCAGGATGTGATCGCCGCCATTCGTGCCCGTGGCCATGCCCCGGTTGACGACAACGAAGCCGATGCCCTGGCACTGCTGCACTGGGCCATCGCGCAGCACGCACTGGAACGGGAGGTATGAGATGAAAATTCCGACGCCCCCATACCGCTGCCCGCTGGGCAGGCTGCAACCTGACGTCCAGGATGTGGACGCCATCAAGCAACGTGGCTGGCGCGACCAGCACATCCTGGTCGTCAATGCCGACGATGAACGCCTCGACTGGATGGAGCGCGAACTGGTGCGCCAGATCGGGGAGCGCCTCTACGGTGCAGGAGGACGACGCCATGGCTGACCCTCGCAATGGATGGACGATTGAGGACGTGGCCGCCCGTTTCGAGGAAGCGGCCAGCACTGGACGCCGCCTACCCCCTGTGCGTGTGCAGGGCTACTTCAATACGTGGCCTGTCATCGTGCGCAAGGAGTGGGAGACGTTCTTAGCCGACGAGCACGTCTACCGACCGTTTCCACCCGCACCCGACGCCATCGACCGGATGCTGGAGACGATGAAGTGGGTGCAGTGGTTGGAGATCGAGCAGCGCCACCTTGTGTGGATGCGCGCCAAGCGCTACGGCTGGCGAGATATCACGATTCGTTTTGCCTGCGACCGCACGACGGCGTGGCGACGCTGGCAACGGGCACTGGAGATCGTGGCGGCACAACTCAACAGCGATGGCGTGCGATTGCCTTCCAAAGACGTGGGCAATTTAGGGTAATGCTTACCGCGTTTGTCCTCGCCTTGCCTTGCTTGTCCGTTTTGAGGCTCGGCGGCGGTGCAACAAAACAGGCCGATCGGGGTAGTATTCGATCCATGGTTGAGATCAGTGACGACGAAGCGACAGTCGCTTCCAAGCCACGCTCCCCAGGTGAAATGGGCCCTTCCTGGAAAAAATGCCATGCGGGGGGGGCGAGCGCAACGCTTTTTTAGCGTCAGGGCACGGGCAAGGTTACCAGTCGGCCAGGTTACCGGCCCCGGTTACCACCCCCAGGCGCAGTTACCACCCCACCAGATTCTTCATTCACTCAACCCGCCCGGCGCCAACGCTCGGCGGGTTTTGCTTTTGGGATTTCCACTTTGAACACGCTCAACGTCGAGTACCGCAAGGTCGAGGCGCTGATTCCCTACGCCCGCAATCCGCGCACGCACGCCGAGGGCCAGATCGCCAAGATCGCGGCCAGCATCGTCGAGTACGGCTGGACGAACCCGATCCTGGTCGATGGCGACAACGGCATCATCGCTGGGCATGGGCGTCTGGCCGCCGCGCGCAAGCTGGGGCTGGATCAGGTGCCGGTGATTGAACTGGCGCACCTGAGCGTCGCGCAAAAGCGCGCGCTGGTCATTGCCGACAATCGGCTGGCGCTCGATGCGGGCTGGGACGAAGAAATGCTGGCGCTCGAGATCGCCGAGTTGTCCGAATCGGGATATGACCTTGCCTTGACTGGCTTCGACGACAGCGAACTCGAGCGCCTGCTCTC
>JAFDZY010000016.1 GCA_018266685.1 Bacteroidota bacterium
ACGGTGGTGTACGATTGCCCTGACCTGGAAGCGAACATCGGCGATGCCTGCGACGATGGCAACCCGAACACGGCGGATGACGTGGTGACGGCTGATTGTGTATGTGCAGGCACGGTGGTGTACGATTGCCCTGACCTGGAAGCAAACATCGGCGATGCCTGCGACGATGGCAACCCGAACACGGCGGATGACGTGGTGACGGCTGATTGTGTATGTGCAGGCACGGTGGTGTACGATTGCCCTGACCTGCAGGCGAACATCGGGGACTCTTGCAACGACAATGATTCC
Organism: Bacteroidota bacterium; assembly: GCA_018266685.1. GTDB lineage: Bacteria > Bacteroidota > Bacteroidia > Flavobacteriales_F > PHOS-HE28 > PHOS-HE28. The sequence continues at coordinate 289 of JAFDZY010000016.1, forward strand.
ACAACGGTGGATGATGTGATCACCGATGGGTGCATTTGTGCAGGCACGGGCACGGTTGGAATTGAGGAGGGCCGGGTGGACGGTACGATGAGGTTTGAATTAACCCCCAATCCGACGGTCACGGGGCAAACCAGACTGCACATGGAAGGTTTGGGCCAAGTGCAGGCAGTTGTGGTCACAGTAAGGGATGCTGCAGGCCGCATAGTGGGCCGCAGCACCGTAAATTGCTGGAACGGCCGGGTTGACCAATGGATCCAACTACCGGGCAATTTGGCAAAGGGACTGTACATGGTGCAGGCCGATGCACGGTCAGCACGGTTCATCCAGCGGTTGGTGGTAAGGTGATCAAAGGATCCACAGGGGCTTTTGCCTTTCCGAAGGCTGATCAATCCGGGACTGTTACGCGATTGGAATAGCTGTAGATTTACAAGCTGTCCATGCATGCCGAAAGACCCCTGTGCAACAGGAAAGCCATGTGGTTCATAGTTGGAAGAAGGTTGGATCTCCTTGGCAAACACCTGGTGGCGTGCTTGCTATTTGCATTGTCTGTTTTCCCCGGACTGGCCCGTGCCCAAACCGATGTATTTCCCTCCTCGGTGGATATTCGGATGATCCAAGGTGCTACGGCCGATCAGATCAAAGTGCAATTGATGATCCACAGTACGGCACCGTTCGGAGGCATCCTCAGTGCGTTGACCGTAACCATCCGTTATGATGCTGCTTCCGGTGCATCGCTGGGGGCGGGAACCAGTTTTTGCACGGCATGGAGCAGCTTCACACCCTCGCCGGTGGTGGTGAACAATGGCATTGCCTATCGCACCTACAACGGGTTTGGCGTAAACAGGTTGGAGGATGCTGCATTTGACGGTGGTTGTGACACCGTGCTAACGCCGGAGCAGTGGTTCACGATCACCACCATACCTGTTAGCGGGAATTGTACCGCCTTTACGTTGGGCAACGATGCATGGACCGCGCAGAACAACCGGAACTACTACCTTTCCATGGGAGGGTTCAACCTGACAGGCCAGGTGGTGGGAGGGCCTGTGGGCGCGGGGGCCTGCGGAACGGATTGCCTTGGTGTACCGGGCGGGACTGCCTTGCCGGGCACGCCGTGTGACGACGGCAATTCCAATACAATCAATGATACCTGGACCGCAGATTGCCAATGTATTGGTTCGGGCTGCATTGTACCCACAATCAGCAGCACAAGCTCCAACACGCCTGTTTGCTCCAACACAAACCTCACGCTTGGTGTTTCAGCCTCCGGAACCGGACCGCTGATGTATACCTGGACGGGTAGCGGCACGTTCAGCCCCAATGCCACCTCAGCGGATGTAACGGTGAGCGGAGCGGCTTCCGGCTCCTACCAGGTTGTGGTATCCAATACTTGTGGCAGTACGAATGCTTCGATCTCAGTGGTGGTCACGAGCGCGCCAAGTGCCACCATAGCTTATTCGGGTTCACCGTATTGCTCCTCAACGGGAACGGTGCAAGTAACGCGCACGGGCACTTCCGGTGGAACATTTAGTGCTATTCCCGCGGGCCTTGCACTTAACACGGGCAACGGCAACATCAATGCAGGCAGCAGCACCGCCGGCCCTTACACGGTGACATACACGATCGCGGCATCGGGCGGTTGCGCGGTGTTCAGCACCAGCACCACAGTGGCAATCACGCCTGCACCGAATGCTGCGATCAGCTATGCGGGAAGCCCATATTGCAGTACCTCCGGCACGGCGCAAGTGACGCGCACGGGCACCTCCGGCGGAACGTACAGCGCCAATCCTGCGGGCCTTGCCTTGAACACGGGCAACGGCACCATCAATCCGGGCAACAGCACCGCCGGCAGCTACACCGTGACCTATACGGTGCCTGCATCCGGTGGCTGCGCGGCCTTCAGCACCATGGCCTCGGTGGTGATCACGGCTGCGCCGAGTGCGTCGATCAGCTATGCGGGCAGCCCGTATTGCAGCAGTTCCGGAACGGCGCAAGTGACGCGGACCGGCACCAGCGGCGGTACGTACAACGCAAGTCCATCGGGCCTTGCACTGAACACGGGCAACGGGAACATCAATCCCGGCAACAGCACGGCAGGCAGCTATACCGTGACATACACTGTGCCCGCTTCGGGTGGCTGCGCGGCCTTCAGCACCATGGCCTCGGTGGTGATCACGGCTGCGCCGAATGCAACGATCAACTATGCGGGCAGCCCATATTGCAGCAGTTCCGGCGTTGCGCAAGTGACGCGGACTGGCACCAGTGGTGGCACCTTCAGCGCAAGTCCATCGGGCCTTGCACTGAACACGGGCAACGGGAACATCAATCCAGGCAACAGCACGGCAGGCAGCTATACCGTGACCTACACGGTGCCTGCATCCGGTGGCTGCTCGGCCTTCACCACCACGGCCACGGTGGTGATCACGGCA
>JAFDZY010000170.1 GCA_018266685.1 Bacteroidota bacterium
CAGGGCTATGACGGCCTGCTCGCCCAGGACGATCCGGCAGCCGTTCGGGCGCTGCTGGACGTGGAGGCCACGGGCTATTGGAAAGACCACTACCGGCCCGGCCATCCTTCGGACACCAAGCCCAAGCGCTTGGGCCAGGCCATGGCCGACGGACTCCTCATCAACGCCATCGTGCCCTACCTCTTTGCCATGGGCCGCATCCGCGGGCACCAGCCGTGGGAGGACCGGGCGCTCACCTTGATGGAACGATTGCCGGCCGAGCGCAACAGCATTGTCCGGGAATGGGGCGCGCTGGGCGTGAAGGCCGGGTCCGCAGGGCAGGGGCAGGCGCTGATCGAACTGCGCAACCGCTATTGCACCGAGCACCGGTGCTTGGCCTGCGCCATCGGTGTGCAGTTGCACAAAGAGGTGGAGAGGGCGTAGGGCATGGTACGCAGGGGATCTCCCCTCATCGGGTGGTGAGCAGTGCACTTCGCCTTTGCCCAGGTCCGCTCATGCCGTTTAACGGTACCGGGTGAATCGCTTTCCGCGCACCACGCCCTTTGCGCTACGAACTATGCCCTACACCCTGCGCCCAGCAAACCGCACCCTTCCCCAACAACCGCCACCCTGCCTAACTTGCACCCTCCAAGCCATGATCGATCACATCAAGACCATCTTCGAACGCCGTGCCTTTGGCGTGTGCGAATGGTGGGCCCATAAGCTCAACATCAAGACTGAGCAGGTGCGGCTCAGCTTCATCTACCTCAGCTTTGTTACCGCTGGCCTGCACGTGGTGCCGTACCTGGTCATGGCCTTCGTACTCCAGCACAAGGAACGCATCAAGCGGCCCTTCGCCCGCCGCAGCACGGTGTGGGAATTGGAATGACCAACAACGACATCCTCAAGAAGCTGCGCGTGGCCCTCAAGCTGCACGATACGGACATCGTGAAGATCCTGGCCTTGGTGGATTTCCACATGACCACCTCCCAGGTAAACGCCCTGTTCCGCAAGGAGGAACACCCGCAGTACATGGAAGCCGGCGACCAGGTGCTGCGCAATTTCCTCAACGGCCTGGTGATCCATTTGCGCGGGCCGATGCCGGCTTCATCCGCACCTGCGGTGAAGGCCAATAGCAAGGATCAACCAGTGCCGCACCGTGCAAGCGGCCCGCGGCGGCCGTGAAGAGGCCCGGTCGCGCTCACCCGCGCTGCAGCACCAACTTGCCGCTGGCCCAACCTTCGCCCACCGGGCATCGCAGCAGGTAAACACCAGTGGCATACGCTCCCAGGTCCAGTTCCACCGTGTTGTTGGCCGGAATGTTCTTCCGCACTTGCAATACTTTGCCGGACAGGTCCGTGACGTACAGCTCAGGGATCGCGGCATCGGCGGTGATGTGCACAAGGCCGGTAGTGGGGTTGGGCCAGTAGCGCCAGTTGACCGTGGTATAGGCAGACCCGATTTCACGCACGGTCGTGGCTGAATCCGGTTGGAGCGGGACAGTCACGGCTGAATCCGGATAGTTCAACGCCAGGTCGGGCAGTTGCTGCCGGCAGTCGGGCATGTAGGTAAAGCTCTTCAGGATGCGCACCAGCAGGCTGTTCAGCGATTCCACCGCGTACTTGTCCGTGCTGGGCTCGATATGATGCAGGCCCACGCCACTGTGATCGGTGAGGAAGGTGTATGTGCCGTTGGTAGCCAGGGCCACGCTGCGCATCAGGTATTCGGTGGCCTTGTCTGTACCGCTGGCGGCCACGGGCACAATGCGGATGCCCTTGGCCGCAGCCTGGGCCGCCAGTTCGCGCATCCGTTGCCGCACTTGGGGGGTGAGGTGCGGACCTGCGTCCAGCACCAGGAAAAGGATCCGCGCACGCGCCGAAGCGCTCCACGAAAGGCCGTTGATCGCGCTGTCCAGGGCGATTTCCACGGCCTCCGGGGTGTCGCCACCGCCGTCGGCACGTTGTTCGGAGATGAAGTTTACCGCCGTGGAAAGCACCCGGGTGAAATCCATGGTGCGCGTGGTGTATTCATCATTGGTGCCTGCATCGCGGTAAAACACATTGGCGAAGCGGAAGTTGAGCTGGTCGCCGATCCGCTTGGATCGGTAGATGATGTCATTCATCTCCGCCTTCAGAAAGTCGATCTCGTCCTGCATGGAGCCGGTGGCATCCACCACGAAAGCCACGTCCACCGCATCGCTCGGGCCGCAGGCCACGTCCAGCACCACGTGGTTCACCGCCTTGGTGAAGGGCTGTGCATCGTTCACGCGGATGAAGTGGCCCCCATGTTCCACTTCCAGCCGTAGGCTGCCGGGCACCAACGTGTCTGCCGCATCCAGCGTGGCCCAGAGCTCTGCCTTGCCGGTATTGTCCGTGCGCGCTTGGTACAGCACCGTTCCGCCGCGCATGAGCTTTACCGGCGCATCAGCCAAGGGCAGGCCCTGTGGCGTTTGCAGGTCTACGGTATAGCGGCCTATCGGGGCGATGCCCCATGCCTTTCGCAAGCTGGAGAGCGCATCGGCCGAGAGGTCCGTCCATTGTTGCCACTTGGCGTAGTCATTCACTTCCCCGGCGGAGAGCACACCTTCGGCAGCGCCTGTAGTGCGGACGTTGAAGGTCCCGGGCCATGAAGCGTTGCTTTCGGCCAGGTCTGTAGTGCTGTACAGTTCGCGGCGGCCATATACCGGGCGGGATGCCGCATAGCTGGCAATGACCTTGCTTTCCTTGGTGTGCGGCGCCCCTTTGGGCGTGCCGGTTTCCTTGGCCACGGCGAAATCCACCGATTCATCGGCCTTCACGTGAACGGTCTTTGTGCTGCTCACGTAGCCGTCGTAGCTCACCACACAGCGGTAAAGGCCGGTGTCCAAGCGCACGTTGAAGTTGCCGTCCCGATCCGTGAGCACAGAGGCCACCAGCTTGCTCCCGCGGTAGATGTCCACATTGCCGTATCCTAAACTGGCGCCCACGGCGCCCGACCGAAGGTTGCCGCTGATGGACTGGGCGCTGATCAATGTAGTGAAGAGGGAGCAGCAGAAGAGTAGTTGCAGGCGCATGGAGTTGGTATCGTTGGTGTTTTCGCCCAGTACACGCCGACGGCGTATCGGTTCAACTGTACCTCTTCCCTTCTTCACCTCCTCACTTCTTCACCTCTTCTCTTCTTCACAGATCCAAAGCATTTCATCCGGCACAACACGAGTTCGGTTGTCCTTGCCCATCTTCGCCCGCCATGCGCATCCTCATCACCGGAAGCAACGGACTGCTCGGCCAGAAACTGATCAGCGCACTGCGCAACGATCCAACGGTGGAGCTGCTGGCCACATCGCGCGGGGAGGACCGCACGGCAGATCCCTTGGGTAAGCGCTATCGCGCCGTGGACATCACGCAGCAGCCAGCCGTGGACGCG
>JAFDZY010000171.1 GCA_018266685.1 Bacteroidota bacterium
GAAAGCGTGTACTGGGCCACCTGTGCGAATGCGGTGGCGGTACACAGGGCGAGCGCCGCTGCCGCAAGGGGCTTGGCCCACGTTCGGTTGTGTACGTGCCGGGCAAGTCCGGAGCGTATTGTCCTATCGTGCATTTGGAGAGGGTTTTGGTTGGAATGAAAGTGACCGGAATGCACATTGCCCGGCAGGGCGCAGTGCTTGTGTACAGGGTGGACGGGTGGGCCGTGGCCCGCGCCGTATGCACGCCAATGCCGCCGGTTAGGGCAAATGGCAATGGCAATAAAACGCGGTGGGGAGAGCGTGGAGCTTACTGCTGCTGGATGTTGGAGAGTGTTTGGAGAGTTTGAAAATGAACCCTTCGCAGGTTCAACGGGGCCAATGTTAACAGATGCCAACGGCGAAAGCAAAAAAATAAATTTCTTCACAAGAGGCAACCCTGTTGGTTTTCACTCGTCCGCGCCTGCGCCCCAGTTATAAGACGCAGGCACCAAACTGGAAACACGGGAATCAAGCTTCCACGCCTGTAACCCGCCCTGCCACGGCACTGCTGCCTTGGTGGAGCTTCGGCGGCCATGCAGGCGAGCCTCTATATTCGCCCACATAACAACTCTCCACAATGCCTCTCCTCCGTCTTCATCGTTCGCTGTTCCTGATTGTCGCCTTTGGCGCATTCACCCGCCCGGCAGTTGCACAACAGCCTGGCGCAACGCCTTTGCCTCCGGAGCGCATTGCATCAGTCCAAGCCCAGGCGGAAGTGATCTTCCATGCACGCGATGCCATCATCCGGGGTTTGGCCTACCTCGGCAATCCCGAGCTGCCCTTGGACCCGGACGCCTTGCTCATCCACGCCTACCTGAAAGACCGCTTCGGATTGCCCGAACTGTGTTCCGCCAAGCGCGTGGCATCCCAGATCAGGCAAGACCCCAAGGGCGACCTGCGCCCCTTCCTGCGTTTGGCCGATACGCTTTCGTTCAGGCCGGAATTCATTGCGCTCCAAGGCAAGGGGTTCAACAACATCACGCTTGCCGGCATCTGGTACGATAAATTGTCTTCACCCTCCATTTTAATGGACCGGATCGCGAAGAGCCCCATTGACGAAGCCTACGTGGCCACGCATGCGCTTTGGGCGATGTCCATGGCCCGGCAATGCTTCCATGCCGAATTGGACACTACGGTGGAACAGCGCCTGGTGGAAAAAGTGACGGAACGGATGGAACACAGCGATCCACGATGGGGCGACGAGGCAGTTGAAGCCTTAGCCATGCTCCAGTACAATGACCCCAACTACGTACCCCCCTACAAGTACATCCAGCAATTGGTGGACCTTCAGAACCCCAATGGAAGTTGGAGCTGGAACCCTGGCCAGGAAGTGACGGGCAGCCAGCACACCACGGTGCTCGCACTATGGGCCTTGTTGCAATACAAACCGCTGGCATGGCCTACGCAGCCAAGGAACATGGTGCTTCGCTGATGCGGTAGTTGGCGTAGAAGGGCCCATTAACCCCTGCTCCATCCGGCAACCGGGGCAACGGTGGCAGGGTGAATCACGTCCTTGTTTCAAGCTCCTGTACAGGAACGGCCTCCGGGCATCAGGTACATCGGAGCTGCTTCGTTGGGTGAAGTCTTTTTTTCTCCGTAAACTTGTCCTTGGTGTCTCTCCCACCAAACGTCAGTGCTCTCACACTGCGCCAACATGATGTCACTCTCCCATTGCCCGCCGCCGGGCAACGCATGTACTCCTGCATGCGTTGTGCCCGCAGTGCATGCACGCACCGCCATCGGCCCGCCTGTTTTCACCGCTATGCATTTCTTGCGGGCAAGCAGCCTACATGCCCGTTCCATGGAGGTGCTTCAAGCAGCATTGCTTTGGGGAGCCCTGCTGTTAGCACCAGCAGTACATGCCCAAAGGTGGAGCGAAGACCCCTCGGATGCCACCACAAGCCTGAGTGGAACGATCGCCTACTTGCTAACGCCCGGGGAACCCGCCTCATGCGGGGCCAATTCCTCCACGTGCAACAGCGGCGCTGATTTCGATTTCTCCCTTGTCTCCTCTTCCTCGGCGCAAACCACGGGCTTGGCCTATCCACCCTGCCAGGTGGAACAGACCATCGCACCCACCATGCCGAACAAGGACATCTGGTTCCGGATGGACCCAGCCTTTGCGGATGCCATGTACCGCTTCACGCTGTATGGAGCAGGCAGCCCGGCCATGAACCAAGGCGGCATGGCCGTGTACGAGGCACCCAATGCCAGTGGCCCCTTCCGCCTGTTGGATTGTTCGCTCCGGGGAGGCCCCACCAGCAGCAGCAACCTGCCGTCGGTGGAGGCCACCTGCATCACGGCCGGCAACAAGCTCTACATCCGGGTGTGGGACCGCAGCACTCCGGCAGTGACCAACAGCCAGTTCAGCATCGGGGTGATGGGCCAACGCACTTCCACACTGGCAGACAGGGGTGCGGACGAAACACCTTGCGCCGCGCGGACAATTGCAGCAGTAGGCAGCTTCACCGCCACCGGCCACACCATTGATTATGTCTTCTCCTGCGATGAAGCGGGCTTTCTGTACACCACGCCTGAAAAAGCGGGCGGCGACCTGTGGGTGAAGTTGATCGTGCCGGCCACTGGCAATGTGCGCATCAAACCTTCCAATTCTGGCTCTTCAGGCAATATGATCGGGGGTACCAATGCCGGGGCTACCGTAACGGATGCCATGGGGGTCAGCGCCTATTTGGCCAGTAACTGTTCTGACTACAGCACCTTCAAGGAAGTGGGAAGCACCACCAGCAACCTCACACCAGGCTCTGCACCCAGCGGCTACCTGGACATCAAATGCCTGCCGGCGGGGGCAACGCTGTACCTCCGGATCTACGCGCTCAAGCAAGCTGCCACGGGCCTCAAGATCAAACGCTTCGGTCAAATGCGCTTGGAATGGATGGCCAGCGCCGGTTCGGGCATCCCGCCGGCCAACTGCGACCCGTGCAGTGCCCCATCCGTCACCGTGAGCACGAATGCCTGGGGCACTGCTTGCGTGGCACCGGTCACCGGCAGCACGTTCATGTCCTGCCAAACCCCCGGCATGCCCGCGCCGGAATGTGGGGGCTTCAGCACCAGCTTGGGCAGCGTGTGGTACAAGTTCGTTGCGCCGGTAAGCGGCATGGTGGTGATCGATGCTGCTGCCGGCGGCGCACCTGCCACGCAGCCTGCCATTGCCCTGTACACCACAAATGATACGGCCGGCACACCTGGCGACGGCTGCAACCAACGGATGAACGTGGTGAGCTGCGACGACCGGCAAGGCCCCGGCCCGGATGCACGGATTGTCCAAAGCGGCCTTCGGCCCGGGCAGATCTACTACGTGCGCGTTTGGGCCCGCAACGGGGGCGCGGACGGCAACTTCACCCTGTGCATCAGCAGCCCGCCGCCACCTGCGGGCAGTTGTTGGTACATGATCGACCTGTATGCCATGGCGACTTCGGGCACCTTGGCCATGGAGGCCACCGTGCCGCCCAGCCCCATGGTGACGTACACCAGTTCCGGCGGCGACCCTTCGGAAACCTTCCTGGTGGCGGTGCCTGCCGGTGGCACGGCTGATTTCCACTTGGTGTCCGCTGGTGGCGGGATCGGCACAACGGGCTACATCTTCTGGGGGCTTTGGCAATTGGATGGCTCGGATACCCTTTGGTACAGTGATGGTGGCTACGCCGTGGCCGGCCCCACCGCAGGACCTGCCGATAACTACCATCTTTCAAATGCTTGCGCACTCCGGCCACGGCCGCGGACAGATTGCTTCGGCATGCGCACGATCTGCTTGGATGCCAGCGGCCCCACACACCAAGTAACCGGCCAAATGGACACCCGGGGTTGGCCGATCAGGGCGTACAGCAACTCAAAGGATGCATACAAAGGATACACCTTTCACCCCAACAGGGGCGGCCTGTACGACCTGGCCGGTGACAACTTAGGCTGCTTGGACAAGGAAAGCATGGGCATCCAGTGGATGGTGTTCCACCCCGATGCCGACGGCACAGTGGCATTTGTATTGGAAGGATTTAAGGTTTTCCCCGCTCCAACAGTGAAGGCGGACCTTGATTTTGCCGTGTGGGACCTGGGCGTGCTGAACTACCAGGGCACCGTGCCCGACAGCCTGAACGGAGATCTGCTTTGTCCGCCAAAAACGGCACCCATACGCTGCAGCAGCGGGCGCGCACGCCTTACCACGGGCATGGCCCCCGGCATCACCACCGTGGAGGAAGGCCATGGCGGTTGGGGCTGGGTGGAACCACTGCCGGTGCAAAACGGCCACGGCTACCTGATCGCCATGACCACTCCGCTGGACACCGGGCGCATCAATTACAGCCTGAACTGGACGCTGTTCAAGAACACATTGGGAGTAAGCGACCCCAGCATCATTGCATGCGAACCCTTGCTGCTCCCCGTGGAACTGCTCTTCCTTGCGGGCCTGCCGAACGGCAACGCGGTGGACCTTACCTGGGCCACGGCGAGCGAGAAAACCAGCAGCCACTTTGTGGTGGAACGCAGCGGCAACGGTTTCGATTTCACGCCCATTGGCCGTGTAGCCGCTGCGGGCAACAGCCAATACCGGATTGACTATGCCTTCACCGACCACGACCCGTTCACCGGGGTGAACTACTACCGGCTTAAACTGGTGGACCTGGACGGACGCACCGATGTGAGCAACGTGATCGCGGTGGCCTTCAAAGGCAACGGGGACAAAGTGATGGTGTATCCCAACCCTGCAACGGACCGGCTGAACCTGGCCGTGGAATTACCTGATCAAGCCACGGTTACCTTACGTATCCTGGATGCCACGGGCCGCATGGTAAGGGAGCTGCACCCTGTGGTGGAACCGGGGCAGACTGCGCTGGGGATCAATGTGGGCAACTTGGCACCGGGGCCTTACCTGGTACACTTGGGCAGCAGCAACGGCGCACCGCTGGGAACCGCCCGTTTTGTGAAGCAATGAAGTTGAAACTGGTTGTTGGGGATCCTTCACAGGAGGGGGTGGATGCGCTCCATACCCGCCATGGCCGCACTGCATGCCGCCCAGTGGAAACCATCTTCCCGAGGCCGGAGAGGAGGCTTGTGCCAAACCATGTTCCGTAGATCATTCGACCCTTGGCGGCTGCGGTTCCACGCTATTGCTTTGCTGCTGTTGTTCCTGGCGCTTTTCGGGCCCAAGCTTGCCCGGGCCCAGCAAATGATCTGGACCGATACCTACAACGGCGGGCTGGTCACCGGTTCTTTCTCCATCGGTGATCAATCATCCGGCATCGGCGTGCTGTACATGGGGCTGCCTCCGGGCGCCACCGTACGCAGCGCCAAACTGTACGCGGTGGCCATTGGCACCACCCCGGAGGACAGCCTTTCATTTTCATTTGGCAACATACCGGTAACCTTCAATGCATCCACGGCCGGGCCTGTCTTTCAGAGCCTCTATGGCCCGGTGGTGCTGCACACGGTGGACCTCACGGCAACATTGGACCCCACCTTGCCTTACCACCTGATCGACCTCTCCCAAGGATGGACCAACTTTAAGGAATTCATGCTCTTCACCGAATATGAGCTGCCGGGCATGGGGCCGATCACCGTGGACGTGTTTCATTTGGGAGAGGACAGCCAGCTGGAGGAGAACTACACCATTCATGCCTCCCACCCCATGGACAACGGCCAGCCCATTGCCTTCGGCACCATGGGAGCTTATGCCTGCTGTGAATACAGCGACTATGAATCCGTGGCGGTGAACGGGGTGGATCTCGGCAAGTACTACGGCCGTGACTTCAATGCCGGTCCAGGCAACAATTACGGGGCCTGCGCCACCTTCCACTATGCCAACGGCACCTTCGAGGGGCGCGGCGACGACAGTACGGACGTGGCCATTTCCGGGGCCGATGTGCTCTCCGAGCTGTCCACGCTGTTGCCCTATGGTGCACAGGATGTTCAGCTCACATACCAGCACGTACCGGCGGTGAGCCCTTGGGCGGAGGACAACATTGTCAACCTGGCGGTGCTTGCCTACTCCAGCGTGCCGTGCATCGATGAAGCCAACTTCCTCGGCCCGGACACGGTGCTCTGCCCGGGCGATACCTTGTTGTTGAATGCTTACCGCGAAGGGGCAAGCTACCTGTGGCAGGACGGCAGTACGCAGGCCGGCTACACGGTTACAGCCCCGGGCACATACGTGGTGCAATGGAGCCATCCCAACTGCACTTATGCGCCCGATACGGTGGTGGTGGGCATGGTACACCTACCGTCGCCGGCCTTGGGCACAGACCGCGAGCTTTGCCGAGGCACCTCGATCACATTGGGCAATGTGCCGCCTCCAAGCAGTGTGGTGACCTGGAACGACGGGGTTACGGATCTGCCGCGCACATTCGCCGACTCAGGCAGCTATGTTGTGGAGGTGGGCCTGCAAGGGTGCACCGTAAGGGATTCCGTGCAGATCACGCTTGTGGATTGCCCAGAGGACACGATTGCACTTCCCAACGTGTTTACTCCCAACGGCGAAGGAGGCAACAACAACTTCCGGCCCATCATCCTTTCCGGCGTGGCCAGCCTGCATTTCACGGTGTTCAACCGCTGGGGCCAACCGGTGTTCCAAACCAGCCGCATGGACTTGGAATGGGACGGCCGCACCGGTGGCGGCGAACCGGTACCGGACGGGGTGTACTTCTGGGTACTGGAGTTTGTACCCGAACATGCGCCGGCCACCCGGCAAAGTCAGCACGGCACGGTTACCTTGTTGAGGTAGCCCGATAACCACAAGGTCCCCCGCCTTGGGGCGGAAGACCTTGATGGAACAGTTTGTAGTCAATAATCTACAATGGAGATGGGGGCGCGTGCCCTATCCTTGCCGTCGTCGAGCACAAGGAGGTATCTTCCGGCGGGCAGGTACCCCAGGTCGCAGTCTACCCCTAGGCCGCTATAGCCCCGAAGCACCCGCCGCGCCACCGAATGTCCGGTGACATCCAGCACTTCCAACTGGCAGTGCCCCCCAAACCCCTTGGGAATCACCAACCGGAACGTGCCATCACTCGGATTCGGGAAGATACGCATCAAATGTATGTCGTTCTCATGGATCCCCACTTCACAAGCTTCGGTGAGGGTGTCTGAATTCAAGCTGCACAGTACGCTCGGCCCCTGCACGTCCACCACCACTTGTTGGCCAACGGGGAAAGGCCCCACGGAGTATGTCCCGGCCGCAGTTGCGGTGATGGGTGCAATCCCTCCGTCGTTTTCAATGCTCAAGGAAACCGCTGAACCGAGCGATGCCACGTTCACTGAAATGCTGAAGTTGCCTTCGGCACAGTTGGGCACCGTGGTGAAGGTGGCCTCCGGCGGCGTGCATCCGTCGTAGCAGGCCACCACATAAGTCCATGGCTTGGCCTGGCCCGTTGCGCAGGAGCCGTATGCATCGGCGGCGGCTTCCAGGATAAAACCGTGGTCCGGGTTGCCTGTACTGGTGGCCACCATCAATCCGTTCAGATTGCCGCCGTGATTGCCCGAGAAGAGCGGTGCTGCCATAATGGGGTCAAGGCCATCATAAATGGTGATGATGTCACCACTTGCCAACGTTCCAGCCTTGAAGCGGATGCCGATGCGCTCCGTGCCCGGCGATTGGAAAGCCCATTGGTGGCCGTCGTTGTTGGTGTAGCAGTACGTGTAGTTGTCCGGGCCGCAACCCACCACCGGGCAGGGCGTGTTCACCAAAGGCATGGAGACGGCGCTGCAGTACACGTTCTGCGGGTTCGCCGCCGTGACCACCACCGGGGAGTCCACCGGGAAAGGCCCGATGGTGTATGCGCCAGGCGCATTGGCCGTAACGGTAGTGCTGCCGGCATTGCTGGCGATCACCACGCTGTCGGCCGTGCCCATGGTGAAGATCTGCACGCCCACGCTGAACTGGCCGTTGGCACAGTCCGGCACCACCGTGAAGTTGGCCAGCACGGGGTCGCAGTCCAAGCAGCCCACCTCCCACTCCATGGGTGGAATGAAATCCTGCGTGGCGCAGGAACCGATGTCATCGGAGACCAGGCGCATGGTGAGGTTGGGGCCGGAAGAATTGATCACCTGCCCCGCAATGTTCCCGTTGACGGAGGAAAACAACAGCGCGGATTGTTCCGTGGGGCCATCGTAGATCGACAGCACATCCCCCGTGTAGATGTTGCCCGCATTGATGATCATGCGCAGCGGCGCACCGCTCGAACTGCTGTAGTGCCAGTACTTGTCCTGCACGTTGTCATAGCAGTACGTGAACGCCATCGGGGCTTGCCCGCAAACCACCTCCACCAGGTCATCGGTTGCAAACGGAAGTCCGGAACCCCAATCCGCCGCACCGCTGCCGCAATCGGCGCGCACATAAGCGTGCAGCACACCTGCGGGGAGGCCGCTCAGGGCCACGGAAGTATCGGTGAGTCCGTTTCCACTGAACAGCACGGGATCGTTGGGCGTGCCTGCGGTGATGATGTAGTCGTAGGAGTTGGCCCCGTTCAGCGGGGACCAAGAGAGTGTACCGGAAATGTTACCCGCGCTGATCGCCAAGTCGGTTACGGCAATGCCGGTAACGGTGCAACCCGGCGGTGTCCACGTAAAGGTGAGGCCCTGCGGGATGTAGGTGGCCGATGACGGGACCCGGCAGGTGGCCGTGTTGGTGCTTCCCGCTTGGCTCTGCGCCCAATCGTAAGGGCTTGCCGCCACGGAGCGGTTGTTGAAATCGGCAGGGCTGTCGCCGCCCAGTCCTACCTGGCCCAGCATGGCGATGCTTTGGGCCATGGTGCCAAAGACCACTTTTACCACCTGCTGTGCCGGGTCGCCGCCACCCTCATACAACTGGATCTGGAAGCTTACGGGATTGGAACCTCCGGACTTCACCAGGTTCCACTCCGCTACAAAGATCCGATTGGGCGCAGTGCTGGCCGTCATCAGCTGGATGGGCCAAACCCCTCCCGCCCCCTGTGCCGCCAAATCCATGGAGAAACCGGCGATGCGGTTGCGCTTCAGCGGGTCTGCCCCCACGGGAAGTGAAGAACTCAAAGGCACATAAGCATCCGCACCAATGGGCACATTCACGGCGGCCGTGCCGTTGGAAGAATTGCCGAAAGCGAGCCAACCTTCGGTGCTCAGCCCCACACGGTCAAAAGCATGCCCGTTAAAATTGAACGTGAACCCGATGGGCCAGCCATTGCCGGTGGTGGATTCACCAAGAAGAATGCTTGTTCCTTCCGTCACGAACGAGTTGTCGTCGTAGAAATTGAAGGCGGGGGGCATCCCCGGCATGCCAAGTAAGGATCCCGAGCCGTTCAAAGGTTGCCAAGTGCCGATGGACGAGGAGAACGTGTAGGCCGAAACTTGCGCGTGGGCATTGATGGGGCTCAACAATGCCATGGCCAATGCCGCGCAAAGGATGTGGGAAGTTCGCATGCCGGAGAGTTGGATGCTTTGTACACCGCCTCCGCCCATGGCTGGAGAGCGCCATGGGCGTGGCCGGTGCATGTTCAATGCTGGATGCTGATCTTGGAGGTGAAGCGCATGCTTGTACCCTGGGCGACCACCGTATAGAGGCCGCTGGGAAGATGTTCCAGGTGCAGGATGGTGTTGCTTCCGGTCATGGGTTGTTCGGCCACCACGCGCCCCGTGAGGTCCAGCACATGCACTTGCAGGTTCCCGGAGGCGCCATTGTCCAAGTCCAGGCGGAACGTGCCGTTGGAGGGGTTGGGCGCGATGCGCAGGTTGCCTGCACCGATCGCTGCAATGCCCATGGTGGTGCAGTCCTTGCTCAACGGGTTGGCGGTCCAAGTGCAAACCTCGTTGGCGCCTTGGAGCTCAAGCACCACCACACTGCCTGAGGGGAACGGCCCCGCCGTGTAGGTGCCGATGCCTGTCACGGCCGTGGGGGCCACGCCTGCATCGTTGGTGATCACCACCGGGCCGGACCCGGCATTGGTGACGTTCACGTCCACGCTGAAGGAGGTGGATTCCGTGCAAGGCGCAGTGGCAAACGTGGCTTGCGGCTGGCTGCACCCGGATGCACAGGCGGCCACGAAACGGAACGGTTGCCCGTTGCCCTCTGAACAGGCATAGTCGGGGTACACACTCGCAATGAGGCGTACCAGCAGTTGGTTTTGTGCATTGGTGCTGGTGACCACCTGGTTGTTCAGGAGGCCCATGGTGCTCACTGTTTGTGAAGCAGCCATCTCATCACCACCGTCGTACACGATCACCTGCGCATCAAAGCCCAAGGAAAGCGGCGGGAACCGCACACTGATCGGCTGTCCATCACCCTGCAACAGCCAATCCCTGGTTTCACTGGGATGCGCGCAGCGCTCGTACCACGTTGGGCCGCACCCGATGATGGCGCACGGCTCGTTCACCACGGGAGCGCTCTGCACGTAGCACATCATGTTGTCCGGGTTCTGGGCTGTCAACGTCACGGGTTCGCCTGCCGGGAAGGGACCTACGGAATGCACCCCGGCGGTACTGATGGTGGTTGCGGGCAGCCCGGCGTTGTTCTCAATCTCCAGGGTAGTTGAGGACCCCAGGGAAAAGGCGTTCACGTCAACATAAAACTGCTGTTGGTCGCAATCCACGGTGCCCACGGAGAAGTTCACCAAGGGGTCGGTGCAGTTTTTGCAGCCCACGCGCCAGTGTACCGGCAGGTACCAGTCTTGTGTTTCGCAACTGCCGTTGTCGGTGACCAACTGGATGAAGATCGCGCCGGACAGCGCATTGAGCGCATTGCCGTCAATATCCCCGCTCATGGTCAAGGGAGTGCCGCTGGCATCGGGGCCGTCCCACGCCTTGAGGCTGTTGGTCCCCACGTATCCGTCCAGGAATTCGATCCGCAGGGCCGAACCGTCAGCGGAAACATACCGCCAGTAGATCGTGTCGTTCTGGTGGGAGCAGTAGGTTTCCTCCACCGCGCCGCCGTTGCACTCCACCA
This sequence comes from Bacteroidota bacterium, assembly GCA_018266685.1. Taxonomy (GTDB): domain Bacteria; phylum Bacteroidota; class Bacteroidia; order Flavobacteriales_F; family PHOS-HE28; genus PHOS-HE28. The sequence continues at coordinate 10,958 of JAFDZY010000171.1, forward strand.
CGCCACCGCCCATGGTGTGGAACGGCGTGGCCAGCGACCAAACACCCGGTTCTCCGTTGCAGATGCTGCGAATGAACACATAGTAGGTTGTCGCCGGGGACAATCCGAAGAACGTCGTTGTTGCGTCCGTGGTGGTACCGGAAGCCACTTCGGTGCCGTTCACATCATCGGTGTCGGTGAGGAAGTATTCATACGTTCCACTGCTGGTGGCATTCCATGATGCCGTGGCCCCATCAAAGGAGACATCACTGATGGCGAGCGGCCAAGTGGGCGGCGGGCAGGCATCAGGCGTCCATTTGAAGGTGCGGCCCGATACAGGTGGCACTCCGGAGCCATTGGGATGCCCGAACACCTCCTCCGTGGCATTGCACGCATCGGTGTTCAACACCCCGGCCTGCGTGATGTTCCAATCATAGAGGAAGGCCGGTTGCTCATACACGGTTTGGCGCGAATTGAAATCCTCCGGCACGGAACCGCCCAGGCCGATCTGGGCGGGCCCGCCAGAATCGAAGCCGAAGACCACGTTTCCGAACCGCACAGCAACGGAGTTGTCCGCTTCGTTGAGGCGGATCTGGAAGTTGATCAGTGTAGTGCTGGGGGAGTAGCTGCCACGGAAATCCTTGAACTGCACCACACAGGTGCGGTTTGGCGCGGTGCCCAAGGTGGCAATGCGGATGGATGACACTGGCCCCGGAGGCACCTGCGGGCTCATGTCCTGCATTTGCAGGCCTTGGCCCCCCCACCCCGCCACACGGTTGCGTTGGTAGGGTACTGGCGGCCCGCCGATGTATTGCACAAAAGGCATTCCATGCGGATGGCTGATGGCGTAAGTCCACACGGCCTGCAATCCATCGCTGCTTTTTCCAAAAGTGATGAAGCCGCTGTTGGACACGCTCAACACGTCGAACACCTCGCCGTTGAAGGAAAAATTGAATCCAATGGGATAGCCGGGCCCGATGGCCGGGTTCAGGTAGCTCACTCCGGCTTGGCCTGCGGGATCAAAAAAAGGATTGTTCACCCAAGCCCGCAGGTTATTGGCCGGCGGCCACCACGTGGGTACTCCCAAGGAGAAGGCTGCCTGGTCCGCTGTCACCTCAGTATAGGTTTCCACGGATTCACTGTACTGGTAGAGGCTGACTTGTGCCCAGAGGAAGGTTGGCGCGGCCAGGAAGGCCAGCGTGGCGAATGCGCCGCGCTTGGCCTTCGGGGTCGTGGAATGGATCATTGGAGAGTGGTTTGCAAGCTATGGATCTAGTGCTGAATGCTGATCGGCGTAGTGTATCGGATGCTGGTCCCTTCTGCAACCAACATGTAGTAGCCGCTGGGCAGGTGCTCCACGTGC
>JAFDZY010000172.1 GCA_018266685.1 Bacteroidota bacterium
CGGGATGTATTGCAGGCCGCCCCGGCCCAGCAGCACAATGATCGCCACAGCCAGGCTGCGCCACGCCCACCATGGCCGGGAGCTTTCGGTACCGGCGGGCCGCACCGTCCAGCGGTAGCCCAGCACCGCGATCGCCATGGAAGCGAGAAAGGCAACCACCACGTACCAGTAATCCACCAGGAACAGCGGAGCAAGGTGGGCCATGTCAGTCCCGCCTGTTGCAATGCCGAACAGGTCGGCGGTGCTGCGCTTCAGGGTGAACTTGTAGTACTCCAGGTCAATGCAGTTCAAAAAGAAACACACAGCACTGCTGAGGTGGAAGAGCCCTTTTTGGACTTTGGCGAAGGCCGGGCCGGGATAAGGATTCACGAGGAAAGCCACCACCCAAGGCAGGAACAGCCACGCAATGGCGCTGAGGTCGAACCGGATGCCGCCGATAAACAGGGAAGCGGGCGGATCCGGAAAAGCAGATGAATTGAGCAGCACAAAGAGGAAGCGCTGGAGTGTGAACACCAGGGCGATGATCCCGAGGCGGATCAGCAGGATACGGAGCGGGCGCAGGTCTGGCACGGCGCGAAGATGGGCAATGGCGTTGATAACCCTTGTGATGCCCACGGGTAAGGGGAATGCCACCAGCTACATTTGCGGTCCAAACGACCGCCATTCACCGGTCCCCCCGCCATGTTCCTGGAAACCATTGAGAAGAAGCAACAAACCTTCGACCGGAGAAAGCTGACGGACAAGGAACTGTTGGAGATCTATGACAAGCTGTTGCACCCGCGCCTGATCGAGGAAAAGATGCTGAGCATGCTGCGCCAGGGGCGGATCAGCAAGTGGTTCAGCGGCATCGGGCAGGAAGCCGTGGCCGTGGGCGCCGCCATGGCCATGGAAGCGGATGAATACATCCTGCCCATGCACCGCAATTTGGGCGTGTTCACCACGCGCGGGGTGCCCATGGCGCGGCTCTTCGGCCAGTTCCAGGGCCATGCCAGCGGCTATACCAAAGGGCGTGACCGCAGCTTCCACTTCGGCACGCAGGAACACAAGATCGTGGGCATGATCAGTCACTTGGGCCCGCAGATGGGCGTGGCGGACGGCATTGCCTTGGCGCACAAACTGCGCCACGAAGCGAAGTGTACGCTTGTATTCACCGGTGACGGCGCCACCAGCGAAGGGGATTTCCATGAAAGCGTAAACACCGCCGCCGTGTGGGACCTGCCGGTGATCATTGTGGTGGAAAACAACGGCTACGGGCTCAGCACGCCCAGCAACGAGCAGTTCAAGTGCCGCTACATCAGCGACAAAGCCTTGGGCTACGGCATGGAAAGCAGGGTAGTGGCCGGCAACAACATCCTGGAGGTGGTGCATACCCTGCGCGAAGCAGCCGATAGCATCCGCCGCCGTCCGCGCCCCATTCTGGTGGAATGCATGACCTTCCGCATGCGCGGGCATGAAGAAGCCAGCGGCACCAAGTACGTACCGAAGGAACTCATGGAGGAGTGGGGCCGGAAGGACCCTGTGGCCAACTACGAAAAATGGTTAGTGGGCCAAGGCATCCTGAGCGAAACGGTGAAGGACGCCACCCACAACGCCATCAAGCACGAGGTGGCAGTTGCGGTGGACACGGCCTTTTCAGAAGAGCCTGTAAAGGCGGACATGGCCACGGAACTGAACGATGTGTACGCAAAGCCCATCCTCCTGGGGCAGCGTGGAACCGCAGCGGTGGAAGCCGCGCCGCAAGGCAGGGAGATGCGCTTCATTGATGCGATCACGGACGGCATGCGCGAAAGCATGCGGAAGTTTCCGGGCCTTGTGCTCATGGGGCAGGACATCGCGGAGTACGGCGGTGCCTTCAAGGTGACCGATGGATTCGTGGCCGAGTTCGGAAAAGGCCGTGTGCGCAATACGCCGTTGTGTGAAAGTGCGATCCTGGGCGCAGGGCTGGGTTTGAGCATCAACGGCATGAAGGCCATGGTGGAGATGCAGTTCGCCGATTTCGTGAGCGAAGGCATGACGCAGATCTGCAACAACCTTGCGAAAGCCCATTGGCGCTGGGGCCAAAATGCGGACGTGGTGGTGCGCATGCCGACTGGCGCTGGCTCCGGTGCAGGACCCTTCCATAGCCAGAGCAACGAGGCGTGGTTTTTCAAAACGCCCGGCCTGAAGATCGTATATCCGGCGTTCCCAGCGGATGCAAAGGGCTTGCTCTGTTCAGCCTTCGGGGATCCCGACCCGGTGATGTACTTCGAGCACAAGAACCTCTATCGCAGCCTGCACGGCAACGTGCCCGAAGGCTGGTACGCGTTGCCCATCGGCGAAGCTGCGCTGTTGCATGCAGGAGCAGACCTCAGCATCATCACTTATGGCATGGGCGTCCATTGGGCGCTGGATGCTGTGAAAGCCATGGGCCTGAACGCCGACGTGGTGGACCTGCGCACCTTGCTGCCTTGGGACAAGGAGCGCGTGCTGGAAAGCGTGCGCAAAACGGGGAAAGTGCTGGTGCTGCACGAGGACACGCTCACCGGCGGCATCGGCGGGGAAATTGCGGCCACCATAGCCGAGGAGTGCTTCATGGACCTGGACGCACCGGTGATTCGCCTGGCCTCCATCGATACACCGGTGCCCTTCTCACACGCGCTGGAAGAGCAGTTCCTGCCGAAGGCGCGGTTGAAGGCGGCGTTGGAGAAGTTGGTGGCGTGGTGAGCGGGATGTGTGTGGGCATGAACCGTTGATCGGCTTACCTTGCATGGCACAAAACCCAATGCCATGAAAAGAAGCCTACCCATTTTGTCCGGTGTACTCGCCATTGCCTGGGCCATGAACTCGCAAGCCCAATGCCCTGGATCTTTCGCTGCCACATTGTATTCCACCGATTTCGAGGCCAACGATGGTGGCTTTGTTGAAAGTGGGGGTGGTGACTGGGAGTACGGGGTGATCCCGGTAGTGATCACCGGGGCCAATTGCGAGGGTTCATTCACTTCCCCCGGAGGTGCCCATTCAGGCACCAAGGGCTGGGGCACCGTGCTGGACGGCTGCTACAACAACCTGGGCGCATTCAGCGGTACAGGCTTCACCGTGGACCTGAGTGATCCCTCCTTGATCTCCGCCCAATTGAATTTCGCCCAGTGGTTTGGCGTGTTCGTGAACTTCGACTACCTAAGGATTACCGCGAACGGTACGGAGATCTACAGGAACGACACCACGGAGAACAGCGGTGGATGGTTGGAGCGATCGGTGGACCTTACGCCATTTATTGGCCAAGCTTCCTTGAACATTGTGTTTGACCTGTGGGCCACCACCGTTGTGAACCGCACCGGTTGGTACATTGACGATGTGAGCGTGGATGTTTGCGCCAGCCAGCCGCTTGGGGTGGCGGAACTGAGCCGCAACAAGGGCTTGGCATGGCCGCTCCCTGCAAGCGATGTGCTGAACGTTGCACCTCCTGCATTGGCGGGCCCTGTTCTGGAATGGACCCTCTATGATGCCACCGGGCGTGCATTGGCCAGCGGAAAGCCTGGAGGTAACAGCCCATTCCAGATCAACGTTGCACCTTTCCGAGGCCTTAATATCCTGGACCTCCGGACAACGAACGGACATTATCGCCAACAGGTACTGGTTCAATAGGACGCTTGGAGGGAAGAGGGAGGAACACATGGCCCGTACCGTTTTGGGGTACGGGCCATGCTTTTGTCCCCATCTTGTGCAACTTTTTCCGCCCAAATCAGTTTCAGCCGCCTTGCATGCACAACGCCTTCATTGCCACCACCTTCGATTGGGACCACCGCTCACCTACCGCTTGGCAACGGTTCACCAACAAGGTGTTGCGAAAGCTGCGGATCCCCGTAAAGTTGTCGCCGCCGCAACCCTATCAGGCCAATGTGGAGGTGCGGATGAACCTGTTCCACCTGTTGGACCAGACCATCGCCTTCAACATCCCCGGTGATGTGGTGGAACTGGGGTGCAACGACGGCGATTGCACCATTGTGATGCGCAAGATGCTCGACGAGATGGCGCCGCAGAAGGAGCTGCATGCCTTTGACAGCTTCGAAGGATTGCCGGAACCGGGCGAGAACGACCGCAAGGACGGCGTGTACGGAAAGGGCAACATGGCAGTGCCTGCCGAGCGCTTGGTGGAAAAGTTCAAGCATTTGGGCCTGAAGTTGCCGCACTTGCACAAGGGCTGGTTTGAAGAAACTGTTCCGAAGAAATTGCCGGACCGCATCAGCTTCGTGCTGATCGATGGTGATCTATACTCCTCCACGATGGAAGTGCTGCCCCATGTGTACGCGCGGATGTCACCCGGCGCCATTGGCATGATCGCCGTGTATGTGGATGATGCAGTATTCCCGCGTCCGGGCTTGCCGGGCCATTACCGGTCTCCGGGCGTGAAGCGTGCCGTGGACGAGTTCTTTGCGGACAAGCCTGAGAAGGTGAACCTGCTTTATTCCTGCGAGAATTCCAACGGCTACTTCCGCAAGCTCTGATCGCTTCAGCCCTTGCGCAGCAAAACCCCTTGCAGCACCACCGCTTGGTTGTGCTCCTCATCGTGCGCGCTGTACAGCAGGCTCACACGGTGCTTCTTCGCAATGCTGCGGATGTGCTCCAGCAATTCCGGGGCAGCCTGCAGTTCCTTTTCGTACCGCTTTTTGAACTCCGCGTACTTAGGCGGCTCGTGCCCGAACCACTTGCGCAGCTCAGTGGAGGGCCCGACCTCCTTCAACCACTCGTCGATGTGCGCCGCTTCCTTGCTGACGCCCCGGGGCCACAGGCGGTCCACCAACAGTCGGTAGCCATCGTCCTTGGCGGGTGGCTCATAGATGCGTTTGATTCGGATGTCCATGATGTGATCGGGAAAGCCCGGAGTACAGCGTACCTCCGGCTATCCCGCTTGTCTAACAATCTTCGGCACCGTTCAGTTCTTCCGGCCTATCCTCCTGCCTTCTTGGCTCTGTAGCCCGCGTCCATCAACAACTTCAGCACCTTGTCGCGATGGTCGCCCTGCAGCAGGATCTCGCCGTCCTTGGCGTTCCCGCCTACGCCGCACTTGCTTTTCAGCAGCTTGCCCAGGTCTGAAAGGTCGGCCTCTTTACCTACAAAACCAACGATTCGCGTCACCACCTTGTTCCCTTTCAGGCGGTCCAAGTGGATCCGCAGGTCCTGTTGTGGCGGAGGCAGCGTGGCGGGCTCGCGGTCGCCGAAGGAGCCCATCGCCGCGTTGGGGTTGGTGCTGTACACCAGGCCGCTGGTGGGGCGCTTCTTCATGCAGCGAAAATATGACGATGGAGTAGTGCAAAAGAAAACCCCGGATCCCGGGGCTTCCTTTCAGACAATGGCTGAAGACCCTCAGGCGTGGACCTTCTCTTCCTCAAAGGCCACCTCCAAGCTTGTTTTTGCACCGGTCACCAAGCGGCTCACCGGGCATTTTGCCTTTGCTTCCTCGGCAATCTTGGTGAATTCAGCCTTGTTGATGCCAGGAACCTTGCCACGGATCTTCAGGTGGATGTCGGTGATCGTGGGTAGGCCGTTTACATCGTTCAGCACCACCTTGGCTTCCGTGTCCAATTGCTCCGGCTTGTGTCCGGCCTTTGTAAGCAGCAGGGAGGTCATCATGCCGAAGCACCCGGCGTGTGCCGCGCCGATCAATTCCTCCGGATTGGTGCCGGGGGTGTTTTCAAAACGGGTGAGGTAGGAGTAGGGGCTGTTGCTCAGCACGCCGCTCGGCGCGGTGATGCTGCCTTTGCCTTCCTTGATCGTTCCTTTCCATTGGGCTTTTGCTGTACGTTCCATGTTGTGGAGTTTATGGGTTCATGTTTGGACGGGCATCCTTGCGCGGCCCGCCCGATTGGCTAAAGGCACAACAGGGCAGGTTCTACCTTTGTTCGCCCAAACAGAAAAACACATGCCCGGCACGGAACTTTTCGGAGACGAGGAACGCAAGGAAGTGATGGACGTCCTGAACACGGGCGTGCTGTTCCGGTACAACCACGATGCCCAGCGAAAGGGCCATTGGAAAGCGAAGGAATTTGAGGCGGAGATCGCCACCTTCACCGGTGCGAAGCACGCGCTGGGCGTCAGCAGCGGCAGCACCGCCGTGAGCACCATGCTGGCGGCTTGCGGTGTGGGCTATGGGGATCATGTGATCGTGCCGCCCTTCACCTTCATCGCCACCATCGAAAGCGTGCTGCTGGCTGGGGCCATCCCCGTGTTCGCCGAGATCGATGAGACGCTTTGTCTCAGTGCCGATGGCATCCGCAACGCCATCACGCCCAAGACCAAGGCCGTACTTCTCGTTCACATGTGCGGTGCCGCGGCCGACCTGGACGGCATCTTGGCGGTGTGCAAGGAGAAGAACGTGATGCTGATCGAGGACACCGCCCAAGCGCTTGGCGCCACCTATAGGGGCAAGCACCTCGGCCTTTACGGCAAAATGGGCAGCTTCAGCTTCGACTTCTTCAAGATCAACACCTGCGGCGAGGGCGGCGTGGTGATCACCAACGACGACACGTTGTACACCACCGCCCAGCACTTCAGCGACCACGGCCACAGCCACGAGGGTGACAATCGCGGCATGGAGCCGCACTACATCCTGGGCACCAACTACCGCATGGGCGAGATCAATGCCGCCATCGGCCTCGCGCAGGCACGGAAGCTGCCCTACATCCTGAGACAGCAGCGCAAGCACAAGGCGATCATCCAGGAGCGCCTGTCGAAGATCCCAGGCCTCACGTTCCGCAAGCAGTGCGACGATGCGGGCGACAGCGCCACCTTCTTCCACCTGTTCTTCCCAAGCGAAGCCGTGGCGCGTGCCGCGAACCAAGCCATGATCGAAGCCGGCGTGGGCGGTGCGTACTGGTACGACAACATGTACCACTACATCAAGCAGTGGAACCAGATGAAGGAGCTGAAGATGCCCTTCCGCACGGTAGCCCATGAACTGGGCCTGCCGCAAGACCTGAAGACCTTGAAGCTTCCGAAGAGTGATGCGGTGCTCAGCCGTTTGATCAGCTTCAACATCCGGGTCACCTGGACAGAAGCGGAGCTGAACGCTTACTTGGACAAGGTGGAAGGGGCGGTGCGGAAGGCGATGGCGGGCGTGCCTGCTTGAGGTGCTTCCGGGCAGGATAGTGGTAGTTGTGTACTCTGCCAGGTTCTTTAGGTGGACTGGGTGGACCGGGCGCGCCCGGTCCACCCAGTCCACTTGAACAAGATGCCCCCTGCGCGAAGCACAGGCAGCGGAACGTACCTTTCATGTGTCTTGCCAGCGACCATGACTTTCTGAAAACCACATCCCATGAGAAGTGCTTTACCCGCTTTCGTATTCGTCGCGCTCTCCATTCAAACCCAAGCCCAGCTTTGGGAGATGGCCGATCAACGAAGTGAGGAGATCAATTTCGAGCAAGCGCTTCCGATAGGCGGAAACCGTTGGGCGGTGATCGGCAAGACCTCCTTTGCCGGCAATTATTTGATCAGTGTACGCCATGTTGACGGCACGGTGGCATGGGAGAATGACAGTATGTACAGCACCAGCAATGGCGCGGGTAGCGTGGTGTTGATGCCTGATAGTGGCCTGCTGCATGCGGGATCAATGGATGGCTGTGACTACTTCTGGCCGGAATGTCTCGTGCGCAGGTATGCGCCCGATGGCACCCTGCTGTGGGAGCGGATGATCACATCGGAAGAACATGTGGTCACCATGGCCGCCAAAGGTTCGATCAGCCATGTGGCTCTGGCATCTACGGATACCGTTTACATACTGGACTTGAACGGGAACACCACTGGCGGATTTCCGGTGCCGGCAAATGATGTACAGGCCATCCTATGGGCCGGAGACACATCGTTGACCATGTTACGGGGCTTGAACATTCAAATAGTTGGATTGGACGGAGCTATACAGGCTTCTGAGCCGCTCGGACCATCATTCGTGGATATGGTTTGGCAGGGGGGGCAATTGTTCGTGCTGGCCAATGACAGCATCAGGAGGTACACCGCAGCGCTGGCCCTTGCAGGCATTGCACCGCTGGCGAACACTACTTCCGACAGCAAGTTCACCACCTCGGAAAACGGCCTTTACATAGGCACCTCCACGGGCTTGTACCAAGTGGACAGTTTGGGGGTGCCAAGTTTACTGTTCCCTTGGCCGACCTTGCCCGATTATTACCATTCGGCGTGCGTGGTCCGCGATAGCACGGTGCTCGCTGTTGGCAACACCTTCGTCAGTGGGCGCGGCACAGGCATCATACGGGCACTTTCCATGGGCGGGGAGGCGGCGCAGCACGACGAAGATGTGGAACTGCTACTGGACGTGGATTCAGTATGGGTTCAACCTTCTGCACCCTATTGGGACCGAATGGCGGATATCACGGGATTGGTGGTGAACCACGGCACAGACACACTGCGAAGCGTGGTGGTGAGCATGTGGTACGATGTTCCTATGGTCTTATGCAGCTATCCGGTGAACCGGATCGATTCTTCGGGCTTTGCATTGCCCCCCGGTGATACCCTTTCACTCCCATTCGGCACGGTGTACGTGGCGAGGGGACTTTACCAGGGCCAGCAAGGCGGTACAGATGACATCTGTGCCGTGGCCTTGGCGCCCAATGCACTTGCAGATCGTGCTACTGAAGACAACATGGCATGTAGCACCGTGGATTTCCCACTCGGCATTAAGACTGTGGCAACCCAAGGTCAGCTGTTCATTACACCCAACCCCGCCACGGACCGGTGTGTGCTGTCCGGGCTGGGCAACTTTGGTTCAGCGGTGCACGTGCAGATCATGGACGGCACGGGTCGGATCCTATCCGATCGATCCTTGCGTTCTTCACTGGGTGCCGTTGAGCTGGATGTGAGCAGCCTATCGCCGGGTACTTACGTGCTCATTGCGGAAGGTGGGCGGAAACGCGCCTTTGCCAAGCTGGTGGTCGCACGCTTTTGATGGAGTACAACTACAGGAAGAAGAACAGCCCGAGCGCGGCCACCAGGAAATACGGCACCAGCACCGCCGCTCCTTTGTAATCCTTAGCCACGCGCTGGCCGAAGAAGAGCATGGTGAGGCCCGCCACCGCGCACAGCATGCCCGCCGTGCCCAGGCCGGTGTTGCCTGAGATCAGCACCTGGAAGAATCCTGCGGCCGACAGCAGCCCTGCCGCCAACTCCACCAGTGTGATCACCGGCATCAGCAGGAACACCGAACCGTTGAGGATGCTCTTGGCGAAATGCTTGGTGTAAAAGTCCTTTTCGCTCTTCCAGTTGAACACCTTGTCCAGCCCGGATTGGATGAAGAGCACGGCGACGAAGGCGCTGAAGGCCAGTTGCACCAAGTGGTCGGAAGTGAGGCCGAATTGGGCCAGAAAGGTGGCGGTACTGTTCATGGCGGTTGCTTGGGTACCGCAAGGATAGCCAAGGGGGTGGAATAGATCGTGCCCTTCGGGAGCCACAGGGCACGGAGCGCACAAAACCCGGCTGTTCCTCCGTTCCTTTGCGGCATGAACCTCTTCCGCAATTTCAAGTCCGTGACCAAGACCTGCTACGGCCGCGGCAGCTTTGGCAAGCTTGGTGAAATCCTGGAGCCACAGCGCAGCGCCAACAAGGGTTTCATGGTATTCGTGGTGGACGATTGGTTCGCCGACAAAGAAGATTTCAAGAAGCGCCTGCCGGTGCAGGACGGCGATGAGCTCTTCTTCATCAGCGCCAAGGACGAACCGAAGACCTCGCAGATCGATGCGCTGCGCGACGATGTGCTGGGCCGCAAGGGCCTGCCTGCGGGCATCATCGGCATCGGCGGCGGCACCATGATGGACATTGCCAAGGCCACTTCGCTGATGTTCACCAACGAAGGCAGCAGCGTACAGTACCAGGGCCTGAACCTGATCAAGAAACCGGGTATTTACCATTGCGTGGTGCCCACCATCAGCGGCACTGGCGCGGAGGTGAGCATGACGGCCGTGCTGACCGGCCCTGTGAAGAAGCTGGGCCTGAAATGCGATTGGACCGTGTGCGACCAGATCGTGCTGGACCCCGACCTGATCGCCACGGTGCCGCAGGACCAATGGTTCTACACCGGCATGGACACCTACATCCACAGCGTGGAGGCCATCACCGGCACCAAGAAGAACACCTTCGCGGAAGCATACAGCGAGAAGGCCTTGGAGATGTGCCGGTCGGTGTTTTTGGAGCTGGACCGCAAGGACCCCAAGAGCGATGAACTCCTGATGGTGGCCAGCTACATGGGCGGCCTCAGCCTTACGTACAGCGAGGTGGGCGTGTGCCACGCCCTGAGCTACGGTTTGGGCAAGGTGCTGGACATCCACCACTGCATTGCCAACTGCATCGCCTTCGACAAGCTGGAGGACGTGTATGGCGACTATGTCCAGGAGTTCAAGGGAATGGTGAAGCACAACCAGGTCCACATTCCGCAAGGATTGGCGAAAGGCTGGAGCGAAGAGACCATCAGCGCCATGGCCGATGTGGCCTACGCGCTGCCGCACATGTGGGACCATGCCTTCGGCCCGGATTGGGAGAAGGTGCTGGACCGCGAGCGGATCAAGGGCTGGTACCGGCGGATGTGAAACCACCATAACTTGCGGCCATGCGGACCGGATCATTGCTGATCGTGCTCGGGGGCGTTTTCCTGGCTTCTTCCTGCACCAAGGAAGAGCCAAAGATTAACGCCACCATGCAGGCCACTTGCCGCAACTGCATTGTGAGCCGGGCCATTGGCACGGCACAGTCCAAGAAGGATACTTTGCTGGGCACGGTGGTGGCTCCTGGCGATACCGTGCCGGAGACACGCTCCTGGAACATGGAACTGACCGAAGGGGACAACATTTTCCTGCGTGCCTGCCGCCTGCGGGACGATACTTCCTACAGCGGGATCGAACTGCGCGTGGCGGGTGACGTACGCCCGATGGCGGCATCGGGCGATACTTCGGCGCATTGCGTTGAGATCAACGCGCCGGGCGTGAAGCCGTGAGGCTCACAACCGCACCAGCACTTCCTGCAAGTACTTCCAGAACTTCTGCAAGCTCTTGATGCTTGCCTGTTCATCAGGGCTGGGCAGACCATTCAGCCAGATATTCAAGTCGCCCGTGTAGCGCGGGTAGCCATGAACACCGACGGCATAGCCGCCAACGATCATGTACTCAGCGCCGTGCTCTTTGAGCAACGACACAAATTCTTTGAAGTCTTTGCTCAGCATGGCCCGGTCCCATCCATTGTTGGCGCAGGAATTCAATGGCCTCCAGGCGCTCGGCGACGGTGCGAAGCATCCAGTAGGCCCGGCCGGTTTCCTTGGCCCTAAGAGAGGTAATGCGGACGATGCGTTCCATGGCCATATTTCAATCTGCGCAGGGAACTTTCAGTTATTGCACCAGTCTTGCCGATCCAAGCCTGCCATAGACCAGGATCCGGCTACAGGAGTTCGTCTTTGTCAATTCCCGCTTGCTTCAAAATGGCGAGCAACGTACCCTTGGGAAGATCACTCTTGTGCATAGGCACGATGGTCATTTTACCGGTAGTTCTGTTCTTGAAAATCTGGTGGGAACCCTTGGAACGCACGAACTCAAAGCCATGCTTTTGAAGCAGCCGGACAAGTTCAGCCGGCGTCAAGGCAGGGGTTCGGGTCATTGGATCCTATAGGCCCACAACCAATGAATACTCCAAGGTGCGGCTGTCGTCGGGGATCAAGTCACCCTCAGCTTGCAGGGTTTCCACATAAAGTTCAATGGCCTCGCGAGCCATGGACATGGCATGTGTGATATCGTTGCCATACGTGATGCATCCCGGAAGCGCCGGTACATTCACTGTGTAGCCACCTTCAGGTTCCTGGGTGAGCAGGATGCGATAGGTGCGTTGGTTCATGGGGTGATGGGTGATATGCGAAGTTACGCCATGGCCGCCTTGGAATTTTGCTTCACAACCGCACCAGCACTTCCTGCAAGTACTTCCAGAACTTCTGCAAACTCTTGATGCTGGCGCGTTCGTCCGGGCTGTGTGGCCCTTTGATGGTGGGGCCGAAGCTCACCATTTCCATCTGCGGGTAGTTGCGCCCGATGATGCCGCATTCAAGCCCCGCGTGGATGGCGAGCACCTTCAATTTTTCCTGGAAGAGGTCTTGGTAGGTGTCTGCCATCAGTTTCACGATGGGCGCGTCCGGTTTGGGTGCCCAGCCGGGGTAGCCGCCGGTGAACTCCACCGTGCCGCCGATCAAAGCGAAGGCTGCGCGGATGGTTTCGGCCTGGTCCATCTTCTCGCTTTCAACCGAGCCGCGTGTAAGGCACATCACGGTGTAGCTGCCACCACCCAATTGCACGCGGGCCACGTTGTTGCTGGTCTGCACTAATCCGGGCACATCGGGGCTCATGCGGAAAATGCCGTCCGGGCAGGCCTGCACGGCGAGGAGGAAGGCCTGTTGGTCTTTGACGGCCATCACCTTGGCGGGTGCTTCTGTTTTGGCCAGCGCCACCTTCAGGTGCGGGTCGGTGGTGCGGTACTCGTCCTTCAGCTTTGTTTCCAGCAGCTTCACGGCTTCGCCGAAGGCTTGTTCCTTGCCGGTGGGCAGCGCGACCACGGCGTTGCTTTCGCGGGGGATGGCGTTGCGCAGCCCGCCGCCGTCCACGCTGGCCAAGCGCAGGCCGTGTTCGCGGCCCAACAGCAACAGGCGGTCCATGATCTTGTTGGCGTTGCCGAAGCCGAGGTGGATCTCCGCCCCGGAGTGGCCGCCATTGAGGCCGGTGATGGAGAGCAGGTGGCCGCCATGCCCGGCGGGCGTTGTTTCTTCGGCGTACGTGCCTTTGGCCGTTACGTCCACGCCGCCGGCGCAGCCGATGGTGAGCTCGTCGTCGTCCTCGGTGTCAAGGTTCAGCAGGACCGGTGCGCTGAGCAGGCCGCCCTTGAGCTCGAAGGCACCGGTCATGCCGGTTTCCTCATCCACGGTGAAGAGCGCCTCAATCGGTGGGTGGGAAATATCGGTGGAGGCGAGGACGGTCATGATCGAAGCCACGCCCAAGCCGTTATCGGCACCGAGGGTGGTGCCTTCGGCCTTCACCCAATCACCATCCACCTTCATCTTGATCCCCTCGGTATCGAAGTTGAAATTGGTGTCGGCGTTCTTCTGGTGCACCATGTCCAAGTGGCCCTGGAGCACCACGGCGGGCTTGTTCTCCTTGCCTTTGGTGCCGGGTTTCTTGATGATCACATTGCCGGCGTGATCCACGTAGGTAGGCAGCTTCAGTCCTTCGCCGAATGCCTTCATGAACTGCGTCACCCGCGCTTCTTTCTTGGAGGCCCTGGGAATGGCGTTCAGGTCGGCAAAGTGGTTCCAGATGGCTTTGGGCTCAAGGGCGCGGACGGCTTCGTTGGACATGGCGGTAGGCTTGTTTCAATGGATGAACTCCGAGATCGGACAAGGCGTGCAAGTTATTGCCGGTGTTGCAAGCGCAGCTTTCCGGAACTCGCATTCCCACTTGGGCGATCCATGGCGCCTGGCTTGTGGTGCGCAACTTGTGATGAACAGCTCTCCCCGCGTGTCCTAGCCAAAGGAACCGGGAACTGCCCGCCTGCCTTTGTGGTTTGGATGAAAGCACTCTACGATCCCACAGCTTGAAGGAGGGCATCCCTCCGGGCAAAGCCGCGCCTATCCTGAACGCCACAGGTCAGCGGTAAAGCGCCATCCATTTCCCATCCACGCCCAATTCGGCCAGTGCATCCGCCACATTGCTCACAAACGGTGCAGGGCCGCACACGTAGAATGGCTGTTCCAATTGCTGCACGTGCCGGTGGATGAAGCCGGCATCGACCTGGCCGGTGGCGTTGCGCGGCCTGTCCTCCAAGGCTAAAATGCTGATGAACTTGGTTCCGAACATGGTGTACAGCTCGCCTTCAAAGCAGATGTCCTCACCGCGCTTGTTGGCGTAGATGAGCATATTGCCACCCAATTTTCCATCCTTGTACAACTGGCGGAAAACGGCCATGAAGGGGGTGATGCCCGTTCCCCCGGCAATGAACACGCCGGGTCCCTTGTAGCCAACCTCGTTGAGGGGGCCGCTGATCTGCACGGCATCGCCGTCTTCGAGCCTTTTGATGTGGGCGGAAATGGTTTCCTCACCCCGATAGGTCTTCATGGCTACGCGGAGGTCAGGGTCACTGTCCAGGCCGATGAAGGAGAAGGGTGCCTTTTCCGCAGGCTTGCCGGGCCTTTCCAGCGTAAGCTCCGCATACTGGCCGGGTGTGAAGCTGTAGTTGGCGGGACGTTCCAAGGTGATGCCAACCACATCGTGCGTCACCTTCTCCTTTTTGAGCAATTTCACTGCGTAGGTCATGGCTGCTCTGTTTGTTTGATCCAAAACAACCTGCCCGCAGGCATGGTTCTGTTCCATGCCGGACGAAGGAGCCGAAGCAAGCCAATAAATGCGAACAGCCCAAGGCTGGCACCAAATCGCCAATTTGCAATGTGCCCTTATTGCACTGCTTCCAAGAAATCCTTCCGTTCAACGGGATCCTTGAAGCGCCCTCCGAAGAAGCTGGTAACCGTGCTGCTCTTGGTGTCTTCCACGCCACGGGCCGCCACGCAAAGGTGGTCCGCTTCGATGTACACGGCCACGTCCGTGGTGCCAAGTACCTCCTGCATGCCTTCGGCGATCTGCACGGTAAGCCGTTCCTGCACTTGGGGGCGGCGTGCGTAATGTTTTACGATGCGGTTCAGTTTGCTGAGCCCGACAATTCGATCCCCTGGGAAGTATGCCACGTGCACCTTGCCGATGATCGGCAGGAAATGGTGCTCGCAAAAGGTGTGCAAGCTGATGTTCCTTTCCACCAGCATTTCACCATAGCCGTGGGTGTTGGGAAATGTGGTGATGGCGGGAAAGTTGCGTTGGTCCAGCCCGCTGAACACTTCCTTGACGAACATTTTGGCCACGCGTTGCGGCGTATCGCGCAAACTCGCGTCGCCAAGGTCCAGCCCAAGCGCCTCCATGATCTTGGCAAAGTGGTGGCGTATCGCGGCGATCTTTTCGTCGTCACTTTGGTCATGCGGCAAGCTATGGAGCATGGGCATGGCTGGGCGGGAGGTATGCTGCGGCACGTGGGCCGGGCTTCCGCCGGTGAGCGCGGCCTTCATCAGAACTGCACGTCGATCATGCTTTCGCTGGCGCCCAGTTGCACCAGCGCAGCCTTTACCGCATGAACAAAACCCTCCGGCCCGCAGGTGTAGAAGGGCTGCTTGAAGTTGCCGATATTGGCCTTCAGGAAATCGGCACTTACCATGCCGTTGAGGTATCCATCAGCCGATTCGTTGCTGAGCACAGGATGGAAGTCCTTGCCCAGCAGGCTGCGGAATTCATCCTGCATGAAGACATCGGCCCTTGTCTTGTTGAAGAAGAAGAGCGAATTACCGGGCAGCTTGCCGTCCACCTTCAATTGCCGCAGTATGGCGATGAACGGCGTGACCCCGGTGCCGCCCGCGATGAACACGCCGGGCCCCTTCAACGCCACGGTGTCAAATGGCTCGCTGATGATCACCTCATCTCCAGCCTGGAGCTTCGCCACCTGCTCGGTCATGCCATGGTGGGAGGGATAGCATTTGATCGTAAGTTCCAAGTGGTCCGCAGTGTTCAGGCCGGTGAAGGTGAAGGGTGATACTTTGTCCTTCATCTCAGGGCGGTCCAATCGGAAGTCGATGGCTTGCCCGGCGAAAAAATCGTAGTTCTTGGGGCGTTGCAACGTGAGGCGCACCACATCGTGCGTGAGCTGTTCCTTCCTCAGGAGCGTAACTGGAATTTCCATGGTCTTCAGGTTCAATTGCTGGTTTGTCGATCACTCTTGTCTTCAACCACCGGGAGCGGCATCTTGTTCAATTGCTGCTGCCTTGTGCCCATTGGATGCATCCGGAACGGACGGGTTACAAAAAGTGTAACCTTGTTCCCTTGGCATCATCCAATGGGGGTGGTTGGCAAAACGGATCATCCCTTGTTCAATGGAAGCAAAAAGGTTGGACCTGAAAGGTAGCGCATCGATGGGCGACTTCGAAGTGGTGGCCCGCGTGGTGCAAGGGGAGAAGGGTTTGTATGAGATCCTGGTGCGCCGTTACAACCAAACTTTGTTCCGGGCGGTGCGCAGCTACCTGCGCGATGAGGACGACGTGCGGGACGCGATGCAGGAAACATACTTGAAAGCGTTCGCCAAGCTGGACCAGTTCCAGGGGAATTCAGCCTTCAGCTCGTGGTTGGTCCGGATCGGCATCAATGAAGCACTGCAGCAGCTGCGGAAACGGCGGAGCATGCGCGTCCTCCCGGATGCAATAAGCACGGAACAATTGGAACAGGTATCAGACCCAGGACAAATGAACCCGGAGCAACGAACCATCCAGGGAGAGCACCGCAGGTTGTTGGAACAGGCCATCGACCGGCTGCCGGAGAGCTACCGCACCGTGTACATGTTGCGGGAGGTGGAAGGCATGAGCGTGGCCGACACGGCGGCATGCCTGGGCCTTGGTGAGAGCAACGTGAAGGTGCGCCTTCACCGCGCAAAGGACATGTTGAAGGAATTGGTGTGGAGCGTGCATGCGCCAGGCCCGGCCTTCGAGTTTGGGAACAGCCATTGCGACCGCATGGTGGAATGGGTGCTGGCCCGGATATGAGCGGCGCGGTTACAGGGAATTGTGTGGCTTGGCCACTTGTTCCATGATGCTGTTGTCCCAGTCTCCGGTCACCTTCACCTGTGCCTTGGCATCAAACACCTCGGCCTTGATCAGGTTGTGGTCCACGAATGCGTAGGTGCCCGGCAGGCGGAACTGGTAAAGCGCTGCCACGGCCGATCCGCCCGGAACGAACCAAGTTTCCCGGTCGGTAACGGGCCTGTCGTTGAAGGAGCCACCTTCCCAAACCAGGTCGGCGTGCCCGCCGATGATGTGGAAACGGGCATCGATGTTGCAGGATGAAGTGATGAAGAGCACCTTCTCGCCAACCGTGGCCTTCATGGCATTCTCGTTCAACAGGGAGCCCGCCTTTCCGTTGAACACGATGTGTGACGGTGTAAGCGAGGCCATTACGGGGATCATATCCGCAAAGCCCGCGGCTGGCGTGGGATACTCCTTGTAGAGGCCCTGGTCGTCCTTGCGGATGTAATAATCCTGTTCCGCCACATAGTAGGCACGGTCGAACTTCAGGGCCTTGCCATTTTCATCGGTGAGGCCGCCTCGCGGCAGCACCATGATGGCGCCGTTCATTCCGGAGGTGACGTGCAAGGGCGTCATGGCCCCGCCGGGAGCGCAATGGTACACGAACACGCCGGGTTTCAGCACGCGGAACCGGATCGTGGCCTCCTGGCCGGGCCCCACTTCCGAAAGGTCGCCTCCGCCCATGGCCCCGGTGGCTGCATGGAAGTCAATGTTGTGCGTGAGCGTGTTTGTTTTCGGGTTCACGAGCGTCAACTGCACATAGTCCCCTTGGTGCGCCACGATCATTGGGCCCGGCACGCTGCCGTTGAACGTGAGCGCCCAGATGCTGGCGTGCGGGGCGATCTGCAACTTCTTTTCCTGCACCGTCAACTTCACATCCACAATAACAGGTCCCCCGTTCGCCACTTGGTCGAACTGGGGGAGGGCTGGCGGTGCTACCATCTCTTGCACCACATGGGGCAACTTGTCTGCGTTCACCTTCCCCGGCCTGTCAAAGACCGAAGGGCTGCTGCACGCACATGTGCAGAACACAACAGGAAGGACCAATGCAAAGGAGTGTCTCATGTGCTTGATGCTTGTTGGTGGCGCTGTGGCTTGGTCCTTTGGAAGCATGAAACACCCTTATGGGCAAGGTCATTTGTCCTCCCTCCAAATATGCCAAGCCTCTTCAGCTTGCTTCAATAACATGCCCATGCCTCCGATTGTTCGCGCGCCATGCTCCAGCCCGTGCATCAGGAATTTCGTTTCCGGCGGGTTGTACACCAGGTCCACGAGGGTGTGCTTGGAAGAGAGGGCGGCATAGGGCAGGGGCGGGGCTTCATCCACCTGTGGATGCATGCCTACGGGCGTCGTGTTCACGATCAGGCGGCACAAGCGGATTATGGTTGGGTCTATCATGTCCCAGGTCAGGTCACCGCGCTCACGGCTTCGGCTTACAATGCGGAACCTTACGCCCAGTTCGCGCAGCACATAGGCCACGGCGCGGCTGGCGCCGCCACTGCCCAGCACCAAAGCCCGCGCCTTTATGGAGCTGCCGGCATCGGAGAGCGACCCGATAATAGGCTCGGCGAGCGCCTTGAAACCGGCCACATCGGTGTTGTACCCGGTGCACCGGCCGTTGGCGATCTTAATCGTGTTCACTGCGCCCACTGCGGCTGCCAATGGATCAAGGCCGTCCAGCAAGGGGATCACGGCTTCCTTGTACGGGATGGTGACATTGAGGCCGTGCAGGTCCGGATACTTTTGAAGCAACGCGGGCAATTCACCGATGCCACCCAGCTCAAAGAGATCATAGCGGTGATCCTTCAAGCCTGCCTTGGCAAAGACCTTTGTGAAGTGGTCCTTGCTGAAGCTGTGGCCCAGCTTGCGGCCGATCAGCCCGTAGCGCACCATGCAGCCAAATTACCGAATTGCCACGCTAAACGGGGCTTGGCATTCGTATTCACCCTTGCTTGGGGGCGAACCGGAGACGGATGAACTCCACAACCATGGGCAGTACGGATATGAAGACGATGGCCAGGATGACCACTTCATAGTTTTTCTGCACGAACGGATGCTGCCCAAAGATGAAGCCTGCCAACAGCAACAGGCTGATCCAAAGTACCCCGCCCAGGATATCGAACGGCAGGAACTTCCGGCGGTAGTCCATTTTGCCGATGCCCGCCACAAACGGCGTGATGGTGCGCACAATGGGCACGAAACGGGCGATGATGATGGTGCGCACGCCGTACCGGTCAAAATAGCCGTGCGTTTTTGCGAGGTCCTTTTCCCGGACCAGCCGTTTGCCAAAGAGCTTCCATTCGGTGATGCGGGCCCCAAAGAAGCGCCCCACCCAATAGTTGATGTTGTCGCCCAAAATGGCGGCCGGTATCAACAAGGCCAGCAACAGGGCAATGTTCAGCGAGCCGATGGCCGCCAGCGAGCCCGCAACGAAGAGCAGGGAATCACCCGGCAGGAATGGCATCACCACCAAGCCTGTTTCAATGAAAATGATCATGAACAAAAGCAGGTACACCATGTTGCCATGGTCCTGGATGAAAGCGGGCAAGGTTTCATTCAGGTGGGTGATGAAATGCCAAAAGGAGAGGATCAGGTCCATCGAATACTGGTGAAAGGTGGTTTGATCGGTGACTTGTGAATGGCGGTTGGCGGCGGCTTCCGGCAATTAACAACTACTTCCTTTGCCCACCGCCCAATGCCCCTTACTCCTCGCAATTCAGCGTGTGGTCCACCTGGTCATGCCAAGCCTGAATGCCGCCGTGCAGGTTGATGATGTTGGCAAAGCCGTAGCGGCAGGTCAAGGTGTCCACCACTGCGCAACTGCGCTTTCCGCTGTTGCAGTGCACCACAACGGGCCTGTCCTTGGGGATCTCCGCCAAGCGGTCCATCAACTGGCTCATGGGAATGGGCGTGCCGCCAATGCTGCAGCGCTCGGTTTCATAGGGTTCACGCACGTCGATGAGCAAGAAGCGTTCCGCCCGGTCCCGCATGGCCCTGAGTTCATTTGCCGTTACTTCCTTCATTTGGCCTTGGCTTTCGCTTTGGGTTCCGCTTCTTCCTTTGCAGCGCCCGCGTGCCCGTCCGGCTTTATTTGCCGGAGGTGGTCGGCGATGTCGCTGGGCAGGTATTCGAAGAAGGTGTCGCCGCGCAGGCCCAGGCGCAGTGCCTCCAAGGCGATCACTTCATCCGGCGAAACGTTGCCAAGGTTCACATTGGCGCCCACCTGCTTGATGAACCATGTTTGCTGGCTCTTGATGGGAGCCTCCCAAATGATGTCCTTTCCGGGCACCTTGGCCATGATGCGGTTCACCAAGGTGGTATGGGCGTGTCCGCTGGGCCGGTAGATGCCCACGGTGCCGCTTTCCCGGGCTTCCGCGATCACCTTCCAGCTGCCGGCGTCCAATTCATCATTCATCATGCGCACCCATTTGGCGGGGCTGATCAAGATGCCGGTTTCCTTGCTGCCCACTTCGCTCAGCACGGTGTGCTCGCGTGCCAGGATGTTGATGTACTTGAGCTTTACGCCATGCTCCAGGTCGATGGAACCGTCGGAAACTTCCACCGCTTCCAGCTTCAGGTCGCCAAGCAGCTTGCGGTAGTCCTCGAATTGCCCGCGTGCGATGAATGCTTCAAACAGTGTTCCGCCCAAATACACTTTGATGCCGGCCTTTTGGTAAAGCGCGATCTTTTCCTTCAGGCGGGCCGTGGCGTAACTGGTGCCAAAGCCAAGCTTCACCAGGTCGGTGAGGTGGCCTGAGGCATCAATAAGGTCTTCAGCCTGGCGCAGGCTAAGGCCTTTGTCCATTACCATGGTCAACCCTTCCTCACGGGGTTTTGCCGAGCGGGAGGGAACGTGGTCCAACCTGAAATTCATCTACTGTACAGCGCTAATAAGTGGACCACTTGCGGCAATTGCACCGCCTCGGGCCAATGTTCCAGCAATTGGGTGTGGGCCGCATGGTCGGCCACCAAGGCTTCCTCCAGGGCCAGCAGGCCGTCCTGCATGTGCCCGGCGCGGAGCAGGCAGCTCACCAAACGGTATTTAAAGCGGACGTTCAACTGGTGCACTTGTGCGGCTTCCTGCAGCTTCCGCAGTGCCGCTTCGGGCCCCTTCAGTTCCAGCAGCAACTGCGAATGGTCCAGCCATCCGTCCAGGTTCTGCGGTTCCAGCGTGTTTACTTTCAAGAAAGCCGCCATGGCCTCCTCATTGCGTTTTGCACGGACCAGGGCGCAGGCATAATAGTACCACGCATCGGGGTGTTCCGGCGAGATCCGCACGGCATGTTGGAGCGCCTGCACCGCTTCAGCCACCTTGTCCTGCATGTCCTTCACCACGCCCCGCCCGATCCAGGCATCCACCCATTCGGGGTCAAGGGCAACGGCTTGGTCGTAGTTGATCAATGCCTGCTCGAACCGCTCCATCTTCTCGTAGCATTCGCCGATGAAGCTGTAGGTAATGGCCTGCGGGCCGTCAAAAACCAGCGTTTCCTCGTAGCACTGCACGGCTTCCTCGTACCGCGCCGCGATGAGCATGTTGCGGGCTTTGCTGAAGTAGGCCGAACTGAACCGCTCGTCTATGGCCAGCGCGAGGTCCAGTGCCTGGTTGCTTTCCTCATACCGTTCCAGCTTGGCGTACACGTTCCCCAGGTTGTACCAGGACACGCTGGAATAGGGATGCTCATCCGTAAAGTGCCGGAAGAAGGCGATGCACGCCTCATCAGCTTCGGCCAGGTCGTAGCAGTAAGCCAGTTCATAGAGCACCGCTTCGTTCTCCGGGTTCAGCTCCAGGGCATGCTTCAGGCAAGTGATGGCCTCCTCGTACTCCTCCAGGTTTTCGTACTCGAAGGCAAGGTCCAGGTGGATTTCATCCAAACCTTCCTCGGCCAGGTCCAGTGCTTTTTTGTAGTGCTCCACGGAGCGGCGGTGGTTGCGCTGCTGGCTGAAGATGCCGGCCTTGTGCAACTGCACTTCTTCGTTCCACGGCTCCACCTTTTCCACGATGTCCAGCAGTTCCAAGGCCTTGCCCAAGCGGCCCAGCGCCATCATCACCACGGCTTCGCAGAACGTAAGTTCCGGGGATGCCGGGTGGAGCCGCTGCGCGAAGCGAAGCACCTTTTCGGCCCGGCGCGGTTCATTCCGCTCCAAGTAGTGGTCAATGATCATCTCCAGCTCTTCCACGTCAAAGAAGTGCTGCTCCCTGTTGGCCTCCATCGCCTCATACCGCTGCACGCAATGTGCTTGGTCCGCATTCGGATCAGGCTGCTGGCGGGGGGATTCGTTCATGGATGAATTGAAATGGATTCCCCAAAGGTAGGGAAGTAGCTCTTGCCCGGCTTGCCCGCCCTGCCGGTTTTGAACAGGCCATGGTGCAAGGTTCACCAGCCAACTCCCTGAGGGTGTTGGTACTTTTGCGGCCCGAAAGAACTGCATTCAGCGGTTCCACCCATGAACTACACCCGGGCATGACGTTGATCCGATCCATTTCAGGAATCCGCGGCACCATAGGCGGCAGCCCGGGCGAAGGTCTTTCCCCGTTGGACGTGGTGCGCTATACCGCAGCCTTCGGGCAGCTGATGAAGCAGGCAAGCGGGAAAGTGCGCCCCAAGGCGGTGATGGGCCGGGATGCACGGCCCAGCGGGCCCATGGTGGCCGAACTGGTGCGCGGCACGCTCACGGGCCTCGGTTATAAGGTGGTCGATCTGGGCCTGGCCACCACGCCCACGGTGGAAATGGCCGTTGCGGGCGAAGGGGCGGACGCGGGGATCATCCTCACTGCGAGCCATAATCCCAAGCAGTGGAATGCCCTGAAGCTCCTCAACGCCAAGGGCGAGTTCATCAGCGCTGAACAGGGCGCCGAAGTGCTACGCCTGGCGGAAAGCGGTGCATTGGAGTTTGCCCCGGTGGATGCCCTCGGCTCCGTGCGCAACGACAACACGTGGACCACGAAGCACATCGATGCCATACTCGCGCTGGACCTGGTGGATGCCAAGGCCATTGCGGCGCGCAAATTCAAGGTGGTGCTTGATGCGGTGAACAGCGTGGGCGGCCTTGCGGTGCCGCAATTGCTGGAAGCTTTGGGCGTGGAGGTGGTAAAGCTGTATTGCGTGCCCAACGGACAATTCCCCCACAACCCGGAGCCGTTGCCGGAACACCTGAAGGACTTGTGCGATGCGGTGGTCAAGCACCGGGCACACCTCGGCATCGCCGTGGACCCGGATGTGGACCGCTTGGCCCTTGTGAGTGAGAACGGCGAGCTGTTCGGCGAGGAATACACCTTGGTGGCATGCGCGGACCACGTGCTGGCGCACCGCCCAGGCGATACGGTGAGCAACCTCAGCAGCACGCGTGCCCTGGACGATGTGGCCGCCCGCCATGGCCGCAAACGCCACGCCAGTGCCGTGGGCGAGGTGAACGTGGTGGAGCTGATGAAGGAGGTGAAAGCGCCCATTGGCGGCGAAGGCAACGGGGGCGTGATCCTCAGCGAGCTGCATTACGGCCGTGATGCATTGGCCGGCATCGCGCTGTTCCTTACGCTTCTGGCCAAGCGCGGAGGAAAGGTTTCCGAATTGCGCCGCAGCTATCCGGACTACTTCATCAGCAAGAACAAGATCGAACTACAGCCCGGCATGGATGTCCAAGCGCTTGTGGATGCCATGCAGGAGCGTTACAAAGACCAACCGCACAGCACGGTGGACGGCCTTCGGATCGAGTTCGGCAAGGAATGGGTGCACTTGCGCAAAAGCAACACGGAACCCATCGTGCGCATTTATGCCGAGAGCGGCAACCCTGCAGGGGCCGACGCGTTGGCGGGCCGCATCATGGGCGAATTGCGTGAACTGGCCGGGTTGGCTGTGCAATAACCGGGTTGTGCGTTCTCCGTTGTTCGCGTGAACAGAAGGGCCTGCCGAAGCGTTCCATTGGCACAAACTGCTGCCACATGTGGAAGGAAGCCAACGGAAAACTGCACCGCACGTTCCGCTTCAAGGATTTCAGTGAGGCGTTTGCCTTTATGACGCGCGTGGCGTTTGAGGCGGAAAAGCAGGGTCATCACCCCGAATGGATCAACGTGTACAACACGGTATCCATCTTACTCTGCACCCACGATGCCGGGGACGTCATCACCGAGAAGGACCGCAAGTTGGCTGAAGCGATTGATGCCATTGCGGGGGTTGAACGAAAACAGACGGCACAGGCCAGCAGTTAGCGCTTGCCCACACGAACTTTCGTGGAACTGGCGACCCCATCTGCCTACGTATACCCCTGAACCTTCAACCCTGAGCCCTTTGCCCTGAGCCTGTCGAAAGGTCGAAGGTTTGAAGGGCTGTCCACATCGAAGTACGCCCTGCGAACTATGGCCTGCGCTCCCCTCAATTCACCTTCTGCACGTCGGCTGCAATGCGCAGCACCACCTGGCTGGGTTCGGTGTTTGCCGTAATGGTCACGGTTTTGTTCTGCTGGCCTTCCTGCTTGCCGGGCTTATACACCACGTTGATCTCGCTTGATTCGCCAGGGGCAATGGGGTGCTTGGGATAGTCGGGCACGGTGCAGCCGCAGCTTCCAATGGCGTCCGTGATCACCAAGGGGTCCTTGCCGGTGTTGGTGAACTTGAAGCTGTACTTGTTCTCACTGTCCTGCTTGATCTTACCAAAGTCATGCGTGGCCTCGGCGAAACCGATGGAGGTAAGCGGGCCGGTATAGTCGGCCGGCGGCATCGGGGCGGGCGGGGTAAGCGGATCAAATGTGGACTTTGGCGCCGTGGAAACCGCCGGCGTGGTGGCCGCTGGTGCAGGCAATGGTGCAAAAGTGGCCACTTGGCCGGAGCCGTTGCCGCGTTTGTCCACGGCGATGAATACCACGGCGCATGCAATCACGGCCAGCAGTGCGATCTTGATGTTCTCCTTCATCGGTAGCAATGTTGTTGCCGTGCGAAAATAGGCGCATGCACCGTTACGGGCCAATACCCGGCTGGTCCGTTAACAGGTATTTTGATCAGGCGGCCTCAGCGCTCGGCCAGCTTGGTGCGCTGAAGGTTGTCGTCCGTGATCACCCGGAGGGCTTCCTCGTAGCTCTTGTCCACGGGGTTGTCCGCATTGATCACCTGCCAATAGGCTGAGGTGTTCCACACATCGCGGGCGATCAAGGCTTTCAAGCGGACATCTACCAGCCGCTTTGAACGGGCCATGCCGGCGCTGTCCGGTTCGATGCCGGCGTCCTTGGCCAATTTCATCAGCGCATCATTCAGTTCCGCGCCCACCTGGAAGTTTTTCCTGAAACTTTCCACATCCTTGTACTGGCGCTGCACATCGGCGCGGTGCTTGTCCACGAAATTGATGGCGGCGGTATTGGTGATGCCCTTGCGCACCAACTGGCTGAACCATGCGGAACTGAGGGTTGTGTCAATGGGTACGAACACATCCGGGATGATGCCCCCGCCGCCGTACACCACGCGCTTGTTGTTGGTGTAGTATTTCACCGTGTCCTGGATGTGGATGCTGTCCGCATTGGTGAGTTCGCCGTCGTGCAGGCGTTCAATGCGGTCGTGTTTGTAAGCTTCCAGCCCGTTCGCATAGGATTTTTGGATACAGCGCCCGCTCGGGGTGTAGTAGCGTGCCACAGTGAGGCGCACGGCAGATCCGTCGGGCAGCATCACCGGCCGCTGCACCAAGCCTTTGCCGAAGGAGCGGCGGCCCACCACCACGGCGCGGTCCCAATCCTGCATGGCACCGGTCACGATCTCGCTGGCTGAGGCACTGCCTTCGTCCACCATTAACACCAAGCGTCCTTTTTCGAACTTGCCGGCATCGGTGGCATACGTGTCTTCACGCGGAGATGTGCGCCCCTGGGTGTAAACGATCAGCTTGCGGTCGCTCAGGAACTGGTCCGCCATTTCAATGGCGGAGCGGAGGTAACCGCCACCGTTTCCCTGCAGGTCCAGCACCAGGTCCTTCATGCCCTGCTTCTTCAGCAGGTCCAGCTTGTCGCCCAGTTCCTTGGTGGTGGTGGCCCCGAAACGGCTTACCTTGATGTAGCCCACGCCGGGTTCGGCCATGTACGCGGCCTCCACGCTGTAAATGGGGATCTTGTCCCTGGTGATGGTGAAGTCCAGCAGGCCCTTTTCGCCGGTGCGCGCAATGCCCACGTTCACCTTGGTGCCCTTGGGGCCGCGCAACAGCTTGATCACGTCCCCATTTTTCAGTTCCGGTCCCGCCACGGTGCTGTCGTTCACGGTAACAACGCGGTCGCCCGCACGGATGCCCACGCGTTCGCTGGGCCCGCCGCTGATGGCGTCCACCACGTAAATGGTGTCGCGCACAATGTTGAACTGGATACCGACGCCCTCGAAGTTTCCTTTCAACGGTTCGTTCACTTCCTCCAGCTCCTCCTTGGGAATGTACACGCTGTGCGGGTCCAGTTCGCCGAGCATGGCCACGATGGCCTTGTCCACGAGCTTGTTGTCATTCACGCTGTCCACGTACATGTGGTCTATCTGGTAAAGCAGCGTTTGCAGCTTGGTGGCTGCGGGCGTGGGTTGGGCGAACGAGGGGAGGGCCGCAAACACGGCCAAGGAGAGCAGGAGTTTTTTCATGGAGCGTTTCAAACCGGCCACCGGTGTGCAGCGCACTTCCGCTTGGCCAACAGGTAAAGCACGAATTTAACGGATTGCAGGCCGCGGGGTTGCCTGTGGGGCGGTTAAGGGGTGTTAAGAGGGGGTAGGTTCTCAACGGTCGAGTGATGTGTGTATTCCGACTCGCACCTCACGATCACATACCGTATGGGAAAGGATGCACAAAGGGCCGCCCCTTTCGGAACGGCCCTTTGGATGCTGGTAGGCTGAGGACCCTGAGGTACTCGAAGGGTCGAAGCTTACCGGATGATGCTCAACCGCTGCACGCTTTTCACACCATTCACCGTGATGTGTACCATGTACACGCCGCTGGCAATGTCGCCCGGCAGTTGCAGGATGGTCCTGAAGCAATCGCCGCTGTTGCTGTATGCCTTGGCAAAGACCTCATTGCCGTAAATGTCCTGCACGTCAACAGAGATCTGTTGGTCCGCATCCGCTGTCGCTGCATGGTCATCTGCAGGAGACCCTGCCAACAGCCCCGTGATGCTCAGGTTTACTTGGCCATCCCGCACCGGGTTCGGCCACAGCGTGGCTTCACCATAGCTTGATTGGGCCATGTGTTGCAAGGTGGCGTTGCTGCCGCCATTGTCAATGGTGATGGTGCAACTGTTTCCGCAGAAGCCGCTGTACAACCCGTTCACCTTCACATTGACCTGCACATTGTAGGTGGAGCCGTTCACCAACGGGGGAGCCACGGTTCCGTTCCACTTCAGTTGCAAGATGTACGTGCTTCGAGTAAAGGTCTGGTCGTATCCTTCA
This sequence comes from Bacteroidota bacterium, assembly GCA_018266685.1. Taxonomy (GTDB): domain Bacteria; phylum Bacteroidota; class Bacteroidia; order Flavobacteriales_F; family PHOS-HE28; genus PHOS-HE28. The sequence goes on from JAFDZY010000172.1 coordinate 27,054, forward strand.
CTGGCGTTGAAGATGTGGAACTGGTACTGGGTAGCCCCCACAATGGGCTTGGCATAGATGAAACTGTTGTTTGTGTTGAACGTACGCGTCTCATTGCAGCTATGGCCGTAGGCCGGTGCTTGAATGAGCTGTGAACAGTTCACCACCTGCACCGTGCCAAGGCCCATCTCGCAACCACTGCCCCAATGGGCATTGGCCACGGGGCCGGACACGTTGCAGCGCACGCGGGCGAAGTACTTCACGCCGGGGATCAGAGGGTTCGCCACCATTTCATTGAAGGCGACATAGTTGCGGTTCACGGCGATGCGGCGGATAAAGCCGACATCGGGGTCGCTGAACTCAAACTGGTACTGGGTGGCCCCGGTGACCTTGTTGCTGTACACCTTGTTGCCGAGCGCGTTGTTGAAGATACCGCACTCGGTGGCCGCAATGTTCGTTGGACCTGCGGGCAGGCAGAAGCTGTGGCCGCTGCCGTAGCTGGCGCTGGCGGTTGGGGTCAACGGGGATGTAGCGCCCACCGCAAATTCGTCTTGCAGTAACAGCTTGCCTGTGGTGGTGCGCAATTCCCATCCACCGCCAGCGATCCCGTCCCCGAAGCTGTCGTACAGGTTGAAGGTGTAGCACGCGGAGGCCGGGCCAACGCACACGGTCTCGGAGTTTATACTGTTGGGCACGGTGGGCGCACCTGAGGCAATGAGTGCATTGGCACCATCATGGATCTGCCAGCCCAACCCTGCCGGGCTGCTGTCCGTAGTGATATTGACCACCACGTAGTTGCCGGTGCAGGGTCCCACGGGGATGCCGGTGCAGATGCAGTTGGCATCGTAGGCATCGTTCTGGGTGCTGGCGTTGCCGTCATCGCAGGGTGTGCCCGCCGTATGCGAGCCGCCCCATGTTCCTTCGCAATCTTGCACACAAGCTGTAAGTCCGGTGTTGCCACCCACACAGGTGCCGCAGTTGTCGGTGTAGGCTGTGCCGCCGAAGTCGCCGTGGCAATCCGCTGTGCAGGGGTTCAGGCCGGTGTTGCCACCCACGCAAGTACCGCAGTTGTCAGTGTATGCCGTTCCGCCCCAATCACCATGGCAATCTTGCACACAGGGATTCAGGCCGGTGTTGCCGCCCACGCAAGTACCGCAGTTGTCGGTGTAGGCCGTACCGCCGAAGTCGCCGTGGCAATCTGCAGTGCAGGGGTTCAGGCCGGTGTTGCCGCCCACGCAGGTGCCGCAGTTGTCGGTGTAGGCCGTGCCGCCGAAGTCGCCGTGGCAATCTGCAGTGCAGGGGTTCAGGCCGGTGTTGCCGCCC
>JAFDZY010000173.1 GCA_018266685.1 Bacteroidota bacterium
ATACTGCTTCCGGTTCAATCGCAGCTTCATGAAGGAGGGAGTGTTTGAGAACTTGCTCAACAGGATGATGCAGGCAGGGCCTTGTCCCTACCGGACCCTCACTAACTCCTAAATGCCTAATTCAATAATCACAAAGGCAATGGTCTGCGACCCACTGGGCCGGAGATTACAAACGAATGTACTAACACCTGCGGACAACATCCTCCTCTTGAACAACCTCCCGAACGGGACCTACCTGCTCATGCTTTCAAATCCCAACGGCCATGAATTCTTCAAAGTTGTCAAGATGCCTTAGCCTAGCTTTGTCCATCGGCCTGGCGGTAACCTGCGCCAAGGCCCAGCAGTGCGAATTCCAGGAACCGCCCACGCAGCCCGCCATGCTTGGCGGCGCAGGTGGTGGGCAGCGCGAAAGCCAGAACGGATGGTCCATGGCGCCTCATGGAATGGTCCGAGTACTGCTGATCTTTGCGGAGGTGAATTATACCGGCACGGTGTCCGACCCTACCGGCCCCACCGGCACCCTAGGATGGCCCGCACACCAACTGCCTACCTGGGCGAACAACGCCATCCCAGCCTTAAACCTCTTCGACCACACTACGCCACAAGGGGCACAGTTTACACAGTATTATCAACAGGCTTCTTCCGGCGACTTCACCGTCTTGGGTGATTATTTGGTTGCCCCAGGGACCAACCCGCTCTTCCGAGTGAACAGCACTACGGGTACCGTGACCGCGTCGGATGCCTTCAATGCCGTGAACTTGGCACTGGGCACAACTCACGCTCGCCCGCGTTTGCAACGCGGGCGCAACATCACGGTCGTTTGCAACGACCTTCCCTGATCCAGCCTCATGGTCCGTCAGGCCATTGTTGTCATGAGCGCGCTGCAAGCGCGCCTGGACCTTCGCCCGCGTTGCAAACGCGGGCGAGTGCGGTGCACGAACGGACCAGTCCTCACAGCACCAATCGCTCCAACACCCCTTCCACCTCTTCCCTTCCAAACCCCTTCCCCACAAAATACCGCACCACCTTCTCGCGCCGGATCCATGGGTCGGTTTCCTTGGTGCGCTCCCAGCGCTTGGCCACGGCCACTTTCAGTTGTTCGCTTTCCTCCTCCCCATCGATGGCCTTCAAGCCTGAGGTGATGCAGCTTGCCGAAACGCCCTTGGCCTTCAGCGCCAGCTCGATCTTCCTGCGGCCCCAGCCCTTCTGGCGGCTCTTGCTCACCGCGTAATGCTCCGCGAAGCGGGCCTCGTTGAGGAAGCCTTCACCGATGAGCTGCGCGATCATCTGTTCCACTTCTTCCTTGTGGCTGCCCCAGGTGTAGAGCTTGTCGCGCACTTCCTGCTGGCTTCGCTCTTGGCGGGCGCAGTAGGCACGGGCCTTGCGGAGCAGCGTGGTCAAAATGACTGGAAGCATGGCTACGGTAGGTCACAAATAATGGAGGCAAAGGTTTGAATTGTCCAATGACTTATGTCCTATGCGTGACTACGCACGACATAGGACATAAGGGACATCGGACAAAGACAGCATCTCCGAAATCCCCCGCTCACACCGCCACCTCCTTCCCTTCGCCATCAAAGACGTGGAACTCGAGATACCGGCTGCTGCCTTGGGGCACCACCTTCACCCATTTCTTCCAGCGCCACCACCACTTGTGCTGGATGCTGGGCAGGCCCTTGGTGAAGTAGGAGGCAACGAACGGATGCACGTGCAGGCTGATGCCGCTCATGTCCTTTTCCGAAAGCAGGTAATTGAGGCCGTTCTCAATCTCGTCCACGATCAGAACCGGGGCACTCACCTCGCCGGTGCCGCCGCAGGTGGGGCAGGCTTCGCTGGTGTCGATCTCGGTGGCGGGGCGCACACGCTGGCGCGTCATTTCAATCACGCCGAATTTGCTGGGCGGAAGCACGTTGTGCTTGGCCTTGTCGTCCTCCATGGCGTCCTTGAGCGCCTTGTGGAGGGTGCGCCTGTTATCCGGCTCGTACAGGTCGATGAAGTCCACGCAAATGATGCCGCCCATGTCCCGCAGGCGCAGCAGGCGTGCAATCTCCTTGGCGGCCTCCACGTTGATGGCCAGCGCATTGGTCTCCTGGTCGTTGCGCCCGCCCTTGCGGCTGCCGCTGTTCACGTCGATGACGTGCATGGCCTCCGTCTTCTCGATGATGAGGTAGGCACCGCTGGGCAGCATCACCTGCCTGCCAAAGGCCTGCTTGATCTGCTTGTTGATGCCGTAGTTGTCGAAGATGTCGAGCTTGCCCTTGTAATGCTTTACGATGTCCTTCTTCTCCGGTGCGGTGCGTGCCAGGGTGTCCTTCACTTCCTCATACACCAGTTCATCATCCACGATGATGCTGGTGAAGTCCTTGTTGAGCACATCGCGCAGCACGGCACTGGTGCGATCAATTTCGCCAAGCACTTGTTTGGGCGGCATCGCGTTGCGCAGGTTGCGGAACATTTCATCCCAGCGCTGGAGCAGGGAGTTGAGGTCAGCCGCAAGGTCTTCGGTGGCCTTGCCTTCGGCATTGGTGCGGATGATCACGCCGAAGTTCTTGGGGCGGATCTCCTGCATGAGGGCCTTCAGCCGTTTGCGCTCCGTTTCATCGGTGAGGCGGCTGCTGATGCTGACCTTGTTGGTGAAAGGCACCAGCACCATGTAGCGCCCAGCGAGGGTCACTTCCGCCGTGAGGCGCGGCCCTTTGGTGCTGATGGGCTCCTTGGCGATCTGCACCAGGATGCTCTGGCTGGCGCTGAGCACATCCTGCAATTTGCCTTCCTTGGGGATGTCCTGGTCCAGTTTCCAGTCTTCCAAGAGTGAGCTTTTCACCGTTCCGGCGACAGCCCCCTTGGCAAATTTGTAGCTGTTGCGGTATTGCGGCCCCAGGTCGTAGTAGTGCAGGAAGGCATCCTTCTCGTGCCCCACGTCCACAAAGGCGGCATTGAGGCCGGGGGCCACCTTGCGCACCTTGGCCAAGTAAATATCGCCTACGGCAAAGCCCCGCTCGGTGCGTTCGCGGTGCAACTCCATGAGGAGCTTGTCGCGCACAACGGCGATGGCCACTTCGCTCCCTTGGGAGCGGATGATCAGATCTACGCTCACGGGAAAAAGGGTAAGGTTGCGCGCCTTTCGGCGCAAAATGCCCGAACGGCACCCCGCGTCCCGCCTTATGCGGAACGGGGGCCGTGCGGACGGTCAACGCCTACCGGTTCTTCTTCTTGTGGCGGTTCTTACGCAAACGCTTTTTGCGCTTGTGGGTGGCCATTTTATGGCGCTTCCGCTTCTTTCCGCAGGGCATGTGTGCTCAGTGTTTATGCTTGTTCTTGATCTCCGCGATGAGCCGGTCCGCGCCATTGGTCAGGGCGGTGTCGGTCACCAGGGTTTTATAGGTTTCCAAGGCCGCAAGGGCCTTGTCGGTGCTGTCCAATGAGGCGTACGCCTGGCCGAGATAGGCGTAGGCATCGGGGTAGTTCTTCGCGTCCAGCGCAATGGTCTTGCGGAAGCGGTCCATGGCCTTGTCGAACTGGCCGGTTTGCCAACTGAAAAGGCCGAGGTGGTATTGTGCCTCAACGTTGTCCGGCTCCTGGTCCGCAAGGTCCTTTAGTTTCAGGATCACTTGCATGGGCGGTCCGCCTGCGGCCAGTTCGCCCAGGATGGCGGATACCTTGGGATTGGAACTGGTCATTGCCGCCGCAGGGCCTTCCGCCTTGGGCGTGGAGCCGCTGTTGGGGTCTTCGCTCACCCGGGCGGAAGCGGCATTCTCCTCCGCCTTCCCCGAAGGGGTGCGCGGTGCCAGCGCAAGGACCACCACCACCACCACGGCGGCGGCGATCATCATCCAGTGCTGGCGCTTCAAACCCATCAGGCCGTTTTCTTGCTGGCGTTCTTCACCTTGTCCACGAACACATCCGCCGGCTTGAAGAAGGGGATGTTGTGCGCCGGGATGACGATGGTGGTGTTGTCCTTCAGGATGCGGCCCGTCTTTTGGGCGCGGTGCTTCACAAGGAAGCTGCCAAAACCGCGCAGGTGCACGTCCTCGCCCGCCTCCAAGCTGTCCTTCACATGCACCATGAATGCCTCGATGGTGTTCAGCACCACTTCACGCTCGATGCCCGTTTTGCTGCTGATGTTCGCCACCAATTCTGCTTTGGTCATGTCCCGGTCTTCGTTTTTTGGGGGTGCGAAGATAATCATCATTTTTGATCCGCAACACATCTTTGTCGCTGGATGTCAAGCCATTCGTGGTTCAGCCGTTTGTTGCTCCCGTGGTACCGGGAAAATCACCGCTCCCTGCCTTGGCGTGGAACACATGACCCGTACCGCATCTGGCTCAGTGAGGTGATCCTGCAACAAACCCGCGTGGACCAAGGCCTGGGCTATTGGCTCCGTTTCACGGAACGCTGGCCCACGGTGGCCGCGCTGGCCAAGGCCCGGGAGGACGAGGTGCTGAAGATGTGGCAGGGCTTAGGCTACTACAGCAGGGCGCGGAACCTGCTGGCCGCCGCTAAGCAGGTAATGCAGGTTCACGGCGGGCAATTTCCCGGAAGCCACAAGGAACTCCTGCGCATGAGGGGCGTGGGCGACTATACCGCTTCTGCCATCGCATCCATTTGCTTCGGAATGCCTGATGCCGTGGTGGACGGCAATGTGTACCGCGTGCTGGCGCGCTGCTTCGGCATTGCCACGCCCATTGACAGCACCGCAGGCCGAAAGCAGTTCAAGGCCTTGGCCACGGAACTGCTGGACCCCAAGCACCCCGGCGACCACAACCAGGCGGTGATGGAACTGGGGGCCACGGTGTGCACGCCGAAAAAGCCAAAGTGCAAGGAATGTCCCTTGCGGGCTAAGTGCGTTGCTTACGCCCTGGGAAAAACAGATGCATTGCCGGTGAAGCAAGGCAAGGCCAAAACGCGCCACCGGTACTTCAATTACCTGCACATCAGCACCCCGAACGGGCTGTACATGCAACAACGGGGGCCGGGCGACATCTGGCAGGGCTTGTTTGAATTGCCGCTGATCGAAAGCGATAAACCGCTGGACCGGCAAGGCATGGCCAGGCAGGTCGAAGAGAAACTGGGCAAGGGCTGGACCCTGCGGGAAAAGTTGGAACGCCCCCGGCACATCCTAAGCCATCAAGTGATCCATGCCGTGATCTGGCAGGCTGTACCTCCAGGGCGCTTCGCACCGCCACCGCAATGGAGAGCGGTCTCCTTGCGGGCCATGCACAAACTGGCCGTACCCCGCTTGATCGAAGGCTGGCTGACGGAAGGCATGGAGCAGTGACCCATCCTCAGGCACGCCTACCTTGGCAGCGATGCGAACCCTTTTGCTCTTGTGCCTCATGGCTCCGTCGCCTTTGTTCAGCCAGGAACTCCCTTTGATGCCATGGCCCACCGAGGTCTCGATGGACCAAGGCCGGCTTCAATTCACTGCTCCGATCCGGGCCGACGTGGAGGGCCAGGCAAGCGAACGGATCACCGCCGCTCTGGCACGCTGGGGCCAACACTTGGCCGAAAAGGCAGGCCCCGCAGCCACGGGCGAAAGCCGCAACGGAACACCGCTCCATGTGCGCTACCATGCCGTGGCGGGCATTCTCACCCCCGCTGTGGATGAAAGCTATTCGCTCACCATCGCCGATAACGGCATTTTTATGGATGCCGCCACCGACGTCGGCGTGCTGCGTGCCTTGGCCACTTTGTACCAATGCCTGCGGCATGACGCCACCGGCTGGAACTTCCCGGCATTGCGCATCGGGGACCAGCCGCGTTTTACTTGGCGCGGCCTGCTGATCGATCCGTGCCGCCATTGGATGCCACGCGATATGATCCTTCGCGAACTGGACGGCATGGAGCTGGTGAAGATGAACGTGCTGCACCTTCACCTCACCGATGACCAGGGCTTCCGCATCGAAAGCAAGGTGTTACCGGAATTGCACGAAAAAGGCAGCAAGGGCGAGTACTACAGCCAAGAAGACATACGCGTGATCATCCACGAGGCCGACTTGCGCGGCATCCGCGTAGTGCCGGAATTCGACCTGCCCGGCCACGCCACCAGTTGGTTCCAGGGCCATCCGGAACTGGCCAGCGCACCCGGGCCCTACCCTCCCGAAACACGCTACGGCGTGATGGACCCTGTGTTCGACCCCACCAACGAGGCCACCTACGCCCTGCTGGACCGCTTCCTCGGTGAAATGGCCGCACTCTTCCCCGATCCGTACCTGCACATCGGCGGCGATGAGAACAACGGCAAGCAATGGAACGCAAACCCCGCGATCCAAGCGTTCATGAAGAAGAACAGCTTGGCGGACAACCATGCGCTGCAGGCCTATTTCAACGGGCGGTTGTACGCCATTCTGAAGAAACACGGCAAACGCATGATGGGCTGGGATGAGATCGGCGATGTGCCCGCAGGTGCCGTGCATGCGCTTCCGCAGGATGTGGCCATTCAGTGCTGGCGCGGCAAGCAAGGGCTGATCAACGCCTTACGCGCCGGGCGCGACGCCATCCTGAGCAATGGCTGGTACATCGACCTGTGCCAGTCCGCCGCCTTCCACTACCTGAACGACTCGCTGCCCGGCGAAGGTGAACTGGGCGCGGCCGGACGCCAGCACCTGCTCGGCGGCGAGGCCACCATGTGGGCCGAACTGGTGGATGCCCGCAACGTGGACACCCGGATCTGGCCGCGCACCGCCGCCATTGCGGAGCGGCTCTGGAGCCCTGCCTCCGTGAATGATGTGCCGGGCATGTACCGGCGCATGGAGGCGGTGTCGGCCCAGCTGGAGGCGATCGGCATGCAGCATAAGAGCGCACAAGCGGTGCTCCTGCGGATGATCGCCGGAAATGACGAGATCACCGCGCTGAAACAACTGGTGGACGTGCTGCAACCGGTGCAGGGCTACAAGCGCCACCAGCTTGCCGCGCACACCACGCAAACGCCGCTTACCGGCCTGGCCGATGCCGCCGTGCCCGATCCGGCCCGCGCACGCCGCATCACCACCTTGATCGACCACGTGGTGCAAAGCCGCGACACGGCGGATGCTGCGGCATTGCGCATGTTGATGGGCACGGGCTACAGCGCCCTTCCCTGCTGCAACGAAATTGCAACGGCCCGTGCCAAGCTGGAGCAATGCGCACTGGAGGCCGTTTCGGCACTGATCAGTTGGGTCCCGCTTAAACCCGATGCCTGCGCCCGCTTCAAGCAAAGCCTGGAAAACGCAACGGGACCATTCCAGGAATGCGAATTCGCGGACCTCGCTGCCTTCCGGCGGCTGTACGAGGCCGCCTGCGGGCCGGGTAAATGAATAGGGACGGCAACCAGGGCTATCCGGTCTAACGCGCCCTGCGGGCGCGGCTTCCAGTAGTATTCAAACCACAGATGGACGCGGATGAACACGGATAAATGCGCGATGTTGGAAGAGGGCCACGACTTTGCGTCCAACACCCGGAGATGTACGTGATCCGTGTCCATCCGTGTGGATCCGTGGTTCGTCCAAGTGTTGGATTTGCGCCGCTAGGCGCAGCATTACTGATACGGTGGCGAAGCAGCGGTCCTTGCCGTCAATTCGTGAAGAAGTAGAACAGTGGGGAAGCCACGCCCATCTTCACTTCTTCTCCTCTTCACCAATACGTGCGCCAATCCGGGGTGACCGGATCTTCATCACTGGCTCAGTAAGAGGCGATAGCCCTGGGACGGCAACGGAAGCCCGGCCTGCGCGCCGAGCGCTATCTTCGCCATCCCAACACCCTATCCATGAGCGGCGTGAACAAAGTGATCCTGATCGGCAACCTCGGAGCCGATCCGGAAGTAAGGCACCTGGAAAACGGTGTCACCGTGGCCAACTTCAACCTGGCCACCAGCGAGACCTTCAAGGACCGCCAGACGGGTGAAAGGCGCGAGCAGACGGAATGGCACCGCATAGTGGTGTGGCGCGGCCTGGCGGAAGTGGTGGAGAAATACGTGAAGAAGGGCAGCAAGGTGTACGTGGAAGGCAAGCTGCGCACCCGCAAGTGGGAAAAGGACGGCATCGACCGCTACACAACGGAGATCTACGCCGACAACCTGACCATGCTTGACAAGCCCAACACCGGCGATGGCGGCGCACAGGCCGGCACACCCCGGCAACAGGCACCGGCCCCGCAGCCTTCCGCCGTCATGGAGCCGCCGATCAACGAAGGCGACGACGATCTTCCCTTCTGAGCTTTGGGACGACGAGGCCGACATTGCCGCTGCCAGCGCAATCCCATCAAACCGCTTGATCCGGGCGTGAATTGATGGGAACGATTGAACCCGCGACCATTGCGGCCCTCATCGGCATTGCCGTGCTGTTGGTGGTGTCCGCATTCACCTCCGCCAGCGAAGTGGCCCTGTTCTCCCTGAGCGCCACCCACCTGCGCGACCTCAAGGAGCGCGGCGGAGCTTCGGGCGGAAAGGTGCTGGAACTGCTCTCCAAGCCGCGCCGGCTCCTGGCCACCATCCTGGTTACGAACAACTTCGCCAACGTGGGCATCACCGTGCTCTCCACCATCGCCATTGCAGGGCTCTTCGATTTTGCCGCCATGCCGGACAAACTGGTGTTCATCATCCAGGTGGTGGCCGTAACGGCGGTGATCCTGCTGCTGGGCGAAGTATTGCCCAAGGTGTACGCCACCAGCCATCCCATGCGCGTCGCACAGGCGTTCGGCGCTCCGTTGCTGGGCCTCCGCCTGTTCTGGGCTCCGGTCACCAAACTGCTGATCGGCTCCACCTCCTTCATTGAGAAACGCTACAAGAAGCGCACCGCCAACGTGGATGCCGACACGCTTGGGCGCGCGCTGGAATTGACTTCCGATGCCAGCACCACCGCGGAGGAACAACGCATCCTGAAAGGCATCGTGAAGTTCGGCAACATCGAGGCCCGGCAGATCATGCGCGCCCGCACCGAAATGACCGCCTTCAGCAAGGACATCAGCTTCAAGGAACTGCTGGAGGCCATTGTCAACAGCGGCTTTTCACGCGTGCCAGTGTATGAGGAAACCATGGACCACGTGATGGGCGTGCTGTACATCAAGGACGTGCTCCCCCACATCGACGCGGCAGACCTCGACTGGAACAAGCTGGTGCGCCCGGCCTACTTCGTGCCGGAAAACAAAAAACTGGATGAGCTGCTCAAGGAATTCCAGAACAAGCACGTTCATTTGGCGATCGTGGTGGATGAATACGGCGGCACCAGCGGGATCATCACCTTGGAAGACGTGATCGAGGAGATCGTGGGCGAGATCACCGACGAGTTCGATGAAGAGGAGCTGATCTACAGCAAATTGGACAACCAGACCTACGTATTCGAAGGCCGCGCACCGCTGAACGACATGTACCGCGTGCTGGGCATTGACGGCAGGCTTTTCGAGGAACACAAGGGCGAAAGCGAAACCCTGGGCGGCTTTGTACTGGAACTCACCGGGCGCATCCCGCAGAAAGGCGAGCGCGTCTCACTGCACAATTACGATTTCACCGTGGAGAGCGCGGACAACAAGCGCATCCGCCGCGTAAAGGTCCATTTCAGGAATGAAGGAGCCTAGAAAGCATGCGGCTGGCAAGTGGCGGGCGCCAGCCGTGCAGCGCCTTCACGCACCGCTGCATGCCAACTGCCTGCTGCCGGCTGCCATCTGCTTGCTCCTGCTTGCTGGTTGCGGCAATGATCCCGTTCCGAAACCGCGCGGTTACTTCCGCATCGACCTGCCGCAGGACAGCACCTTGACATTCACCGGAAATTGTCCGTTCAGCGCGGAGATCCCGGCTTATTCGCTGATGATGAAAGGGGTGGGCAACGGGAATGATGCGGGCACCACCTGTTGGACCGACCTGGTTTTTCCGGGCCAGCGCGGTGAAGTCCACATGACCTGGAGGAAGATCAACGGCGACCTTCCCGAACTGATCAACGACGCACACGAGTTCAAGGCCAAGCACGAGGTGCTTGCCACGCGCATCCGCACGGAGGAGATCAGGCGGGACAGTGCGCGCGTGTTCGGAACGCTTTTCGCCGTTGACGGCAACGTGGCCAGCCCCATGGTGTTCTATCTGACAGACAGCACCGAGAATTTCCTCTATGGCGCGCTGTACTTCGACGTGCGCCCCAACGCCGACTCACTGGCCCCGGTTACCGGCCGCATCCGCCAGGACATCTCCCGCTTTGCGAACACCCTGCGTTGGCAGCACACGGCCGGTGCGGTGCAGCACGTTCAGCAGCGCCATTAGCAGCACCAAGGCGCCGAGCTGGTGCAGCACGCCCAGCGAGATCCACACGTGGGATACCAAGGCCAGCACGCCCAGCGTGATCTGCAGGAACACTGCGCCGAAGAGCCAGCGGTCGCCGCCGTGCAATGCCGTGTTGGCGCGGTTGGCGTAACCGAACCAGGTGATCGCAGCCGCCACAACCCAGGCGAAATTGCGGTGAATGAACTGCACCCCGTCCTTATGGTCCGTAAAGTCCTTCCAGAGGCTATTGAAGGCCGTAACGTTTTCCGGCATGAACTCGCCGTTCATCAACGGCCAGGTGTTGTAGATGCGCCCCGCATCCAGCCCGGCGGTGAAGGCCCCATAGATGATCTGCACGGCAAGGAGCAACAGGATCCATCGCGACCATTTGGCCGCGGAGCTGCCGTCGCCCAGGAAACTGCGCCGCTCCCGCTTGATGTCGAACACCGTCCACAGCACGATGCAGAACACCGTGAACGCGGCGCAGAGATGAATGGCTAAGCGGTAATGGCTCACATCAGGGTTGTCCTCCAGGCCGCTGGCCACCATGAACCAGCCCAAGGCGCCCACCAGCCCGCCGCCGATTAGGATGGTGATGCTGCGCCGCATCAACCAGCCTTTCAGCAGGCCCTTGCGCCAGTACCACACGAACGGAACAATGAACACCAGGCCCATGAGCCTGCCCCAGTTGCGGTGCAGGAACTCCCAGAAGAAAATGCCCTTGAACTCGCCCAAAGTCATTTGGCTGTTCACCAGGGTGAATTCCGGGATCTGTTGGTACTTGTGAAAGGCCTCCTGCCATTGGGCATCATTCAGCGGGGGCACGGCCCCGATGATGGGCTTCCACTCCGTAATGCTAAGGCCGCTTCCGGTGAGCCGGGTGATGCCGCCTATGGACACCATGCAGGCGATCATGATGCAACCGGTGATGAGCCATGCAACCACCGGCTTCAGGGGTTGCGCGCTTGCCGTGGACATGGGGGCGCGAAATTACGCGGTGGTCCGTTGTCCGTTGTCAGTTGTCAGTTGTCAGTTGTCTGTTGTCAGTTGTCCGGGGATGCAGGGACGCGACAACGGACAACTATGAACTGCGCGCCCAACGCACCTGTCCGTTGGCCACAATCCCCATGGCCTTGCCGGTGAAGCGGTGCCCGATGAAGGGCGTGTTGCGCGAACGGCTTACAATGTCCTTTTCCGTGAACATCCACTGGTGCCCCGGTGCGAACAAGGTGATCTCCGCCATGCTGCCTTCCTCCAGATGGGGCACGTCCAGCCCCAGCGCGGCACGGGGCCCGTGGCAGAACCGCTCCACGATGCGGCGCACCGTCATGCGGCTTTGCAGCACGGTGTTGGCCACGGCATAAGCGGTCTCCAGGCCGATGATGCCGAAGGCGGCCTGGCCGAATTCCAACTGCTTGTGCTCCACGTCCTCCGGGCGGTGGTCACTTACAATGCAGTCGATGGTGCCGTCCTTCACGCCTTCGCGCAGGGCCTCCATGTGCTCCGGGCTGCGCAACGGTGGCATCACTTTGTAGTTGCTGTCAAAGCCGCGCAGCACGCCATCATCCAGCAGGAGGTGGTGGGCGCACACACTGGCGGTGACCTTCAGTTTTTTCGCCTTGGCCTGGCGGAGCAGCTCCACGCCTTCCGCAGTGCTCACCGCCTCCACGTGCAATTGCCCTCCGGTGTATTCCAGCAATTGCAGGTCGCGGGCCAGGCGAATGGGCTCCGCCATGGCCGGCATGCCCTTCAAGCCTAGGCGGGTGCTCATTGCGCCTTCGTGCATCTGGCCCTGGGCGCAGAGGTCCTTGTCCTGTGCAAAGGCCATGATCCGCCCGCCGAAGTCCTTGGCATACTGCAACGCCAGCAACATCAGGCGCGTGTTGTGCGCGGGTGAAAGATCATCGGTAAAAGCCACCGCACCGGCCTGCTGCATGTCGTACATCTCTGCAAGCTGCTGCCCTTGCCCTCCCTTGGTGATGTGGCCCAACGGCAGCACGCGCACGGCATGGCCCTGGCCTTTGCGCAACAGGTATTCCACGGAGGCCCGCTGGTCCACGGGCGGTTGGGTGCCGGGAAGAACGGCTACGGCTGTATACCCGCCTGCGGCGGCGGCATCCAGGCCGCTCTTCAGGTCTTCCTTGTACTCCTCGCCGGGATCGCGGAAATGTGCCCGCAGGTCCACCCAGCCGGGTGAGGCGTGCAGCCCTTCCACCGCGATCGTTTCAGCACTGCCTTTGGCGAGCTTTTTTCCTGCTTTCGCAAGGCGGCCATCCACGATGTGAAGGTCCAATACTTCATCGTGCAGCGCCCCTCCGGGGTCAACCACTTGTACTTCGCGGAGCAGCAATTCTTTCATCGCGTGGTTCTGATCAACAGCGTCTCCAGCACCAAAAATACCAGCGCGGCCAAGATGAACCATTTCCAAAGCTTGGCGCCCTGGTCCAGGTTCTTCAGGCTCGGCGTGAGCTCGTTGCCGGTTTTCTCCAGTACCGTGATGGTGGCGATGCCCCGCTTGGCAAGCTCTTCCTTCAACTGATCGGGGGTGTATGCCCCCAGATCGCCTTCCTTGCGGGACAGGTCCAAGGCCAGCACGGCCACGGTATCGTCGTTCGCGGTTACCGCGTAAGGGCCGGGCGCAAGGTCTTCATCGTGCAGCACCAAGGAAGTGCCCGCCACCACGCGCCTTACTTCCGGGATCACATCGATGCCGCCCGGGCCTTTCAAGTGGGGCGCGGCATCGCCTTGCAGGTCCACGCCTTCCAGCGGGATCGCAGCCTCATCGCCGATGATGTGGTACAACGCGCCCATGGGACGGGCCAGTTCGGCCATGCGCAGCAGCGAGGTAACGAACAACGCATGCCTGCTGAAGGTGCCGCCTGCCTCATCCAGCGGCGCGGCGCAGAGGTATACGGTGCCTTTGCCCACCGGGGAGGAGCTGAGGAAGGCGGAACCGTTCTTCAGGCGCAGCAGCACAATGGAAGCGGGCGACGGACTGATGGACCGGCGCTCGCGCACCAGCGGCAGGTCCACGTTTGCGGGCATGGAGCTGAACACGTCGCGAAAAAACGGCGATTGCAGGTCGATGCGCTCCACTTTCACGCCAGCGGTGTCCTCCGCACCGATGGAGGCCCCGAACCGCGCCAGCAGCGCGCTGTATGAAGCCTGGTCCAATCCGGCCGCGGGAAAAACCGCCAGGCTGCCGCCACCTTTCACAAACTCGTCCAAGGCACCGGCCAAACCGCTGGGCACCTCCTGCAGGGCATTCAACACCACCAGGTCCTGCCGTGCCAATGCCGCCAGGTCGATCTGCAGGTAGGGTTGCACCGTGAACGCATGGGCACTATCGCCGGAGAAGACGGCGGCGATGTCCTTGTCGCTGCCGGCATCACCGCCGCTCACCAGCAGCACGCGCAGCTTTTCGGCGGTGCGGAATGCGATGTGGAAAACGTTGTCGAACTCGATCGGCCGGTCCGTGATGGAGATCTCGCCGCGATGGAAGCCAATGGCGTCATTGGTGAAGCTGAGCACGGTGTCCATCATGGTGTTGGCAGCGGCATTGAAGGTGGCCATGGCGCGCTGCCGCCCGTCGATGGTGAGCTTCAGCGGCACGTTGTGCAGTTCCTGGTCGCCGTGGTTCCGGATGCGCACATGCAGCTGCTCCATCTGTCCCAAGCGGCGCACTGGGCTGCCAAACCACACCGAGTCAATGGCCAAGTTGTTGGTGCCCGCCGCTTGCAAGGGCACGATCACCGTTCGCACGGTGCTGTCGTTCTTCCACTGGTCCACATCCGTGACATAGCGCTGCAAGTCCGTGAACAGGAACGCCTGCTTCACCGGGGCATCGCTGTGCACCAGGGCTTCACGCTGGCGCTCCATCACTTGGGAAAGCGGGCGGGAATACGGCCCCACCTCCACCTGGCCGGCGGCCGCCAGCGCTTCATCGCGGCCCAGCAGCATCTGCTGGCGGCCCTCGAAGCGGTTGGTGAGCAACTGGAACCGATCCGTGGGCTTGTAGGCCATCACCACATCCTGCGCGTCGGTGCGGGCCTGGTCCAGCAGGCGGCCCGCGCCGTTCTGGCCGTCCATGCTCCAGCTATCGTCCAAGTACAAGCTCACGGCGCGCTGGCCCGCCACCACCGTACCGTTGGCGCTGCGGAAGTATGGTTGAGCAAAGGCCAGTACGATGCACGCCAAGGCCAGCAGCCGTGCCAGCAGCACCAGCCAGTGGCGCACCTTTTTGCGGGAGCGCGTCTGCTGCGTCACCTCTTGCAGGAACTGCACATTGGGGAATTCGATGCGCTTGAAGCGCCGGAGCTGGAAGAGGTGGATGATGACCGGGATGGCCAGCGCAGTGAGCGCCCAAAGGAATTTCGGGTAGAGGAAGGCCATGCGGGGCGCAAAGGTGGGGATAGTTCGGGGTTTTCAGGGCGTGGTTTGTGGTTGTCAAGGCGTGGTTCGCAGTTGTCAGTTGTCTGTTGTCAGGCTTTCCGCGACCAGCCTCCGACCACTGACAACCGACAACCGACAACTGATCCCTGAGAACTGCCCCACCCCTTTCACTCCCCCGCCAACCGGCTATTCCTCCTGCCATAGGCGAAGTACACCGCCAGCCCCAACGCCATCCACCCGAAGAAGACGGCCCAACTCTTGGCGGGGATCTCGATCATCAGGTAGGCGCAGCTAAGCATGCCAATGCAGGGGATCAGGGAATAGTTGCGGCGGAAAGCCTGCATGGCGGTGCCTAAGGCGAAGAGGGTAAAGGCGGCAAGGAGGATGGCCTGGCGGTCTAAGTGCAGACTGGTGAAGGCGTTGGTGATCCGCACGTGGTCCAGCAGCAGGTAGGCCAGCACGATGGCGGGAATGAAGTACTTGCCGGGGATGAACGGAATGCGGAAGCGCTTGCGCCCGCTGGCATCGCGGGCTTCCGTGCGCGGCAGCAACAGCACGCCGGCGCAGACCAGGGTGAAGGCGAAGAGCGTGCCGATGGAGGTGAGGTCCGTGATGATGCCGCTGGGCGCCAGCAGCGCGGGGATGCCCACCAACACACCGGTGACCACGGTGGCGAACGCCGGCGTTCCGTACTTGCGGTGCAGGTGGCCGAAGCGCGGCGGCAGCAACCCGTCGCGGCTCATGCTCATCCAGATGCGCGGCTGGCCCAGTTGGAAAACGAGCAGCACGCTGGTGGCCGCCAGCACGGCGCCGATGCTCACCACAAAGCCGAAGCCGCCCAGGCCCACCTTGTTGAACACGTAGGCCAGCGGGTCCATCACGCCTTTGAACTCCGTGTAAGGCACCATGCCGGTGAGCACCAAGGCGGTGATGCAGTAGATCACCGTGCAGATTACTAAGGACCAGATCATGCTGCGGGGCAAGTCACGCTGCGGGTCCTTGCACTCCTCCGCCGTGGTGCTGATGGCGTCAAAACCGATGTAGGCGAAGAACACCGCACTGACCCCTTTCAACACACCGCCCATGCCGTTGGGCAGGAAGGGCACGTAGTTGGCGCCGTTGATGTACCACAGCCCCACCAGCGCCACTGCCGCCAGCAGCACCAGCTTCAGGATCACCATGCCGTTGGCCACGCGCTTGCTTTCCTTGATGCCCACGTACACCACGGCGGTGATCAGCACGGTGATCAGCAATGCCGGGATGTTCATGATCACGCGCCAGCCGCCCACCACCGGTGCGGTGGCCCAGGCCAGGGCTTCCGTGGGCTGCCCCAACTGCATGGCATGCTCGTAGGCTTCCTTCGCGCCTAACGGGTCGGTGGCTAACCACGGCGGCAGGTGCAGCCCGAAGGCCGCGAGGATGTTGGTGAAATAGCTGCTCCACGAGATGGCCACCACCACGTTGCCGATGGCGTACTCCAGGATCAGCGCCCAGCCGATCACCCAGGCCACCACCTCGCCAAAGCTGACGTAGCTGTAGGTGTACGCGCTGCCGCTCACCGGTACGCGCCCGGCGAATTCCGCGTAGCACAGCGCTGTGAAGCCGCACACCGCCGCGGTGATGATGAACAGGAACACCACGCCCGGGCCGCCTTCGTAAGCCGCCGCGCCCACGGTGCTGAAGATCCCAGCGCCAATCACTGCGGCCACGCCCATCAGCGTGAGGTCGCGTACGGTGAGCGTGCGCTTCATGGCCGGATGGCCGTCCGCCTCCCGCGCTTCGTGCTCCCGCAGGATGCGTTCCACGGATTTCTTCCGGAAGAGGTCGTTGGCCATGTGCGCTTGGATGCGGGCAAAGTAGGAAAAGAGCAGTTGTCAGTTGCAAGTTGCCGGTGGAAAGGGCGCAGGGTGTGGTTCGTGGGGCGTAGGGCGCAGGGCATGGTTGATGGTCCTTCTGGACGTATTCCCCCCCACGAACTACGAACTGCGCACGTTGCCCTGTTGGCGGGGCGTAGGGCGCAATGCGTGGTGCCGGGTTTAGATCCGAGCCAACGCCTGCTCCAGATCGGCGATCAGCAGTTGCGGGTCCTCCAAGCCCACATAGATCCGCACCAGGTCCCAGGGCAATTCACCTTGTGGGGCCTGGGGATCCATGGTGGCTGCTGTAGGGAACTGCAGCGATTCGTAGCCGCCCCAGCTCACCGCCATCAAAAAGCGCTTCAGCGCGTTGCAGAAACGCTCCACCCCCGCGATGTCCAGTGCTTTCAGGCGAATGCTCATCAAGCCAGCGCAACGCTTCATCTGTTGCTTGGCCAGCGCGTGCTGGGGGAAGCCCTCCAAAAAAGGCCAGTTCACCTGCTGCACCTTCGGGTGCGCTTCCAGGAACCGCGCCACTTTCTCCGCGCTGTCGGCGCTGCGGTGCATGCGGAGCTCCAGCGTCCGCAGGCCGCGCATCAGCAGCCACGCATCGTGCGGGGAGGGGATCGCGCCCAAGGTCATGAATTCCTTGGCCATCACCTGGCGGATGTGTTCCCGGCTGCCGGCCAGTACGCCGCACACCACATCGCTGTGGCCATTGAGGTACTTGGTCCCGCTGTGCGCCACCAGGTCGATGCCCAGGTCGATCGGGTTCTGGAACAGCGGACTGCTGTAGCTGTTGTCGCACAGCGTGAGGATGCCGTGCTCCTTCGCGATCGCCGCCACGGCCCGCAGGTCCTGCAGCTCGAAGGTGATGGAGTTCGGGCTTTCCAGGATGAAGAGCCGGGTGCTTGGCATAACGGCGCGGCGGAAGTTCTCCGCGTCGGTGCCGTCCACGTAGGTGTGCGTCACGCCGAAGCGCTCCAGCAGTTCGTTGAGCAACTTGGTGGTCCAACTGTACGACTTGCGTACGCATACGATGTGGTCGCCTGCCTTCACAAAGCTGAGCACCCCCGCCGCGATGGCCGCGCTGCCGCTGCCGAAGAGCAAGGCATCTTCCGCGTGTTCCAACGCGGCCAGCTTCCTGCGCACTACGGCCACCGTGGGGTTCGCACCGCGGGTGTACAGCGGCACGTCGAACTCGTTGCGCATGGCGTTGCGCAGTGCTTCCACCGTGGGATAAGTGAAGTTGCCGCTCTGCACAACCGGCGGCACCACCGCGCGGAAACCCGCCTCGCGGTCCTCACCGAGGTGGTTCAGGATGTAGGAGAGGTCGTCAGTGCCCACGTGCTTCGGGTTTGGGGGAAAGGTAGCGGATGGATCAAGCAGGTTGCTTCAACCTGGATATAATTCCGGGTTCAACGCGCCAGCAGGGTTTCCGCTTCCCTGAATGGCCGCACTTGAACCTTGATGCCCTCAATTTTCAGGTCTTCCGCCGCGTCTGCGGTAAGGACAAGGCCCTTCTTCAGTCCCAACGCTTTGCAGGCTTCCACAAGGCCAGCCAGTTCGCGCTTTTTTGTTTCCGTGTCGCGCAGGCTCCAGCAGGCTTGTACGGCTTTCCACGGGCGATCATCGCGCAAGAGTATGAAGTCGCATTCCTGCTTCCCGTGGTAATAGGTCAATGCGGCGCCTTGCCGCACGGCTTCCACGGCAACGGCGTTCTCCAACAGGCGGCCCCATTCCTCCTGGAAATTGAACGACATGGCGGAAAGCAGGCCATTGTCCGTAGCGTAATACCGCGTTTTACCCGAGAGCCGTTCACGGGCATGTGCGCCGAAAGGTTCGCAGCGCATGATC
>JAFDZY010000174.1 GCA_018266685.1 Bacteroidota bacterium
CGGTGCAGTTGTCGGAGAGTGAAAGGGTGCGAGGGCGAAAACCGCGTCCCTCGCACTCTTTCACTCTTTCACCCTTCAACACAAGAACCACCTCGACACCACTTCTTCATCACCGTCTGAGTAAGAGGCGATAGCCCTGACGGGACGCATCCGGTAAGCGCCGTGAGCCGTACCTTCGTGCCTTTCCAAACCATACCCTCATGAACCGTATTTTGCTTTCGGTGGCTGCTGCCGCCATTGGTGTTGGCGCATCCGCGCAAGACCTGCCCAAGACCAGCCCCCACGGCGAAGTGGAACAGGTGATCGGCCTTACCAAGGTGGATGTTGACTACTCACGCCCCAGTGTGCGCGGCCGCCAAGTTTTTGGCGACATGCTTCCTTTCGGCAAACTGTGGCGCCTGGGGGCCAACATGAACACCACCATCGAGTTCGACGGCCCCGTGGTGATCGAAGGCAACACCCTGGAAAAAGGCAAGTACTCCATGTTCGCCATCCCGGACAAGGAGTATTGGACGCTCATCTTCAACAAGAACACCCAACTTTGGGGCGAAGGTGATTACAAGCAAGCGGAGGATGTGATGCGCATGAAGGCCAAGGTGGAGCCTTGCGAGTTCACCGAAACGCTTACCATCTCCTTTGATGATGTGAAGGATGACCAGGCCCGGATGGACATCCGCTGGGAGAAAACCCGTGTGAGCGTGGTGATCAAGGCGGACGCCACGCAGCAAGGCATTGCCAACATCAAGGAAGCCATGTCCAAGCCGGACATCAAGGCCGGGGCATACAACAGCAGCGCAAGCTTTGCACTGGACAGGAACGTAATGACCAAGGAGGCGCTGGATTGGGCCTCCAAGGCGGTGAAAATGGACCCCAAGTTCTACTACATCCACACCTTGGCTCGTGCACAGGCAGCCAACGGATTGATGAAGGAGGCCGCTGCCACGGCGCAGCAAAGCATGGAAGCGGCGAAGAAGGCCGGTGACATGGCGTACGTGAAGAAGAACGAGGCCCTGTTGAAGGAGTGGGCGGGCAAGTAAGCCTGTTGCCCCCAGTCTTGAAAAGCCCTGCGCCTGAAAAGCGCGGGGCTTTTTTCATGCTTGCGTTCCGCTGGCCCGGGGGCCGGAAGCTGGCAGCACCTCCTGCAAGATCACGGACAGTACCACGGTGATGGCCGGTGCGATCAGGTTGTACCAGAGGAAGGCGATCTCCAGGCCGGAAAAGTGGATGATGAAGATCGCGGCCTGGGCGATCAATGCGGCAATGAACACGGCGGTGCCCTGCACGCGTTTCAGGAAAAAGGCCACCAGGAAAATGCCCAGGATGGTACCATAGAACAACGAGCCGAGGATGTTCACCGCCTGGATCAAGTTCTCAAAGAGGGAAAAAAGGGCTGCAAACGCCAGGGCCAGCAATCCGAAGAACACGGTGGCCCATTGGCCCAGCCGTACCTGGTGCGCATCGGAGGCGCGTTTGGGGAGCACGTCCACCACGCCGGTGGTGGCCAGCGCGCTCAGCTCCGCGCTGGTGCTGCTCATGCCCGCGCTGAAGATCATGGCCAGCAACAGGCCGATCACGCCCATGGGCAGGTGGTCCATGATGTAGGAGATGAAGATGTAATCCTTGTCGTTGGCCTCGCGGTTCGGCAATGCCTCCTTCAGTGCCGCCGAGTATTTGCCGCGCAGGGCGGCATCGTTGGCCAAGGCATGCTTCAGTTCCGTTGTGGCCATTGCCTGCTCCCGTGCCTGCCCGTTGCGTTCCGCCGCCAGCCAATCCCGGGTAAGCAACGTGATCTTTTGGTTGTTCAGGCTGTGCTGCCGTTCCATGTCCTGCACGCTGTTGCCCGCTGTTCCCTTGGCTTCCAGCTGGTGCATGGCTTCCACGTTCGTGCTGTTCCAATGCAGGGGCGAAGCATTCAGCAGGTAGAACACGAAGACCAGCACGCCGGTGAGCAGGATGAAGAATTGCAGGGGGATCTTCAACAAGGCGTTCATCCAGAGGCCGAGCTTGGCTTGCTGCATGCTTTGGCCGCCGAGGTAGCGCTGCACCTGGCTTTGGTCCGTGCCGAAGTAGGAGAGTTGCAGGAAGAAGCCGCCGATCAAACCGCTCCACAAGGTGTACTTGTCGGAAGGGTTGAAGCTAAGGTCGATGACGTTCAACTTGCCCAACGCACCGGCCAGCTTCAGGCTTTCGCCGAAGTTCATGGCCTGGCCGATGTAATGCACAGTAAGGCCGAAGGCGATGAAAAGGCCGGCCATCATCACGGCCATTTGCTGCTTGTGCGTAACACCCACGGCCTTGGCACCGCCTGTTGTGGTGTAAATGATCACCAGCACGCCGATGAAGAGGCAAGTCCAGGAAAGGGGCCAGTCCAGCACCTTGCTCAGGATGATGCTGGGCGCATAGATGGTGATGCCGGCGGCCATGCTGCGCTGCACCAGGAAGAGGCCGGCGGTAAGCAGGCGGGTGCGTCCGTCAAAGCGCTTGCCGATGAATTCATACGCGGTGAACACCTTCCATTTGTAGTAGAGCGGGATGAACACGAGGTTGATCACCAGCATGGCCAGCGGCAGGCCGAAGTAGAACTGCACGAAGCCCATGCCGTCCGCAAAGCCTTGCCCGGGAGTGCTCAGGAAGGTGATCGCGCTGGCCTGCGTGGCCATTACGCTCAGGCCCACGCCCCACCAGCGCGCATCGCCGCCGCCGCGCAGGAAGTCCTCGCTGCCGCGCGTGCTGCGGGTTTTCCACACGCCGTATGCCGTGATGAACCCGAGCGTGCCCAAGAGGATGATCCAATCCAGCAGGTGCATGGTTGCGCAGGAGGCTTCAGTGCCAAGCTGCCCCGTTCAAGCCGGGGAGCGGGCGGCATGTGATGTGCGCGTTGCGGGGATCGCGTTGCTTCCACAGTGATTTCCACCGGTCATTTCAGCGCATCGATGGCTTTGCGGATCCCTTCGATCACCTCCGGTACCATTTCCATGCGCGTGGTGCCCACCGATAAACGGAACCAGTCGCTGTCCTTGCCGGTGCCGAAGGCCAGGAAAGGCACGATGCCCACGCCGGCCTTTTCAATGAGGTAGTAGGTCACGTCGGTGGCATCGTTCAGCACTTTGTGGTCAGCCGTGGTGCGGCCGCGGAGGGCGATGCGTGCCGAGAGGTAGATGGCGCCTTGTGCGGGGATCGAGTCCACGGGGTAGCCTTCGCGCTTCAATTGTTGAAAGCCTTCATGGTAGCCGCGCACACGCGCGCTAACCATGTTGCGGTGGCGAATGATGGCATCGCGGCAGGCCTGTTCGCCGAGGAAGCGCGCCGTGGCCACCTGTTCAGGCTTGGGTGCCCAAGCGCCCACATGCCCCAGGATGGAGGCCATTTTGCGGATCACCACGGATGGCCCAAAGGCCCAACCCACCCGCACACCGGTGGCCGCGAGTGATTTGGAGAGCCCGTCCACGTAAATGGTGTACGGGCGCATGGCGGGCCTTAGGGTCACGGGGTCCACATGCTGGGCGCCGTCCAGCACCAGCTCCTGGTAGATCTGGTCGTACATCACGTACAGCGGCCTGGCCGAGGTGCGGCGCTTGTTCACCTCCAGCACCAAATCGCAAATGGCCCCCAGCTGCTCACCGGTGAAGGATGTGCCGGTGGGGTTCAGTGGAGAGCACAAGGCGAGCAGTGCGGCCCCGTCCAGGTGCGGCCGCAATTCATCGGCCGTGGGCAGGAAGCGGTTGGCGGCGTTGGTTTCCACTTCCACCTTCTCCGCACCCAGGAGGTAGGCATAATGGTTGTTGTTCCAGCTTGGCGTGGGGTAAACCACACGGTCGCCCGGGTCCACCACCGCCCTGTACGTGGCATAGATCAAGGGGCGCGCACCGCCGGCGATAAGGATGTCGTCCGGCCCGTATTCCAAACCCTGGCCCTGCTTGATGGCGGTGCTGATGGCTTGGCGCAGGGCCAGCACGCCGTTGGCAGGCGGATAGTTGCTCAATCCGTCGCCGTATGCCTGCTGGATCAGTTCGCGGAACCGGTCGGGAAGGGGAAATACTTCCGGACTGAAATCACCGATGGTGAGGTTGTGGATCTGTTCTCCCTTGGCGATGCGGGCATTGATTTCGCCGGCGATGCGGATGATCTCCGATCCGGTCAGATGTTCCGCGAGCCGCGAGACGGGCGGTGCGTTGGTTGTGGTGCTCATGGCCGGTACGAAGGTAGAAGGGTGGGAGGGGTCATGGCGCATGGGTGGAGATGTTCCGGACTTGCCATCCATCCGGCCTGCATCACTTTCTCTTGGAGACCAGGTTGGCGAACAAACGGTAAGCGCCGGGAACGCCCGCCGGCAATTGCCGGAAGAAGCTGATGCCCGTGTACACGTAGCGCCCTTTCCCGTAGTCACAGGTGATCAACGCGCCATCGAGCGGTTGCTCGCCGGGGTCGTTCCAGCTGATCAGGGCTTTGTAGTGCGGGTCCAGGCCGCCCAGGAAGTAAAGGCCCCGTTCCTGCACCCAGTCCGCAAAGTCGGCCTGGCCGATCTTGTTCGGCGTGTTCAACAGCGGGCTTGCGGGATCGATGAAGGTGGGCGGTGCATCTTCCACGGTAACGCGGTCGCGCGTGATCTTGAACGGATAGGGGCCGATGAGTGAATCGGGCAGCACCATGTCCTTGCTGAGCGTGGTGTACTGCACCACCAGGGTGCCGCCCTGCTCCACAAAGGCCATCAACAGCGGGTTCAGTTCCTTCAGGGCCGGGTCGGTGTTGTAGGCACGGATGCCCGAAACGATGGCGTCATAGCGCGCCAGTTCCGGCGCAGTTGCCGTTTTGGGGTCGATCATTTCCACGGTGAGGCCCAATTGTTCCAGTGCTTTTGGCACCTCATCGCCGGCGCCCATGATGTAGCCCACGCGCTTGGCGTTCACCTTCACGTCGATGGGCACGGCGGCGAAGGTGGCAGGCGAATACCAGGAGCGCTTGGGAATGTGGTCGTAATTGATGATGCGCCGTGTGAGGTTGGTGGGGCCCGCGTGATCAACATTGCCGATGCGCAGGTACGGCAAGGTGCGCCTGTCGGCACCGCGCGGCACTACGCGGACCGCTGCGCCCGCGCGATCGCCCAGTTTCATGGGTGCGAGGAATTGATGGGCGGGCAGGAGGTCCCAGCCCTCCACCATTTCCGCGATCACCTCCGGTTTGGCGAGGTTCATGTTGGCATCCACGCCGATCTGCTCCACGGCATTGGTGTCTTTCACCATCAGCACGCCCGGGCTGGCGAAGAGCGTTACCGGCGGCACCACTTCGCAGGTTTGTTCCAGCTGGCCTTTTACCCGGTCCACGGTGCGGAAGATCACCGGCACGGTGCCCCGAACTTCGGCGCCTCCCTCAAAGTGCAACGTGTAGGGCACCTGCAGCAGGGGTGGTGTTACCGGCAGGCCGATCAAGGAGGAATCAGCGATGCGGTACATGTTGCCGTGGACCAGCTTCAACCAATAGGGCTGGTCCGGCGTGTTGGCCGCCTTGAGGCCCACGGATTTTTTCCATGGCTCGTTTTCCCCAAGGGAGACCGGTGCCATGTTCGGCACGTTCACCTTCACCGTGGATCTGCTTCTGGACAGCACGTCCAGTTCCGCGTGCAGCGAATCGCCGGTCACCACTTGGGGCGCGTCCGCCAAGGCTTCCACCACCGTGCCGGTGGCATCGAGCAGCAGTTGGTTGATCCGTTTACGGGTGTAGTCCTTCCATGATGATGGTGGTAAGGCATCCACTGCGGCGGCCATTTGGGCCAACGCGGGAACACTGGCCTCGGGGTGGCGCAGGTTGTAGCCTGAAAGCAGGGCGGCAGCGGCCTTGCCCACGGCATCCCCGCCCTTTATCCGGCTCCACGTCATGTCGATGCCGGAGAAAATATCCTTGTCCTCCGGCTTGCTGCCCTTCTCAAAGTGCAAGTATTCCAACTGTTCCCCGCGCGTTTCGGGCGCCCCGAAGCCTTGGCTCTTGTGCATGCTGCGGCTGCGGCCCGCGATCTCCGTGTAGCTCTCGCCGAGCAACGGGTCATATCCGCCCACATCCACGGTGTACCAATCATTGTTCGACTTGGCAAATTCGGCAAGGTCCTTCTTCCACCACGTACTTCCGTTGAAGAAGAGGCGGCTCGGTTGCCAGGGTTCCAGCCCTTGCTTTAGCTGTTCCGGATAAGCTTTGGGGTCTCCGGCCAGGTCAAAGGCTTCGCGGGCCAGGATGGCGCTGGCCTCGTGGTGCCCGTGCCCTGCGGTGCGGTCCGGTGGAAAGCGCGTGATGATGATGTCCGGGCGGAAGGTGCGGATCACGCGGACCACGTCGCCGAGGACGGCATCGTGTCCCCATTTTTCAAAGCTCTCTTTCGCATCCTTGCTGTAGCCGAAGTCCACGGCGCGGGTGAAGAACTGCTCACCGCCATCGATGCGCCGTGCGGCCAGCAGTTCCTCGGTGCGGATGATCCCCAGGGCATCGCCAAGTTCCGGTCCGATGAGGTTCTGGCCGCCGTCACCGCGGGTAAGGCTCAGGTAGCCGGTACGGACTTTCTTCCCGTTGGCCAGCCAAGCGATGAGCTTGGTGTTTTCGTCATCGGGGTGGGCAGCCACGTAAAGCACCGTGCCTG
The DNA here is from genome assembly GCA_018266685.1 of Bacteroidota bacterium. GTDB lineage: Bacteria > Bacteroidota > Bacteroidia > Flavobacteriales_F > PHOS-HE28 > PHOS-HE28. Next base: position 6,623 of record JAFDZY010000174.1, read on the forward strand.
CCACGGGCAGCTTTTCCATTTGGTGCAGGATCCGCGAAGCGTCAGGCATTTGTTGGGCGGCAACGGAATGCGGGACCAAGGTGATCAAGCCGGAGAGCACCACCGCCAAGGCGCTTCCGGCCGCAGTAAGCGGGAATTGCATGTGCCGAAGGTAGGCAGCAGGGGAAAGCAGGTGTGCCCCGGATGCCAAGGGCTGCGGAGTTGGGCCGGTATGCAACAAGGCCAACGTTCCATCACGGAGCGGCACGGGCACAGGCGCAGATGGGGTACTTTGGTGGATCCAAGATGGTCCGTGCCAGGCTGCAACCATGCATAATGGGGCTAGGGGTAGCCGTGGCCTGGTGGTGCATGCCCATGGGTTTGGGTAATTCGGGCATGCGCTGCAACACGGGCCAGCCATGGGTTCAATGCACTTCCAAAAGTGCCCAAGGAGAGGGGCCGCCGCTTCACGCGGCGGCCCCCATCTGCGGAACGGCCGGGGAACATGCCATTGTTCGCGGACAGGGTTGCTTTGCCAGCTTCAACCCGGAGCAGAACCTCCGTGTGGAATACGGGCAGGACGGGTTCAGCATGGAAGTTGCCAACGGCCATGGGGCGGGTTGTGCCACGTTCACGTTGTGCGGGCTGGGCCGCAGCGGTGCGCAGCTGCCGGAGGCGGGGCCCGC
>JAFDZY010000175.1 GCA_018266685.1 Bacteroidota bacterium
ATGCGGCACAGGAACAATTGCAGAAGCACACCGAAAAGGAAAAAGCGTTGTTCCAGGCCAGTGAACACCTGTTCTGGACCGTGGACCGCCGCATTGCGCTGACCAGCTTCAACCAGGGCTACAGCGACATGATCCTGCGCCTGCATGGGAAGGCGCCCGCAATCAACACCGACACCAGTACACCCCGGGAGCTTTTTGCCTCTAGAGAGTACCATGATTTCTGGAGAACGAAATATACCGAGGTCTTTGCAGGAAACCCGGTGCGTTTCGAAACAGACCTACTGGACCGGAACGGGGAGCGGGTTTGCAATGAGATCTATCTGAGTCCTGTGCGCGATGCTGGCGGGGAGGTGGTGGAGGTCTTCGGCATCGGCCATGAGGTTACGGCAGAACGCGTGGCGGAAGCCCGTGTGCGCGAACAATCGGCGAAGCTCAATGCCATTTTCGAAAGCAGCGCCGATGTGATGATCTGGAGCGTGGACCGGGAGTTCAACATCACCGCATGCAACAAATTCTTCATCCGGGTGGGCAAGCAGGTTTACGGCAAGGAGGTAGGGCTTGGTGATAACATGCGCAGCGTTTTTGCCGACATCGCCGGCGCGGAACTTGACGAGGAGTGGCTCCGGCTTTACAACGCATGCTTCGCCGGTAAACCGCAGCACCGTGAAACGCACGTGGTGATGGGGAACGGCGCGGAGATGTGGCTGGAGCTTTTCATGAGCCCCATACACACGGACGGAAAAGTGGACGGCGTGAGCTGCCTGGCGCACGACATCACGGAGAAGAAACGGGCGGAGCGCGAGGTGCTGGAAAGCTTGCGCGAAAAAGAAGTGCTGCTGAAGGAGGTGCACCACCGCGTGAAGAACAATCTGCAGATCATCAGCAGCATCTTCAACTTGCAGCGGGACCACGTGGATGACGACCCCCAGGCCTTGGAACTGTTATTGGAAAGCCGCAACCGCATCCACAGCATGTCCTTCATCCATGAGAGCCTCTACCAGAACAAGAATTTCAGCCAGGTGGATTTTGCCCAGTATATCGAGGGCCTTTGCCGGAACCTGGTGCTGAGCTACTCCCTCGGCGGCAGGGTGCGCCTTCACACCGAACTGCAGCACATCATGCTGGACCTGGACAAGGCCATCCCCTGCGGATTAATTTTGAACGAATTGGTCAGCAATGCGTTGAAGCATGCCTTCCCGGAAGGGGAGGAGGGGGGCATCTCCATCAAGCTCAATGAAAAAGGCAAGCAAGTCCGGATTTCTGTCAGTGACGACGGCTGCGGGTTCCCCGCGCAGTTCGATCAAGGACATGACGGGGGCCTGGGGCTGGAGCTGGTGGCGATGCTCACGGAGCAGTTGGACGGAAATGTCACACAATCACAGCCGTCCGGAACACCCGGAACAGCCTATTTGATTACTTTTGAACGTTCCTGAAGTTGAGCCATGGCGCAGACCAACGTACTTGTGGTGGAGGACGAGAGCATCGTCAGCAAGGACATCCAGATGAGCCTCAAGAAATTGGGCTACAACGTGGTGGGCGCTGCCTCCACGGGCGAAAACGCCGTAGCCATGGCGCTGGAGCACAAGCCGGACATCATCCTCATGGACATCATGCTCAAGGGCGAGATGAACGGCATTGAGGCCGCCACGCGCATCAGGTCCGAGGCCAACATCCCGGTGATCTTCCTTACGGCCTACGCCGACGAAAGCACCCTGAGCAAGGCCAAGGTCACCCAGCCCTACGGGTACATCATCAAGCCGTTCAAGGAGATCGACATCCACACCTCCATTGAAATGGCCCTCTACAAGCATAAGAAGGAGGCCGAGGTGCTCAAAGAACGCGACATGCTGTTCAACCTCGTGGAGGGCCAGGGTGGCAACAGGGACATCCTGTTCGTGAAGAGCAACAGCCGCATGGTGAAACTGCGCACCAGCGACATCTATTACATCGAGGCGCTGAAGGATTACGTGGTGATCAACACGCTGAACACCCGCTACACCATCCACAGCACCATGAAGGACATCGAGTCCAAATTGCCCGAAAGCGACTTCATGCGCGTGCACCGCTCGTTCATTGTGCGCATCGACAAGATCACTGCCATTGAGCAGCCTAACCTGATCTTGGAGAATGACAAGAAGATCATTCCCATCGGGGGCAGCTACAAGGACGAACTGGCCAAACGGCTGAACTTGGTTTAATACTTGGGCACCTCGAAGAACCTCACTCTGGCATCATCGTCGCTGTGCGACGACCCTTTGGGCGCTTGCCGCTCATTCGTCCATACTTCGTTGCTCCTCAGTCGGATACTTTGGGTCAGGATCCTCTCTTCGTCGTGCCTTGTCTGAACGAATGATCGACACGTGTGCCATCCATTTGAAGTTCTTCGGGGTACCCACTTGCTTGCGACCCTGCGGAAACGCAGGACAAATGGTGCTGTGACCGAGGTATTTCGATGGCCGAGCCCCAAAAGCAAGGGGCTGCCCGGTCGGCAGCCCCCTCGTTCCAATTGGTTGGCCCGGTTCAGAAGTTCACCTTCTCCAAGTGGAGGTTGATGGTTTTCTCCTTGCGGTGGTACTCATACATGAGCACGTATCCGGGCTTGGCCGCCATCACCCGGAAGAATGTGGAGCCCTTCTCATCCACATCATATTTGTCCAAGGTGGGCGCAGACTTTCCGTCCCCGACAATTGTTCCTATGTAGGCTCCGACCTTGTTTCCTGCATCGTTCTTGTCCCGTGCATAATCCAAGAAGCTGCAGAAATAACGGTCACCCGCCTTGTCCTGGGTGGTGAACAAATAGTCGAAACGGCCCATCTGCTTGACGATTTTGGCGAGCAGGGAAGCGGATAGTGCAGCATATTCCAGCGGGAATTCAGTACGGCCCTTGGATTTTGGGAATACCGAACATTGTTTGAACTTCAAGTCCGGGCCAAGTTCGATCACCAACATGTCCTCCGTGGTGATCTGGATTCCGCCAGTGGCACCCATCACCTTCTTGTATTCCTCGCCGATGCAGTGGATCGTTCCGTTGTTCAGCCGTACAACCTGGTGGAAAAAGATCCGGTCCAATTCCTTCCGGCCCTTTTCATCCGCAGGCACGTGGGGCTTAATGTCTTTGTCCCAATCCAGCAGTTCGGTCTGTTTGGGTGTTCCGTCCATACCCATACGCATGCAATACATGCCTTGGCTTTTGTCTTTGAACACGTTGTCCTTGGGGCTGAACGTCTCGCCGATCAGGAACAGGTCGTCATTGCCTTCCTCGGGAAATGCGTTCACCACGGTCATGCGGCGCCCGCCATCGGTCAATTCCTTCTCCCACAGCTTCTTGCCCGAATGTACATCGAACAGGGCCAAAAAGGTATTGTCCGGCATGTCCATCCGGCCTTTTTGCTTGTACAGGGACCCAACGATGTAGTCTTTGGTGACCGCGATCACGTCCAAACTTTCGATCATCCCGCCTGCGGGTGCTTCCGTTTCCCAACGCTTGCTCAGGTCGTTGTTGTACGCCGTTAGCAGGTAGCCGGCTTTTTTCCCATCGCCAACGCCTTGTTTGAGGAACCCATCCTCACCAAGGGGAAAGAGGCTTTGGTTCACCTCGCCGGTTTCGCCCATCTTCACGGCTGCATACACCCGCATACGTTCCCATTTGCTCACATCCTCATACACCTTCGCCCCCAGTTTCTTGCCGTTCAGGTCATAGGTCTCCAGTTCCACGTTCTTGTCATTCAAGAAGAAGAACATGAAGGCTTGGCCATTGAAAGCGCTCTCCACCATGTAGCTGTCCTTGGGCCGGTTCAGCTTGATCACGCCGATGTCTTTGAGGTTGTTGTCCAGCAGCGCCATGCGGAAAGCCCGTGTCTTGCCATCCACCTTGTCAACCTCGTAGAACGAGTAATAACCGGCGACCTCGTTGTTTTTCATAATGATGCCGCCGCCCCGGGCCTTGGATGCTTTGACGTGGTCCAAGGTGCGTTCCTGGGCGAAGGCGGCGGTTACCGCAAGTATGCCTGCCACCAATAATGTGTTGCGCATGTTCGGTTTGTAGGGGTTGATTGTATTGTGGATTGAATGTTGCCGCTGGGTTGAAGGGCGAGCGAATATAATCGAAGGTCACATGCGGGTTACTTGTGGATCGGCGCACAATTGCCCCCCGTTTTTCCCGCCCCGAACACGATTCTTCAAGACCTTCCCGCTATCGCCGTTTCTTCCCCTTCTCCCGTTTCTCTTTCCGGGCCTTTTTGGAACCGGCCCCCTTCGGACTGCGGAACCATGTGGTCCACTGCGGTTCATTTCTTGCGTTGGTTCGTCCACATCATCAAGAACGGCACCACTGCGCCGATGGCGAAGGGCACAAATAGCCGCACGCCTACCCGGTGGTGGATGAAAGCAGCCAATAACTGAAGGGCTGCGAAAACAGCCAGGAAGGCGAAGAGGAGGCGCTTGGAGGGCATCGGGAGGAGGTTTGCCGCTCTACCGCCTTTTCTTTCCCTTGCCACTTTTTTCCTTCTTGGCCTTTTTGGAACCGGTTCCCTTTGCGCTGCGGAAACCCTTGCGGTGGCCATGGCCGTCGGAAGCGGGGTAGGGGCGGGTTTCATCCCACAAGCCCCGGCCCTTTCCGGCTGGTTGCGCGGGAATTTCCACTTCATCCACCAAGGAAAAATCCACGGTGCGTTTCTCCATGTCCACGCTGCGCACCATCACCTGCAGCTCGTCGCCCAGCCGGAAGCGGCGGCCGGTGCGCTGGCCCACCACGGTATACTGCTCTTGGATGAAGGCGTAGCGGTCGCCCGGCAGGTCGCGAAGGGCGATCATGCCCTCGCACTTGTTCTCCACGAGTTCCACATACATGCCCCAAGCGGTGAGGCCGCTGACAATGCCGGTGAACGTCTGCCCCACACGTGACAATAGGTATTCCGCCTGCTTGAACTTGATGCTGGCGCGTTCTGCGTCGGCAGCCCGCTTTTCCATTTGTGAGCTATGCACGCAGCTCAGTTCCAACGCTTGCTTGTTCAGTGCCTTTCCGCCTGCCAGGTAGTGGGCCATGGCGCGGTGCACCATCAGGTCCGGATAGCGGCGGATGGGGCTGGTGAAGTGGGTGTAGTCGCGGAAGGCCAGGCCGTAGTGCCCAATGTTGTCCGTGCTGTAGATGGCTTTGCTCATGGAGCGGATCGTGAGCTGCTTGAGGATGTTTTCCTCTTCGCTTCCCTTGATCTTGCGCATCAGGGCATTGATGGCCTTGGGCAGGTCTTCGGGGCGGCCGTCCGTTTTCAGGTCGTGCCCAAAGCTCTTGGCCAGCATGCGCAGTTGCTGCACTTTTTCAGGGTCGGGCAGGTCATGGATGCGGTACACGAAGGGCGGGGCTCCTCCCTTGCGGCGACTGATCGAAGCGGCCACCTGCTTGTTGGCCAGCAGCATGAATTCCTCGATGAGCCAATTGGCCGGCCCCATCACCTTTTCATACACCTCGATCGGCCGGCCGCGGTCATCCAGCCGGAACTTCACCTCGTTGCCGCCCACCTCCAGGGCTCCGTTCTCCATGCGTTCCTTTCGCAGGATCTTGGAGAGTTCATAAAGAGTGAGCACCTCTTCCTTGAACTCGCCGTCGCCGCCATCGATCAAGGCTTGGGCCTGGGCATAGGCAAAGCGGCGGTCGCTGCGCATGATGGTGCGGCCGAACCACTCGGAAACCACGCGGGCCTTGGCGTCCATCTCGAAGATGGCACTGAAGCTGAGCTTGTCCTCGTGCGGATTCAGGGAGCAGAGGTTGTTGCTGAGCCGTTCAGGCAACATGGGAACCACGCGGTCCACCAGGTACACGCTGGTGGCCCGCGCCGCAGCTTCCTTGTCCACAATACTTCCAGGGACCACATAATGGCTGACGTCGGCAATGTGTATGCCCACCTCCCAGTGCCCGTTGTCCAATTTGCGCAAGCTGAGCGCATCATCCAAGTCCTTTGCATCTTCCGGGTCTATGGTAAGGGTGGTAATGGCGCGCACATCCCGCCGCTTGGCGATTTCAGCCGCCGGGATCCCCCCGGGAATGGCCTCCGCGGCTTCCTCCACGGCAACCGGAAATTCGGAGGGCAGGTCAAATTCGGCAAGGATGGCGTGGATCTCCACTTCGTGCTCGCCGGCCTTGCCCAGGATTTTTTCCACCTGGCAGCGCGGCAGTTCCCGCGGATTGGTCCATGGGGCCATTTCCGCCACCACTTTCTCACCCGGTTGTGCACCGTGGAGGTCTTCTGCGGCGATCAGCAGCGGGCGGTTCATCTTCTGGTCGTCCGCCAGGAGCACGAACTGCTGTCCGCGCTTTTCCACTTTGCCCACAAAGCGGGTGCGCCTCCGCTCCAGCACCGCCAACACCTTGCCTTCCGGCCTGCCGCGGCCGTGCTGTACCCGGATCAGCACCTTGTCGCCATGCAAGGCGGTGCCCACGGCATGTTCCGGAATGTAAACATCATCCCCTCCGGCGCCCAGGCGGGCATAGCCTGCGCCGCTGGAAATGATGTCCAATACCGCCTCGGTGCCCGTACCGCTGCCCTTGGTCGTGCGTCCTCCCACGGACACGTAGCGCCCGCGTTTGGCCGTTTCCGCCCTGCCGTTGGCGATCAGGCCCGCCAACACGGCCTGAAGCAGGTCCCGCTCGCGCTTGTCAATGCCTAGCTTCAGCATCAACTGCTGGGCTGTGATGCCCGTGGGGCCCGCTTCACCGACCAGGGCCAGCACGTCGCTGGCCGAGGGGCCGCTTGGCCGGCTGGGCTTGTTTTTCCTGCTCATGGGGCGCGAAGTTGGCAAGAATTGCGGGGGGAGCGCTGAACCGGCCCTCCCAAGCACCCGAAAAAGATCCATCAACGATCGTTGATAACCGGCGGAGGATCATTACATTTGCGCCCCTTTTGGGGGATTCACCCCCCTGCCAACATGGACCACACTCCCCTGGACAGCGCAAAGATCTTCGGTGGCACCGCCACGCGGGACCTTGCTGCCCGCATCGCTGCTGAAGGTGGCCAGAAACTGGGCGAGGTGACCGTGAGCCGCTTCAGCGACGGGGAATTCCAACCCAGTTTCGAGGAAACCGTGCGCGGCAATGTGGTCTTCATCGTTCAGAGCACCATGCCCCCCAGCGACAACCTCTTCGAGCTGTTGCTCATGGTGGACGCCGCCAAGCGGGCAAGCGCCAAACGCATCGTGGCCGTGATGCCCTATTTCGGATTCGCCCGGCAGGACCGCAAGGACAAGCCCCGCGTAAGCATTGGCGCCAAGCTGGTGGCCAATATGCTCACTGCCGCGGGCGTGGACCGCATCATGACCATGGACCTGCATGCGGACCAGATCCAAGGCTTTTTTGAGGTGCCCGTGGACCATCTCTTCGCCAGCAGCATCTTCCTGCCCCACATCCAGGCCATGAAGCTGCCCGACCTGCTGATGGCAGCACCCGATACCGGCGGTACCAAGCGCGCCAATGCCTACGCCAAGCACCTTGGTGTGGACATGGCCATTTGCTACAAACAGCGCAAGGTTGCCAACAAGGTGGACAAAATGACCGTGATCGGTGACGTGGCCGGGAAGGACGTGGTGCTGATCGACGACATGGTGGACACGGCGGGAACCCTGACCAAGGCCGCCGCCATGATGAAGGAGCAGGGCGCGCGCACCGTGCGCGCCATGTGCACCCATGCCGTGCTCAGCGGCGATGCCTGCCAGCGTGTGCAGAACAGCGCACTGGAAGAGCTCATCGTCACCGATACCATCCCCATACCGGCCAGCCACCTTCAGGCAGCACCGAAGATCAAGCAACTGTCCGTGGCACAGTTGTTCGCCGACGTGATCCAACGCGTACGGCACCACGAAAGCATCAGCAGCCACTTCATCATCGCATAACACCCCGAGGTAAATGAAGAACGTCGAACTCATCGGCACCAAGCGGCCGGCAAGCGGCACCGGCAAGGCCAAGGCCATCCGCCGCAACAAGCAAGTCCCATGCGTGCTTTACGGCGGCAAGGAAGTCCTGCATTTCAGCGTGGAGGAGCGCGCACTGAACAAGATCGTCCACTCGCCCGAAGCACACTATGTGGAGCTGAACATCGATGGTGAAAAGCGCCAGGCCGTGCTGCAGGACAAACAGTTCCAGCCCGTTACTGATGCCGTGATCCATGCTGATTTCCTGGAGGCCGTGGCCAGCAGGGAAACCAGCCTGAACCTGGCCGTGCGCGTCATGGGCCAGAGCGCAGGCGTACGCAAGGGCGGCAAGCTCAACCTCAACATGCGCAAGGTCCGCGTAAAGGGCATGCCCGAAAAACTGCCCGGGGTAATTGAAGTGGACGTGGCCAACATGGACCTTGGTGACAGCATCCATGTAAGCGACCTGAAGCTTCCGGGTGTTACCGTGATGGAAAAACCAAGCGACGTGGTGGTGACCGTGAAGATGGTGAAAAAGGCCGCCGAAACCCCGGCCGAAGGCGCTGCTGCCGCTGCACCCGCCGCCGCCGCCGCCGCTGCACCCGCCGCCGCCGCCACGGGTGATAAAAAGGCCGAGCCGGCCCCGGCGAAGAAATAACACCTTGGAAGCTCTGGTCCCCCGGAGCTTCCATTCATTAAGGTGCAAGCCCCGCGCAATGCGGGGCTTGTACTTTTGCCACCGCCGCAGTTGTACACCGAACCATGAAATTCCTGATAGTGGGCTTGGGGAATCCAGGCCTGGAGTATGAAGGCACCCGGCACAACATCGGCTTTCAGGCCCTGGATGCCCTGGCGGCCAATTTTGAAGCACGCTTCAATGCAGATCGCTATGCGGACACGGCCCAGTTCCGGCACAAGGGGAGAACCTTCATCCTGATCAAGCCGCAAACCTTCATGAACCTCAGCGGCAAGGCGGTCCGCTATTGGTTGGAACAGGAGCGCCTTTCGCCGGAGCAACTGCTGGTGGTGGCCGATGACCTGGCATTGCCGTTTGGCAAGGTGAGGTTGCGGGCGGCGGGCGGGGCTGGCGGCCACAATGGGCTTACGAATATCATTGAACTCATAGGTACGGAAGGCTTTCCGCGCTTGCGCTTCGGCATTGGGAACGACTTTGCCAAGGGCAGGCAGAGCGAATTTGTACTGGGGCGGTGGAGCGGGGAAGAGCAGAAGGAATTGCCCGACCGCATTGAACAGGTGGGAAAAGCCGTTCTGCAATTCGGCCTCCTCGGCATTTCCGATGCCATGAACCACTTCAACAAACGATGAGCGCACGGGTATTGCTACCTTCACGCACTAACTAAACCTCCCCCGCAAAATGGTATCCAAGAAAGTAGAGAATGCGCTCAACGGCCAAGTGGCCAAGGAGGCCATGAGCAGCCAGATCTACCTGGCCATGGCCTCGTGGGCCGAGGCACAAGGCTTGGAAGGTGTTGCCGCATTCCTGTACCGCCACAGCGACGAGGAGCGCATGCACACGCTGAAGCTGATGCATTACATCAACGAGCGCGGCGGACACGCCGTAGTGCCGGCCTTGGCCAAGCCGCCCAAGGACATGAAGGACATCATGGATGTGTTCAAGAGCATCCTGCACCAGGAAGTGGAGGTTACCGGTGAGATCAATGCCATCGTGGACCTCTGCTTGAAGGAAAAGGACTATACCACGCACAACTTCATGCAGTGGTACGTGGCCGAGCAGATCGAAGAGGAGCGCTTGGCGCGCACCATGCTGGACAAGCTCAACTTGATCGGCAATGACAAGGGTGGCTTGTACCTCTTTGACAGGGACCTGATGGCCAGCGGGAATCCTGCGGCCTAACAACGTGCCACAGTCCCTTTCGGGACGCGGCATGCCTTTTTCATGCACAGGTGGTTGTGCATAGCATGGCAGGCGCAAGCAGTATGCGCCTTTGGCCGGGTTCTACTTTGGCCCGGCTCCGCTCCATGAACCCCCGACCCCAGCCCGCGAACTCCGGCCAGCCCCGGAAGAATGTGGTGCAAAGCGCCGCCATTGCCGCATTTCTCGTGGTCATGGCACTGGTGCTGGGCGGAGCGGCACAGCGAGAGCCGGACAAGGACACCACGGCCATTATCCAGGCCAGCTACCTTTATAACATTGCCAAGCTGGTGGAGTGGCGTGATCCGGAAATGCGCCAGGGACCTTTTATCATTGGTGTGATGGGGAGCGGCAACCTGTACCAGGAATTAGTGAAGAAATACGCCACCCGCTCCATCGGAAAGCAACCCATTGAGGTGCGCAAGCTCCCCGAAACCGCGGAAGTGGACCGTTGCCACATCCTCTTCGTACCTGAGGGGGACAAGGCCCTGCTTCCCGGGATCCTGAAACAGGCGAACACGCGCTCCACGCTGGTGGTCACTGATTTTCCCGATGCGTTGTCAAAGGGAGCCGTGGTCAACTTCATCGCAGCCAAAAACACGCTGAAGTATGAGATCAGCCTTTCCAACGCGGAAAAGCACCGGATCGATATCGGCCTTACCCTAAAGCAATTAGCTGAACGTGTTGTGGAATGACCATGAGGCACACGATCACCACGCTCATTTGCACCTTGGCCTTCACGGCCACTGCGGTTGCGCAGGCGGACCTGTTGACCCAGGCCAACAAGAAATACCGCGAGGGCGATCTTCGGGGTGCACAGATGCTGGTGGACCAGGCGGTAAAGGATCCCGCCTTAACGGCACAGGCCGAGGTGTGGGTGCTGCGCGGCTTTATATACAAGGACCTGTACAAGGGGGCTTCGGAGAAGGGCGGGGGCGGCAACTTGCGTGATGAGGCTATGACCAGCCTGTTTGCAGGGATCGCAGCCGACAGCGCCAGCCAGTACACCGGCAGCAGCAGGCCGGCCTACTTCTTCCTCGCAAAGACCATTTACAACGATGCCGTCCGTGCATTGGGCGGCCTCGAACCCGAACAGGCCAAAGCGTTCTTTGGCAAATACCGGGAAGCCCTTGTGCGCATGGTGCCGGACACCGTGCTCAAAACCCAGGACATTGAATTTGAAAACGCATTGGGCACGGTGTACGTCAAGCTGTTCAACCAGGACAGGCAACAGGTGGATTGGTACAACAAGGCCGTGGCAACCTACAAACAGGTCCTGGCCGTGGACAGCTCCAATTATGGGGCCAACTACAACCTGGCTACCCTCTATTACAACCGGGGGGTGTACAACATTCAGCGCATTTCCGCCGACAACGACATTCCAAGTCTTCAGCAGATCCAGGAGGCGAGCCGGGAATTCTTCACCCAGGCACTGCCGTACATGCTGAAGGCGCATTTGATGAAGCCGGACCGGAAGGAGACCATACTCGGCCTTGAGGGAATTCACTACAGCCTGCAGGATGAGGAACAGAGCCGACATTACAGGCATCTGTACGAGGAGCTGGAGCACGACGAGCAGAAAGAAAAATAACCGGCCATGCGGGTGCGAATGACCATCGGCCGCCGGATCGGGTTGGGCTTCGGCCTGTTCATCTTCTTCGCCCTTGTGGTGGTGCTGCTCACTGGCCGTGCCATTGGTGACAGCCGGACGATCAACTCGCAGATCGGGAATGTTTACGGCCCCTCGGTGGATGCTTTGGTACGCCTGCGAAACCTGGTGGTCAACGCACGCACCCTGTTAAAGCACTGGGCCTTGGTGGAGAGCATTCCCGATGCCCCGGAGAAGACGGCCCTGGTAACCCTTACGGACCGGGACCTGCCCGGCATCATAGACCGCATTGACACGCTGCAGGCATTCTGGGACAAGGATGAGGTGGCCTCCATGAGCAAGGCATTCATGGACATGAGCGCGCTGTTTGCCCTGCACGACAGCGTGAAGAAGATGCTGCCCACCTTCGAGAGCTACAAGGACCCGGTTGCCTATTTCAAGGCCCGCGACCTCGCTGAGGAGGGCGGGACCCTGGACCGCCAGACGGACAAGGTGCTCAGCGACCTGGACGTGCTGCTCGATGCCCAGAACCGCAAGATCGGACTGCTGCGCGCGGATATGATCCGCAATTTGAACACGCTTCGCTTTTTTGTGCTGTACCTGGGTTCGGCGCTGGTGCTTATTGGTGCGGTGATGGCGTTCCTGATCATCCGGCGCATTGTACGGCCGGTTCGCCGCCTGCGCGCCATTCTGCTGCAGCTTGGCAAGGGCGTGTTCCCCAGGGCGCGCATCGCTTCGGGCAACGACGAAATAGGCGACATGTCACGCGCGTTGAACGGCCTGGTGGACGGCCTGAAGCGCACCACTGATTTCTCACATGCCCTGGCCGCAGGCAACTTCAATGCCGAGTACCAACCCCTGAGCAACGAGGACGTACTGGGGCATGCCCTGCTGATGATGCGCAGGGAGTTGGGCGAACGCGAGCGCATCTTGGAGGAAAGGGTGCGTGAACGCACCGAGGAGACCGTGCGCCAAAAGGAGGAGGTGGAACGCCAAAGCAAAAGGGTGGTGGAGCTCTATAAGAACGTCACGGACAGTATCCGCTATGCCAAGCGGCTGCAGGAATCCATCCTTCCGCTGGACGAAAGGGTCCGGGAACTGTTACCGGGCAGCTTTGTGCTGTACAGGCCCAAGGATATTGTGAGCGGAGATTTCTACTGGGTGGAATCCGTGAACGGAAAATCGGTTTTTGC
>JAFDZY010000176.1 GCA_018266685.1 Bacteroidota bacterium
AGGCTGGTGGAGGAACCCAAGGAGAAGACATTGGCATCCACATAGAATTGCTGGTTGTCGCAATCCACCGTGCCCACACTGTAGTTCACCAACGGGTCCGTGCAGTTCTTGCAGCCAATGCGCCAGTGTACCGGAAGGAACCAAGGCTGGGCCTCGCAGGCACCGTTGTCCGTGATCAACTGCATGAAGATCGGGCCGCTCAGCGCCGTGTAGGCCTGGCCGATCACGTCACCGCTGAGGGTCAGTACAGGCTGGCCGTTGGGTCCCGTTGCATTCCACACTTTTAAGCTGCTGTTCCCCACAAAACCGCCGAGGAACTCAATCCGCAAGGGAGAAGCGTCGGCAGGGACATAGAGCCACTGGATCGTATCGTTCTGGTGGGAGCAATACGTTTCCTCCACCACGCCCCCGTTGCATTCCACTACGCCACCGCCGATGGTGGTGAAGGTGCTGGCGGCGGACCACACGCCCGGCTCACCGCCGCAAATGCTGCGGATGAACATGTAGTAGGTGGTGGAAGGCGCCAAGCCGAAGAAGCTGGCCGAAGTATCGGTGGTGGTGCCAGAGGCCACTTCAGGTCCGCCCACATAGTTCGTGTCCGTAAGGTAATATTCATACTCCCCGTTGCTGGTTGCATTCCAGGAGGCTGTGGCCGCATCGAAAGAAATGCCGCTGATGGCCAACGGCCATGCAGGCGGCGGGCACACCGGTGGATCCCAGCGCCAGGTAAGGCCAGTAACGGGCGGCACTCCGGATCCATTGGGCTGGCCGAACTCCGGCTTCTGGAACTGGCAGAAGGCATCCAGTGTGTCCGCAGCCACCGTGTTGTTCCAATCGTACAGGAACGCCGGTTCCTCGTACGCGGTCATGCGACCGTTGAAGTCTGTGTTGACCCTGCCACTCAATCCGCATTGGGTTCGTTTGTAGCCCAGGGAAGTGACCCAGCTTTGGGGGCCGAAAACCACCTCTACGGAGTTATCCACCTCGTTCAGGCGGATCTGGAAATTGATGTTGTTGTAAAATGCAGAAGCATCCCCGCTCATGCCATACTCCTTCCATTGCACCACGCATACCCGATTGGGGGCAGTGCCGATGGTGGCCACGCGGATGTTGCCCACCGGGCCGGGAGGTACCAAGGAAGACCAATCCGCTTGCTGCAAGGCACTGTTGCCGAAACCGGCAACGCGGTTGCGCTTATAGGAAGGCGTAGGCCCGTTGTACCACTGGATGAATGGATCGCCGTTGGGCGTGCCGCTCCAGTTGTACACCCACACGGCTTGCAAGCCATCGCTGCTTTTCCCGAAGCTGATCCAACCGCCGTTGGAAATACCGATCACGTCAAACACATCCCCGTTGAAGGTGAACGGGAAACCGATGGGATAACCTGGTCCTATCGCCGGGCTCAAATAGCCGCTCTGGGTCAACTGGCCTCCCGGATCATTGAACGGGTTGTTCACCCAGGCCCTGTTGTTGAATTGCTGCGGCCAGTAGGTCGGGGTTCCCAAGCTCACACCGCCATCGGCAGCTGTGATTTCCGTGTAGGTGCCGTTGGATTGTGAGAATTGGTACAGGCTCACCTGTGCACCGGCGATGAACGGCAGGGCGGCCAAGGCCGCCGTTGCGGCGCGCTTCCATCGGGAAAGGGGTATTGAAGTGCTCATCATGGAGAGTGTTGCGGGTTGTTCGGTGTCAATGGGTGATCAGGATGCGCCCGGTGCGCACCGCTTGGTTCGGTTGCAAGAGGGAAATGAAATAGGCACCTGCAGGTACGTCCCGGAGGTCCAGTTGCTGTTGTTCGCGGCCCATGGTCCATTCCGCAATGTGCCTTCCCAAGGCATCGGTCAGTAGCACACGGGCGGGCAGCATGGACCCGGCCGGCAAGCCCAGCACCACCTGATCGTTGGCGGGGTTGGGCGCCAAGGACAATCCCCGTGCTTCACGCATATCCGCAATGCCCGCAGTTATGGTGCAGGGATCATCACTTCCGGCCAATACGAGCGTGCCCGTGTTGTCCGGGTCCAGCCATGGTTTCAGCTTGATGTTGGCCGCGTTGGGGTTTTGCGTCCAGTGGTAGCTCATTTTGCCAAAGTAGGCATAGCCCGCGTGGTTGGAGCAGTTCATGCCGGAGGAGTTGCCCGTGCATGTGCCGATGAGCACAGGCCCTGTGCCCGCGATCTGCTTGAACAGCCCCGCACCGCTCGATCCCTCCTCGGTGATTCCCCAGCCATGCTGGGTTTGTGCCCACACCACCTTGTAGTGGCTCATCAAGCCGGAGGAGGCCATGGGGTGGCCAGTGATCAATGTTTGCGTGTAGGAACTAATGCGCTTGGGTGCGCCCGTGGGGTGGTGTACGCACACACCGTCCGCGGTGACGCTGGAAATGTTGGTGGCATCCCAGCCGGCCCAATAGGGATCAAAGGCATCCGGAACGGACAGGTTGGTGCGCAGCAGCATGAAATCGGACCCGCCCAAGCCTCCGTATTGGGGGGCGTAGTCGTCGCTGTATGCCTTCAGCTGGGCACCGGTCATGAATTGAGCCGTGCTGTAAGCACCGCCGTTGCATGTGGCATACTGGAAATTGAAGTAGAACTTGTACTGGTTGAACTGCGCCGTGGTGGAGGTGCGCCCGCAGTGCCAGGCACTGAGGATGTACGGCGCGCAGTCCTGCCGCACATTGTTCACCAAGGTGCCTGAGCACCAACCATTGCCCAACGGGGTCACCACGCTGATGCGCACGGTGGCCCGGATCGGGCCTTCCCAGCCGTCGGATTCCGGGTGGCAGGCCACGTTCACATGGCAGGTACCCTCGCGTGCATCCTCTGATTCCACATCGCGGTAGGCATGGCCCACCTGTGCAATGGTGAACCGGCCTGACGCACCGTCCGCATCAGGTTCGCGGTATTCCAGCACCCAGCCATCGCCTGGCACCAATGCCGTGGCGTATTCATGCACACCTTCCGGCAGCAACACAGCCTCCAATCCGCTGAGTGCATGCCCTTGGGCATCGAACACTTGCAGGATTGCCCCGGCGGGCACTTCCACATCTTCCAACAGCAGTTCCATCGCTTCGGCCCCTGGTGAGGAAATGGCCATTCGGCAAACGCGCTCCCCGCCTTCCACGCTCCACGCACCCATGGCGCTCGACACGTTCAACAGCAGGTTCCGTGAGTACAACGGCAGGTCCCCGTCCGCCTCGCGTTGCGCATCTTGAACCGCAACTGCTGCCGCATCGAAGGCTCCCGTCCGGAACAAGGGCACGTTGCCCAATGAACCATCTTGCGCATGGATGCACAGTGGGAAAACCAAAGCGATATGCCAAGCAAGCCTTCGCATCATCGCAACAGGGTGATGTGGCCAAAGCCCATGCGCTTGGGCATGGACAGCCCTTCCACAATGTACTTGTACTGGTAGACCCCCTGCGGCACCTCCTCGCCGTCCGGTGTCCGCCCGTTCCACCGGTTCGCCATGTCGTTGCTCTCGAAGACGACCTGGCCCCAGCGGTTGAACACCCACAATTCATACGTGGAGATCAACAGCCCCTCCCCGCCGAACGTATCATTGATGCCATCCCCGTCCGGTGTGAAGCTGTTGGGGAAATAGATCGTGCCCGCCGGTGGCCGCGTTTGGATGCTGTCCACCGCAACGCACCCGTCAGGCGTGGTGATCTGCAGCACCACCCAGTGCGCCTCGTAGTCCCCATAATTGTGCGTTACGCTCAACATGCCGGTTGCCGTGCCGCCATCGCCGAAGTTCCAGTTGATCAGGTTGCCGTAAGGCGGCACCACATCCCCCTCAAAGTGCCAAATCCCCTCGGAGAGTTCCTCTGCATCAATGGATGCGGCAGCCGGCAGGGTGGTCACCGTGAGCGAAGCCGTGGCCGAATCCCCGCACGCATCCGTCACGATCACCTGGACATCCCTTCCGTAACGGCCCGCCGTCCAGTTCAGTTGCTGACCGCTGCCCACGCCCGGCCAGTCCACTTGGTAATTCCCCGCGCCACCGGCAATGGCCACCCACAGCGGTACCACTTCCCCCGGGCACACCGTGGTGTCGTTGGGCACCTCCAAGGTCATCGGCGGGAAGTCCTGCACCACGGCCATCAAGGTGGTGTCCGCGGTGTTGCCGCATTCGTCCGTGACGGTCACGGTGAAGGCCATGTCGTTGTCCACGTGTACGGTGAGGTCCGGCCCGTTGGAAGGACCCGTGCCCCCGGGGCTCCAGGCATAACTGTATTCGCCGCCCCCACCGCTCACCGAGAGCACGCTGAGCACCAACGGCATGCCTGCGCACATCACCGTGTCACCTTCAGCTACAATGCTCAAGGGCGGCGTGGGGCCGGTGGTAACGATCACCTGTCCCTGCACCGTCTGCCCGCACTGGTCGCTGACCTGCACGGTGTAGATCTCCTGCACCGCCGCAGGAACATTGAGCACGCTGTCCGTGCCCACCACATCGCCGTTGTGGGTCCATGTGAATTGCAAAGTGCCCCCGCCGCCGGTCACATGGGCGATCAGGTCCGCAGTGCCCAAGCACGGGATGGCGGTGTCGGGCGTGAGCGTTAACACCAACGGGACCGGCGGTGCCAAGCTTACCAGCACGGAGTCGCTTGCCTCCACCCCGCACAGGTCGGTGACGGTGGCCACGTAATACACCGGTGCGGTGGGCGCTGGCACGTTCAGCACGCTGTCCGTGCCCTGCACCTGCCCGTTCAGGGTCCATGCGTAGGTGTACCCGCCGGAGCCGTACTGCGCACTTACCGTGAGGTCCGCGTTGCCCAAGCAGGGAATCGCCGTGTCCGGCGTCAAGGTCAGTTCCATGGGCACATAGTCCGGCAGGAACACCCATGCGCTGTCCGTCACCGGCATGGTCCAGCAGTCCTTCACCTGCACCCAGAACTGCGTGGTCTCATCCACGAAGTGCGTGATGCTCGGCGTGGTTTCCCCGGTGTTCCACAGGTAGGTGTACTCCGCCGGGTCGTTGCCGCCGCCCGTCACCGTGGGGGTCAAGGTCACCTCCGCAGGGCAGGTCAGCGTGGTGTCGGCCAAGTCCACCACCAACGGCGGCTTCTGGTCGATCGGGAAGTCGTAGGTCTGCACGTGGGTGCCGTTGCAGGTGATGATGTTCACGATCAAATTCTCCAAGCCGTCCGCATCCACGGGCACCTTGATCGGTACGATCGCGAAGGAATCCAGTTGATTGAAGTGCACGCTATCGATGAGCGCCGGCAGATAGTCAACCCCGTTGGTGGCGGTTCCCGCCGTGCTGATCTGCAACCACTCATCCAAGTAAAAGCCGCCCAAGCGGTGGAAGCGCAGGTACACGCTGTCGCAGTCGTTCTCGATGAACGTGGTGTCCGTGGCGTTGTATTCCACGTTCGGGCCTGCGTCAACCGTGAGCTTGAACCGGTTGCTGCTGGTGAA
>JAFDZY010000177.1 GCA_018266685.1 Bacteroidota bacterium
AGCATTTCTTCCAGCGTAACGGAGCCGCGTTCCACCTCCACCTCGGCGGTGTTGCTGGCGGCATCCACGCGCACGGCCACCACGCCGGACAGGCGCTGTAAAATGTTGGTGGCGCTGTTGGCGCAGCCCCCGCAGGTGATGCCGGTGGTGCTGAAGCGCAGGGTCTCGGTCCGTGTGGTGTCCATGGTCTTCGGGTTCTTGACGATGCAAAGGTCCGCACACCGGGCCGGAAGCGTGTTACATAATGATGGGGAAGGTTTGTATCGGGGGGGCAGGAATTCTCGAGAGCCTTGGGGAATGGGTTGGAGCATTGCCATGAACTGTACGGCCCCGACGCAGTTGCTCTTCAAGTTGACATGGCCCTGTGCGTTAACATTGGCAAAGGTGAAATCGCCAATTTCGGGTTCCTAGTACATTTGAACACAGCCGATGCCGTTACTGCCGTTGCCCCCTTCCAGTACCAGCCTTCTCAACAAGGCTCCTGCCATGGAAGTGATCTATTCGATACGCACGGCCTTGCCCGAAGCCATCGACATCAATAAGTTCCAGGAGGCGGTCAAGCGGAGGTTTCCGTCGGAGTTCACGGAGTTCCATGAATTCAGGACGGTTCAAGGGGCCATAACACTGAAACAGGACGGCATCACGGACGGCCAGTTGCACACGGATGCAGTAGGCTTCCGCTGCTTGAACAAGGACAAGACATTCCTGGCGCATTACCTGTTGCAAGGGCTTACCCTCAATTTCCTGCGGCCTTATCCGGGGTATGATGCAGCGATGGAACGGCTCAAACGACACTGGGCCGTGTATCGCGAGGTGATCGGGGAGGTGCCCATTACGTCGCTATCCCTGCGCTATATCGACCGGATAGATATTCCCCAGCCGGAGACTGGTTCCTTGGACCTTGACACCTACTTCACCATCGTTTCCAAGATCCCCGATGGATTGTCGGTGCAACATTGCTATCAGCAGTATTGGCTGAACGACCCGGCCAGTGACGTACGCGCGCGGGTGATCTGGTCCTCCTTGGAGAACCTGCCCGGCCATTTTTCCTTTGCCTTGGACACGGAGGCCATGCTGGACCCTGCCAACATTACGGATATGGGAGAAGGATGGACCCGTTTTAACGACCTTCACGCTTGGTGTACCCACGTCTTTGACCATAGCACAACGGACACATGCAAAGCACTGTTCCAATAAGCGCACCCTTCATGGGCAGGCGGGGCCCCGACCACCGGCTTACGGATGAACTATTGGCCAGCGAAACCGGCATGGCCATCAACCGGATCAATGAGCAGCAACGCCAGATGCGTAACGGCTCCGTGCTGTTTGACCCACCCTCCCGAAGGGAATTGAAACGTGCGGTGAAGGAGATCGCCATGGAATGCACCCGGTCTAACTGGAACGGAGAAGGTACCGCTGCAGTGGAGCAAACCACGCGGGATATCGCCTTGCGGTTTGTGGATGCACTGCCCATGGGTTTGCCGGAGCCGGATCCCGGCGTGCATCCGGACGGCGAGCTTTCTTTTAGCTGGATAGGAGCGAAGGGCCATCGCCTCACCTTGGCCATCGGCCCCACAGGTCGGCTCACATATACCTTCAGGCGATTGCCGCGCAAGCTGAACGGCACCGAATGGATGGGGGACAGCATCCCGGACGCGATCCTGGACCACATCCGCAGTTTCCTGCCCCGCGCATGAGCCTGCCTTCCGGCCTGCCCATAGAGGTGATGGATGCGGAGCCGCTCGCGCGCTTCATCCGCCAACGCAGCCTGTACAAGCCTTCCACTTTGCAAGCCAAGGGTGATCTGTTCATGCCGCCACGCGGCGCCACCATGCTTTCGGTAAGCCGCGTGGGCAACTTGAGCAACGGTGCCATCAACGAACTGGGCACGCGTGTGGTGCAGCAAGCGGGCAATACGCTCAAAGGCTGGTGCATCCTGGAGACCGGACGGGTAAGGGCCATACGCAACTTCCGTGTGGAGTCCGATGAGCCGGACGACCAGCACTTCTTCCATGCGCATATCACCGGCTTTCCGACAGACAAATCGGAGCTGATGGAAGCCGCAGATGACCTGGCCGAACTGGCCGGACCCGTGGTGTTGGCTGAGGTGTGAATAACCAACGAGTGGCCAGCAGCCGCTCACACCTCCGCCGCTCCCTTCTTCGTCCCGCCCTTCCCCCTCCCCCGCGCGGCCACCGCGCTCCCCTCCACAAGGGCCACCTCCGCCGCCGTTAGCCCGTCTAGCCCGTACACCACCTGGTCGATCTGCTTTTCAATGGCTGCAGCGGCGGGGGAAGGGCCCGAGCATGGTCGATCGCGGCAGATTTGGGCCGTTCAGTATTGGACATCCTCATTTCTTGCGCTTCCGCTTCTCTACCTCTTTCTTCTTCGCCCTTCCGAGGTAGTCGGGATGTTTCGCCAGTTTGTTCAAGATGAATTCTACACAGGCATCCGAATAGGTATGCTGCACGGGGGTTCCGTGATCGAAGTGGTACTCGTTGGAGTTCTTCTTCCAACCTTCCATGGAACTGATGCTGCTGAAATCATGGGTGTTGAATTCCGGTTTCTTGTGTCCGGTGAACAGCTTCCGAAAGGCATCGTCGCTATAAATGCTGCGCAACCGCTTGTTCACTTCGGTCACGATGTGGTTCACCTCATGCGGGTGTGTCTTCTTCGGATCCACGGGCTTGTCCACCACGATGGGTATCATACCGCTAAGGCCTGCGATGGTCTGCTCCGGGTTGGCACGCTTATCCACGAAGCCTACTGATAGGTGCAACGGAATGGCAAAGGCAGGGTCATCGATCTCCTTGGCCGCTTTCTCCATTTCTTGGATGCGGGCAAGGATCCGTTTCGCCCGCTCCTCGCCGTACTGCATCGTCAGCGTGGCCTTGGAATGTTCAGCCCCGTCCACCACTATGGACATCAGACCCACCCCGTTCATCCGCAGGGGTGCGCGGCCCGCTTCCGCCATGAATTCCCGGAAGAAGTTCATCACACCTGATTGGAAATACCGACTGGCAATGGCATCCAAGGCAGGGAGCATGTAGTGCGTGGCATCATCGCGCAGGTCCTCGATGTACTGCACGTTCTGGCGCACTTTGTCCATAGCAGGGTACGAACGGTCGAGTGCCACGCGCAAGGAAATGCTCTTGCGCTCTTTGCTTTCCACCCAGATGGACGCCGGACCATCCCGCTTCACCAAGCGTGCTTTCAACAGTTTTTCCCATGCGTTGATGAAGTGTACCACAAAGGCCTCCACCCGGTTCGGGGTGGTGGGGCGGTTGAACAGCTCAATGGCCAGTTGGAACTCCTGTGCGGCACCTTCCAAAAGAAGGCTGACTTCGGTCTTGGGCTTGTCGGAACCTCCTCCCCGATGTTGCCTTTGGTACTTGGAACTCAGCCGATAGGCGAACTCTGCGATGGACAGCTCTTGGGTACCTCGTGCTTTGTAGCGCCAGTCACCAAGGTCGATCAGGAATTCGCCCCACTCGTTTCGCGTGCCAAGCTTGGTCTTCACGGTTCCCTTCAGTTCATATCCTGTGGCCTTGGCAATGTCTTCCGGGCCGAACACCTGTCCCTTGGCCTCCATGTCTTGAAGGAACCGTAGGAAAGAGGGCATTTGTTCTGTGATCTTGGGTTTTGCCATGGCTCCTGGGATCAACCTTCACCACCACCATCCGCTCCCTTCTTCTTCCCGCCTCCCTTCCCACCTTTCCCGCGCGAAGCCCCCACGCTCGCCTCCACAAGGGCCACCTCCGCCGCCGTTAGCCCGTATAGCCCGTACACCACCTGGTCGATCTGTTGCTCGATGGCCTCCGCCTCTGCGTGTTGCCGCTCGTCGGTGGCCGTTGCCGTTAGCACAAGCCGCCGCTCCACCAGCTTCTCCAGTTGCTTTCGTGCCCCATTTGCTACATCCGGAATGGGCAACTTGGCCAGATATGTGCCCTTAATCTTCGGGAAGTCTGCTCGCTTATCACCGAAGCGATTCAGGTAGTAATACTTCAGAACTGAAGAGTTCACCAAGGCCAAGAGCGGGAGTGCGTTGGTTGAATCAATCGGACAGACCATAAACGCAGTATTTAAGACTGCATAGCCCAGTCGATCAATCC
>JAFDZY010000178.1 GCA_018266685.1 Bacteroidota bacterium
GGCCGCGACCCGCGCACGGAAGCCGAACGCCTTGGTGTTCCCGTTTATGCCATCATGCTGGGCGACACCACCGTGCGGCCGGACCTCGTGCTGCGCGACGTAGAACACAACCGCACCACCTACCTCGGCAACGAATTCCCCCTGTTGGTGCGGCTGCGTGCAGACCACTTGCGCGGCAAGGCCACGCGCATCAGCGTGATGCACAACGGCAAGGAGGTGGCCGGAAAGGACGTGCCCGTTACTTCCGATCCGCAACTAACGGAAGTGCCGCTGATGGTGAAGGCCGAAGAAGCCGGCCTGCAACGCTACACCGTGGTGCTGCGCGGTATTTCCGGTGAAGTGTCCACGGCCAACAATGCACAAGACGTGTACATGGACGTACTGGACGACCGGCGCAAAGTGCTCATCCTGGAACGCGCCCCCCACCCTGACGTGGCGGCCATACAGCAAGCCATGGCCGGTATAGAGGGCTACGCCGTGGAGGTGGTGCCGGCATCCAATTTCAACGGCAAGGTGGAGGACCGCGACCTGGTGGTACTACACCAATTGCCCGCCACCGATGCCAGCATCCAGCCCGTGCTGCAAAAGATTGAAGCGCGGAAGATCCCCACCTGGACCATCCTAGGCCAGAAGAGCGACCTACGGCAGGTAAGCGCCATGGGCACCGGCGTGGACATCCAAGGGGGGCGCGGGAGCTTTACGGACGTACAGGCCGCCGTGGTATCCAATTTTGCGCTCTTCACGCTGGATCCGGAGGACGTGCGCACCTTTGAGCGCTTCCCCCCACTCCAGGTTCCTTTCGCGCAATATGCCCTATCGCGCTCCGGCACGGCCTTGATGACCCAGCGCATCGGCAGCGTGCGCACGGATTATCCGCTCTTTGCCTTCCAAGCCCAAACGGAGCGCCGCACCGCCATTACCTGCGGCGAAGGCCTATGGCGCTGGCGCCTGGCGGACATGCAGCAGAACAATACCACCGCCCACTTCGACAAGCTGGTGCAAAAAACAGTGCAGTTCCTGGCACTGAAGCAAGACAAGAGCCGCTTCCGGGTGCTGGGTGAGCGTGAGTTTGCACAGAATGAGCGGGTGGTGCTGAACGCCGAGCTGTACAACGCGAGCTATGAGCCGGTGAACGATCCCGAAGCCTCCATTACGCTGAAGGACGAGGACGGCCGTGAGTACCCGTACACCTTTAGCAGGGCAGGCACGGGATACCGGCTGGAGGCCGGTGTGCTCCCCCCAGGGCGCTACACGTGGAATGCCGGCGTTACACTGAGCGGGGAAAGGTTGACAGCCAAGGGGGAATTCCTGGTGAAGCCCTTGCTCGCGGAGAAGATGAACACCGTGGCAGACCACGGCCTTTGGGAAAACATCGCAACCAGGACCGGCGGCATTGCCACCGGGCCGGCGGACATGGACCGCATTGCCGAGGCACTGAAGGAACGACCTGAGATGGCCGCCCGCTCCTACTCCCACGCCAGCTTCAGCGACCTGATCGGGCTGCGCTGGCTCTTCCTCCCCTTGCTGCTGCTGCTTACCCTGGAATGGGCGCTGCGCCGCCGGAGCGGCACCTATTGAGGATGGAAGGTGAAGCCGAAGGCCAAGGACGCTGGAAGCGGATGCCGAAATGGCTGCGCGCCGCCTTGGTGATCATGGCCTTGATGTTCCTGGCCTGGAACATGCGCTTTGCATTGTTGCGCAGCATGGGCAACTTTCTGATCACGGAAGATCCGATGGTCCATGCGGATGAGGTCTTTGTGCTGGGCGGCGCCATCGTGGACCGGGGCATCGAAGCCGCCAAGGTGTACCGCCAGGGCTTTGGTGAGCGGTTCGTGTTCACCGGCGCACCCATTCCCACTGCGTTGGAAGGCTTGGGCATCGACAGCACGGAGGCGGCCTGCACGCGCAACGAGGCCGTCCGGCATGGCCTGCCGTTGGAAAACACACTTGTCCTGAACAAGGGTACCAGCACCTTCGAGGAGGCTGAGGCCCTGCTTCGGCAAGCACAAGCCGACCAAGCCGATACCGTATTGGTGATCTCCAGTCTATTTCACCTGCGCCGCGTGGGCGTTGTGTTCCGGAAGCGCTTTCAAGGTTCGGGCATTACTGTCCTGCTGCACGGTGCCCCATCGCAAACCTTTGATGAACGCACCTGGTGGACTTCCGAAGAAGGGCTGATCATGGTGAACAACGAGTACGTGAAGTTGGTGTATTACTGGTTGAAGTACTGAGGTGGTTGTGGGAGGTAGCGGTCTGTTTGGCGAGGTTCGTAGGGCATGCTGCATAGGGCATAGGGCGTAGGGCGTAGGGCAAAGGGAGTAGGACAAACGGCGCTGTCTATGGCATAGTTCACCGAAGTTGATGCAGCCACGGGCCTTCGAACTACGCTCCCCGAACATGTGCCACGGGCACGTAGCGCGTAAACCTGTTTGTCAAAGCCGAAGTTCACGGCTCACGGAACCCTGAACTTCGCCATGCTTCAGCGTTGCACAACGATCTGCTGAAGCGCCCGCTGCCCTTCACCTTCCGCAACCAACAGGTAGCTGCCTTCCGCCAATTGGCCTAGGTCCAGCGTTCGCCGTTGCCAAGGTGCAGGAGACTGCCCACTGAACACCAACCTTCCTGTCATATCAAGCACTTGGACCAAGTTCGCGCGCCAACCAGCTACGGTCACGTCCACCTTCCCGTTCGATGGGTTCGGGAACGCGATCATTCCTTGGGTTCCCGCTGCTTCGGCAATGGCCGAACTCAACAGGCAGAAGGTAACGGAGGTGCTATCGCCAAACTGGCCATTGCCATCCGCCAGCACCGTGCCTTGTGCGTCAACCACCTCAAAATCACCCTGGCCATAATTGCAACAGATCCCATCCCCATACTCATCCTCCAGCATCAGCTCATAGCATCCTGCTCCGAGGCACACCGGTTCAGTGATCAAGCCCGGCGAAAAATCCTCGTACGGCCCACCGCTGTAGAGCACAGCACCGGCGGAATCCGCCAAGGTCCATGTCGTCTCGGAACCGTAGTTGTCCAGCGTGATGTTGATGTCCACGGGGAACCCGGGATTGAAGACACTGAACGTGCTGGTTTTGGCATCGTTCGCCGTGTGCTCATCACTGGCTCCATTAGGGCTGGAACAGGTTACCGTGAAGCTGTGATCCCCATTGCCCACGGTAATGCCGTCAAGGCTGATCTGGGCTGTGGCGCCTGTTGCCAATGATCCGGACCATGAACCCGCTACAGGTGCGCCGCCGTCAAGGGTGTAGTTGTATGCCAGTGAGGTGAGCGCGGTACTCCCGAAATTCTTGATCGTGATCACCGGTGAAATGACGTCGGAGTTGCAGTAGTCGGCATCAATGCCTGAGATGGACATCACCGCCGCATCAAGCGCAAATTGCCCCATGTTCGGGTCATAGCCGTCCACCACCTCCCCGCAACCGCCGAGCCATTGGGTGAGCAGGGGGAAGCTCACGTCGAAGCGGCCGAAGAAGTCGTTCACATTGTTGTTGCAACTGGCTTGCCCTCCGTATAGTTGTCCGATCAAATGGTGATCCTGGTTCCAAAGGCCGCTGCCGGAGCTGCCGGGCTCCGTGGTGCCATCATCCCAGTTCAAAATGTGCCAGCATTGCGCGCCGCTCATGGTGCCTGGAACTGCGGGGTCATTGTCGAAGGAGATTTTCTTGATGTCCCCGCTGGGGTGGTGGATAACGGTTTGGCTGGTGGGTGCAGTTCCGCTGGCGTCCCAGCCGGAATAATAGACCGCGTAGCTGGCCGGCGGCGTGTCATCCAATTGCAGCAGGGCCACATCGCTGCCCGCGCTGTTCACCAACAGGGTGGCCCCGCTAACGGTTTGGTTGGTGGGGCCATTGGTGGTGGGGGTGCAGGTGGGGCTTTCCCAATTAAAGCGGAACGACCACGTAGCCGGGTTCTCCCCTTGGGTGCAATGGTTGGCGGTGAGGAAGTAGGGGGTGCCGTCGCTGGCACAGTTGTTCAGCAAGGTTCCGGTGCAGATCCCGGAACCGCCCACGGTGATCATGGCCACGGCTGAAACTTCATTCTGCCAGGGATCTCCTTCCGGGCAAACCGTGTTGTTGTTGCACGAACCGCTGTCGTGCAATCCCTTTGCAATCCCAAGCACGTCGCGGTATGCGTGGGTCACCTGGGAAATGTGCAAATGCCCCGGTGCGGACACGCCCGGCGGTTCTTCATACGAAAGGGTGACCCGATCGCCCGCCAACTGCGTAACGCCGAGCACCGTTCGGCCCGGAGCGCTTTCGCGCGTGAAAGCCCCAAGCCACTGGCCAGCTTGGTTGTGTACGAACAATTTTGCGCCTTCCGGAAGGATGAACTGGTCCAGCACGAAGTTGATGCTGTAGGCCCCCGGGCAATGCAACTGCAGCCGCCACAGCCGGGTTCCATCGGCCAGGGTGCTCCACACGCCGCTATTGTCCAAGTCAAAGTCTGCATCATGGTTCACCCCGAAACGAAACGGGCCTTTGACCCCCGCAGCGGCACGTGCGGCATCTTCCGCCAGCAACGGCGCGGGGTCCACGGCGGGAAACTCAGCCACGGGCGCCTTGGGCAGGTGCAACTTTTCCGCCTTGAGGGCAATCGGTTCACCACCGAAGGAGACCTGTGCAAAAGCCGGGAGTGAACAGGCCAGCGTTGCAGCAAGTGGGAGTAATCGATTCATCATGGGAGCAATTTTATGCACGGCACGAATGGACCTAAAGTAGCCCGGTCAAAACTGGAAAGTGGGCCAATTTCAGCCTGTTGTTAGGATGCAAAGGTGATGGAACGGCGGAACAATGGAAGCCGTGGAGACCGCCGGAATTCCGGGGCAACCTGGATCCATTGCCGCCAGCGCGCATGGTGCGGGAGCTCCATGGTTGCATTGCTACCGGTTTCACGCCAAACGGGCAAGGCCTGCATGCCAAGCCCTGGGCGGATGGCGCGCATGCTCAATGCTGCACCACGATCCGCTGTACGGTACGCTGCCCGCCAGTTTCGGCCACAAGCAAATAGCAACCGTCCGCCAAACCTTCGAGTGAAAGCTCAACCTGCCTTCCGGGGCCTTTGTTCCTTCCGGTCCAGATCACGCGGCCCAACGCATCGGTCACGCGCAGGTCCGTGGCACCTGCCGCAGGCGGCAAGTACACCGTGAAATGGCCACTTCCTGGATTTGGCACTACCTGCATGCCGCTTGCACCGGCTTGTTCGCTGATGCCGATCCAGTTCACGCAAAACGCATCGGTCACGGAAAAACCAAAGCTGCCATTGCCTTCCAGCAAGGTGTCGCCCCCGCTGTCGATGATGCGGAAATCGCCGTTCCCGTAGTCGCAGCACATGCCGTCGCCCACGTCGTCCGTAACCGTGATGTTATAGCACGTATGTGCAAGGCACACCGGCACATTGGCGGTATAACCGTTGGGGCTGTTGGTGTACGGCCCGCCGCTGTATGCCACAAAACCTTCCGGCGTGGCGATGGTCCACCGTGTTTCCGTTCCGAAATGGTCCAGGTCCAGTTGGACGGTTGCCTGGATCCCCGGGCTGTTCACCATGAGCTGCAGGCTGTCTTCATCGTTCAGTGGGTTGCCGTCCACGCCGGTGTTCGGGTTGGAAACACTGATGTGCAGCTGGTGCAGCCCGCTGGCCATGTGGATGGCAGGCAGGTCCACATTGGTGGTTTGCAGCGGTTGCAGGCTGCCGTACCAGGGCACGGTGCCCAAGATTGCGCCGTCCACGAAGTAGTTGATGTTCGCGTAGGTGATCACTTCCTGCCCGGCATTTTTCAAAGTGACCATCGGGGTGATGCTGTCGCTGTTGCACACATTGCGCGGCACTTGGTTGATGCTGGTGATGCCCGCGTCCAGTGTAAGGGGGATCACCAGTTCGGGGTCAAGCCCATTGAGCGTATCACCGCAAGCCCCCAGCCACTGGGCGATGTGCTGGTAGGTGGAATCAAAGCGGCCGAAGAAGTCATTGACGTTGTTGCTGCACGAGGCTTGGCCGCCGTACAGCTGGCCGATCAGGCGGTGGTCCTGGTTCCACAAGGCGCTCCCGCTGCTGCCCGGCTCGGTGGTGCCGCTGTCCCACTGGGGCACGTGCCAGCAATCGGCGGGGCCGTTCCCCACGTCCACGTTCTGTGCATCGAACGGGCCGTAGGAACTGCTGATCTTCTTGATGTCGCCGCTGGGATGGTGGATGCAATGCACCGTGTCCGGGGCGGTGCCGCTGATGTCCCAGCCTGCAAAATAGGGATGGTACTCCGGCGGCGGGGTGCTGCTTAGTAACAGCAAGGCGGCATCCGAGGGCGGGTTCTCAAACAGCTTGTCGCAGCCCGTGATGCTATGGTCCATGGGTGCGTCCTGCGTGCTGTCGCAGGTGGGGCTTTCCCAATTGAATACGAACACCCAGGATGCATTGGTGGTATTGCCTTCCGTGCAGTGGTTGGCGGTAAGGAAATACGGCGTACTGTCGTTCGCGCAATTGTTGATCAGCGATCCGGAACATACGCCCCCCCCGAGGATCACGTGGGCTACGGAGCGGATCTCCTGCCGCCAGTTGTCGCCCTCGGGGCAGATGGTGTTCACGTTGCAAGGGCCGCTGTCGCCGAAGCTGCGATCGTTGCTTTTGCCGAGCAAGCGGTAGCCGTGGATCACCTCGCTGATGGTAAGCTGCCCCTGCCCTGCCACGGCCGGCGGTTCAATGTATTCCACCGTGATGCGGTCCCCTTCCAGCGGTGCCGTGCCGAAGGCGGTATGGCCGGGATTGCTCTGCGCGGTGAATGCCCCGCGCACCATGCCTGCTTCATTGTACAGGAACATGCGGGCCCCTTCAGGGATTACGAAGTTGCTGAACTGCAGGTTGATGGAAAGTGCTTCCGGACAGTGCAGCTGCAGCCTCCATACACGGTCTCCGTTGGGCATGGTGAACCATGAGCCGCTGTTCTGGAGCGTGAAGTTCGTGGCGTGTTCAAAGCCGAACCGGAACGGCCCCTTGATGCCTTGTGCGGCGCGGGCGGCATCCTCCTGCATCAGCGTGGCCACGTCCACGGCCGGCAAATGCACCGCAACGGCAGGTGGCATGCCGCGCTTCTCGGCCTTGTCCCCGTAGGGATGCCCACCAAAGGCGATCTGGGCGGAAAGCGTGGTGGAAAGCAGGAAAGCGGCGAAGGAAACAAGCGTAGTGCTTCGGATCATATCAGGGGGAATTCATCCGACAGGACGGCCCGGAGGGGCGAGCCGTTGCCCATCTTTAAGGGAACGAAAATAGGCGAAGCGGGAGGATGGCGCACGTCTTCCCTATGCAGGCTTGGATGCCTTCACTTTCCCGTCGATCAGATTCCCCCAAATCTGTCGCGACTCTACACTTGCACCGACAGATCACTGAAGGGTACTGAGCGGGACGACAGGTGAACCAGCTGGCGCGAAAGGCTCACGGCCTATGACGCTTATCGGGACCTGTTGTCTCCTCGGAC
>JAFDZY010000179.1 GCA_018266685.1 Bacteroidota bacterium
CTGATCTCGGCGATGCCGCTGAGCACCTTGCGGTCGTTCACCTTGATCACCACCTGCAGGCCCAGCGCGCCAAACACCTCGGCGGTGAGCTCCACCAAATCCACCTCGTTCAGCAGGCTCTTGCTACCGATCACATCCGCATCGCACTGGTAAAACTCACGGTAGCGGCCCTTCTGCGGGCGGTCGGCGCGCCACACGGGTTGGATCTGGAAGCGTTTGAAGGGAAAGGTAATCTCATTGCGGTGCTGCACCACATAGCGCGCAAAGGGCACGGTGAGGTCGTAGCGCAGGGCCTTCTCCGATAGTTCTGAAGCTCGAACATCCGCTATCATGTTACGCAGGGCCCGAAAAACTTCTACAGTCAGTTCAACCGGCTCATCCCCAAATTGCTTCGAAAACCTCTCGTCAACTTCCTCCTTCATCCCTCGCATAAAATCCCCGCTATTGAGAATCTTGAAGATGAGCCGATCACCTTCCTCGCCGTACTTGCCGGTGAGCGTGTCCAAGTTCTCCATCGCAGGCGTTTCCAGCGGCAGGAAGCCGTACTTCTGAAACACCTTTTCAATGGTGCCGAAGATGTACTTGCGGCGGAGCATCTCCACCGGCGAGAAATCGCGGGTGCCCTTGGGGATGGAAGGCGTATTGGCCATGGGCGGCGAAGGTACGGGAGCGTGCCTTCAACTATGCCGCCCCGCCTTCGGGAACAGGCTGGTACTTGCGGCGCAGCGCTAAAAAAGGCCGCTCAAAGAAGCGGTGGGAAAGCCCGGCCACCGCTATGGTGAGCAGGAAGATGGCTGGATAAGCCCAGCTGTTGCGGAGCATGCCGGCGCGTTCCAAAAGGGTGAGCACCAGCACGATCAAGGGCGGGTGGTACACGTAGATCCCGTAGGAAATGCGGCCCAAGTAGCGCAGGATTGGTTGCTCCAGCAGGTGTGCGGCCTTCGGCGCAGCAGCCAGGTTCAGCACCAGCACGCCGAACAATACCACAATGATGCGGGTGCCCACCGCTGCAATCCAATCCGATTGGAGCAGGACCAAGAGCGTTGCCAGTGCCGATGTCACGGCGAAGCGGCCGTCCAGCAGCACGCGCAACACCCAGCCTTGGCGGCGTAGCAGCCACGCCATGGCCGCACCCACCGCCATGGCATCGATGTTGAAATTGCGCCAGAAAGCGGCCGCGGCAATCACAGCCTTTGCCCCGTTAAGCTCCCAATGGCCCAAGGCCATGTTCAGCAGTGGCCAACCAATGAAAACGCCGAGGATCAGCAACGGGCGCATGCGCTTGAACGCCACAAGCAGAAACGGCCAGAGGGCATAGAAATACTCTTCAGTGCCAATGGACCACAGGTGCGCGGAATCTGGAACACCATTGGTCAAGTCCGGCACCAACGTGGGCAGGAAGAGCACGAAGAGCAGCAGCTTGTGTGGCCAATCCCGGATCACTTCCTCGGCGGACACGCCGGGGGTGCGCAGCAGTGCGAAGTGCGGAATGACAAACAGGGCCAGCAACACCATGAGAAAGTAGAGCGGCCAGATGCGCAACACCCGGCGCATCAGGAACTGCCGCACGTGGATGCGGCCCGACCGTTGTTCCTCGGCAAGCAGCAGCCACGTGATGAGGAAGCCGCTGAGCACGAAGAAGAGCTGTACGCCCAAATGACCGAGCAGCGCCCAATGCTCAAGGTGTTCGCTGCGGCCCAGGCCCAGGGTGTTCCGGGTCTTCTCCGTGTGCCAGATCACCACCAGGGCCGCACCGATGAAGCGCAACCCGTCCAGGTTGGGAAAGCGGAACTGCGCCATGCGGCGAAGCTATGCTTGGCGAACGAAGGCGATGGGGAAGCTCAAGCAAGCAACTCGCGCACACGCGGCACCACCTGCGTGGCGTAGAGATCAATGCTGCGCAGCATGGCCTCATGCGGCAACGTGCCGGAACTGTACTTCAGGTCGAAGCGGGAAAGGCCAAGGTGCTTGGCCGTTTGGGCGATCTTCCACGCCACGGTTTCCGGCGCGCCCACACACATGGCCCCGTTGGTGCCTGCCAGCTGATCGAAACCTTCACGGGTGAGGGGCGGCCAGCCGCGTTCGCGGCCGATCTGCGTGTGCATGGCGGCATAGTGCGGGTATAGCTCCTCGCGGGCCTGCTCATCGGTTTCAGCGATGTGGCCGGGCGAATGCACGCCGATGGGCAACGGCTGTTTGCCGAATTCCACCAGCGCCCGACGGTACAGATCGGCTAGCGGCTTGAAGCTTGCCGGATCGCCCCCGATGATGGCCAGCATCAGCGGCATGCCATAGTGCGCGGCCCGCACTACGCTCTGCGGCGTGCCGCCCACGGCCACCCACGTTTTGATGTGCCCGCCCTGCGTGGGCGGATACACCCGTTGGTCGTTTAGCGCCGTGCGTGTATCACCGCTCCACGTCACCGGCATTTCCTTCAGCAGATTGGCGAAGAGCTCCAGGCGTTCATTGAACAATTGCTCGTACTGCTCCAGCTTGAATCCGAAAAGCGGAAAAGATTCGGTGAAGGAACCCCGGCCCACCACCACTTCGGCGCGGCCGTTGGAAAGCGCGTCCAGCGTGGCGAAGCGTTCATACACGCGCACAGGGTCGTCTGAGCTGAGCACGGTGACTACCGAACCCAGATGGATGCGTTTGGTGCGTGAGGCGATCGCGGCCAACACCACTTCCGGCGCGGAGACCGCAAAATCCGGCCGGTGGTGTTCGCCCACACCGAAGAAATCCAAGCCCAGCTTATCGGCCAGTTCGGCCTCGGCTACAATGTTGCGCAGAACCTGATGGTGGGGAAGTAAGTTGCCCTGCGCATCCACGGTGATGTCCCCGAAGGTATCCAGGCCGAACTCGAAATGTGCGGGCATGGTGCAAAGGTATTTCCGTGCCCGGCCAGAGTGCTCAAACGCCAAGTTCGCATTGTTGTGGCATCGAGCAAGTGTGAATTTCCACAGGGCTTGGCTTTTCCATTACCCGGCGGCCGAAATTCCCGATCGGGACTACATGCAAGCTCGCCGCGTTCCGTTGAAAACTACCGGCGTTCGTTCACCTGAGCAACGCGGCAGCACCTCATCTTGCGCCACCGTTCTCACATAAAATGAGCCCCACCCTGCTCCTCGCCATCGTCTTCGGCTACTTCCTGGTGCTGCTGGGCATCGCGTGGTATACCTCACGCGGGGCCGGTGAACACAGCTTCTACAGCGGTGACCGCAAGAGCTTGTGGTACGTGGTGGCCTTCGGCATGATCGGCACTTCGCTCAGCGGGGTCACGTTCATAAGCGTTCCAGGCTATGTGGACGCCAAGGCGTGGACCTATTTCCAGCTGGTTTTCGGTTTCGCAATCGGCTATTGGATCGTGGCGGGCGTGCTGCTGCCGCTCTACTACCGCATGCAGCTCACCAGCATATACGGCTACCTGCGCGAGCGCTTCGGCCTGCACAGCTACCGCACCGGCGCCAGCTTCTTCATCCTCAGCCGCCTGGCCGGGGCCACCATCCGCATTTTCGTGGTGCTCAACGTGATCCAGCTCTTCGTGCTGGATGCCATGGGCATTCCGTTCGAAGTAACGGCCTTGGCCGTGATGCTGATGATCGTGCTTTATACGCTGAAAGGCGGCGTGAAGACCATCGTTTGGACCGATACCCTGCAAACGCTGTTCATGCTGGGGGCGCTGATCGGCACCATTGTGTACATCACCCGGCAGCCGGACATGATGGGTTGGCTGCCCGCACTAAAGGCCAACGGCAGCATGCGCATCCTGGACCTGGACTGGCGCAGCGACAGCTTCTTCCTCAAACAAGTGTTGGCGGGCATCTTCATCACCATTGCCATGACCGGGCTGGACCAGGAGATGATGCAGAAGAACCTCAGCGTGTCCACCGTGGAAGGCAGCAAGAAAAACATGCGCACCTTCAGCGTGATCCTGCTCGGTGTCAACCTGCTTTTCCTTTTGCTTGGTTCGTTGCTTTTCCTTTACATGCAGCGGCAAGCCATCGCCATGCCCGCGCACAGCGATGATGTATTCCCCACGCTGGCCCTGCAGCACTTCCCGCCATGGCTGGGGCTGCTCTTCATCATCGGCCTCATCAGCGCACTCTTCCCCAGTGCCGACGGTGCCCTCACCGCGCTTACCGCCAGCACCTGCATTGACCTGATCGGCATCCGCGACCGCGGTTGGGATGAGCCACGGCAGAAACGCGTGCGCCAGCGCGTACACTTGGGCATGGCCGTAATCTTCCTGCTTTTCATTTACTACTTCCACTGGCTGGCCACGCCCACGGTGATCAAGACGCTTTTTGACATTGCAGGCTTCACCTACGGCCCGCTGCTGGGCTTGTTCGCCTTCGGCATCTTTTTCAAGGGCAGGCCAAGGGAAAACTGGGTACCCTGGGTGTGCGTGTGCGCTCCGATCATCACCTATTTCCTGCGCCTCTATTCCCAGGAACTCTTCTTTGGCTACAAAATGGGGTTCGAAGTGCTGTTAGTGGTGGCGGGCCTCACCATGCTGGGGCTATGGGCCTCATCACGCCCCGCAAAGGCTTGACCTTCACCGCTTCAGGCAACGGGCCGCAGGGCAGCACCGTCTCCTTGATCGGAACCTGTTTTTCAGTATACTTGTGTGTTGCAAATGCAGGCAAGAACAAGCACGCTGCTTTCCATCAGCATGGTGGTGGCCATTTTCTTGTCCTGCCGAAAGGATGCACCCTTGCCGCCTCCCGGAAATTCAACTGCATCCACGGCGGTAACCTTGAACCTCGATTCAGTGCCATACGCCAAGCTGAGCCAATACCACCTCTTTGCGGAGCCCATGGCCAGCCTGCAGCCTGTGGCGGGTGTGCTGCCTTACGAACCCATCACCCCCGCTTTTGGTGATTATGCCAGCAAGGTGCGCTTCGTGTGGATGCCCCCGGGAAGCAAAGCACATTATGTTGCAGACGGCAGATCGCTGGACTTCCCAGAGGGAACCGTGTTGATCAAAAGCCCCTATTACGACGAAGTGCTGCCGGACCATGCCCGCCGCCTGTTGGACACCCGGTTGATGATCAAGAAAAACGGCACATGGGTCTTCGCCGAGTACGTATGGAACGATGAGCAGACCGAGGCTTACCTCAACATGAGCGGCGTGAACGTACCGCTTACCTGGGTGGATGCAAACGGGCAACCGCATGATGAACTGTACCACGTTCCTTCGGAAGGGGAATGCACCGCCTGCCACAAGTATTTCGATGAGCGCACTCCTATCGGCACCAAGCCACAAAACCTCAACCGCACCGTGGAATATTCCGATGGCCCGATGAACCAACTGGCCAAATGGACAGCGCTGGGCTACTTGGAAAGCGGTTATCCGGCCAACATTGAAACCGTTGCCAAATGGGATGACCCCAATGAAACGTTGGAAAGACGTGTGCGTTCCTACTTGGACATGAACTGCTCCCATTGCCACTTTGAAGGGGGCTTTTGCAGCTACCGCCCGATGCGCTTTGCCTGGAAGGATTCATCAAACCCGGTGAACCTCGGCGTATGCGTCCCGCCGCAAGATCCCTTCGCCCCGGGCGTGGACTACATTGTGCATGCGGGCAATGCCAACCGCTCCATGCTGTACTACCGTTTCAGCTCCACCTTGGAAGCCGTGCGCATGCCGCTGCTGGAACGCACCGTGCGCCATGAGGAAGCCATTCAACTGATCGGTGATTGGATCAATTCCATGCCGGACACCTGCCAATAAACCAACAGCCAAGCCATGAAAAAAACAGTACTCGCGCTCGCCCTGGGCCTGCTTGCCTGGCACGCCAATGCCCAAAACAGTTGTGCCACCGCCGTACCGTTGGTGATGGGCAACTACTACATTTCACAGATCGACGGATCGGAGGTGCCGGAACCCGTGTGCTCCACCGGTGGCGACATGGCCACCGCAGGCGAGTGGTATGCATACACCGCCACCATGGACACCGCCATCACCGTAACCACGGACTTGCCGCAGAACAACGGCTTGGACACCCGCATCCAAGTGTACATCGGGAGTTGCGGAAGCTTGATCTGCTATGCCGGAGACGATGATTCGGGGACCGGATACAGCTCCACGATCACATTTGACGTGGTGGCCGGGACCACCTATTACGTCGCATTTGACAACCGCTGGACCAACTCGGGGTTCACATTCCATGTAGGCTACGCCGGGCCGGGGCCGGTGGTGAACGGGTTTTCCTCGGTGTATGTGCCCACCAACGGCATGGCCTATTGCGTGGTGGACATGAACAACGACGGACTTGACGATGCAGTCTCCGTAACGGCGAACACCATCACCATCAACTACCAGAACAGCACCAGCGGCTTTACCACCGTGACACGCAACACGGCCACGGCTTCAAACACACCCTCCTGGAGCATGTGCGCCGGTGACCTGGACGGCAACGGCTACAACGACCTGGTTTACGCCAGCGGTGGATTGTCGTTCATGATGGCCAATGATTCCGGTACGGCATATACCACCGTCAACCAGCCGCAATACATCTTCTGCCAGCGTTCCAACACCGTGGACATCAACAACGACGGGCTATTGGACGCGTTCAGCTGCCACGATGTGGCCCCCAACGTATACTACCTCAACAATGGCAACGGCACCTGGACCTGGCACCAGGGAGGCTTGGGCGATACGCCGGATGGCGGCAACTACGGCTCCATCTGGATCGACTACAACAACGACGGGCTCATCGACATGTTCATCGCCAAATGCCGCGGTGGCCAATCGCAGGCCAGCATTGACCAATTGTGGCGCAACAACGGCGACGGCACCTTCACCGACGTGGCCCCGGCCATGAACCTGGCCGACTACCAACAAAGCTGGTCGTCCGCCTGGGCCGATTTTGACAACGATGGCGACATGGACGTAATGATCGGGGCCAGCTCCTTTGAGGGAGGCGGCCACAAACTGATGCGCAACGACGGCACCACCTTCACCAACGTCACCACCGGTTCAGGTTTCGACCTGTATAACGGCACCAGCATCGAATTCATAGCGCGCGACTTCGACAACGACGGCTACGTGGACGTGCTGGGCGGCGGCTCACTGCTGCACAACAACGGCGACATGACCTTCAGCCCCGCCACGGTGCCTTTCTCCAATGGGCCCACCGGCGATCTGGACCACAACGGCTTTGTTGATGTACAAAACGACAACACCATTTACCTGAACGCCGGCAATGCCAACCATTGGATCACCGTGCACACCGTGGGCACTGTGAGCAATGCAAACGGCATCGGCGCCCGTGTGGAGATCACCAGCCCCATGGGCACGCAGATCCGCGACATCCGAAGCGGCGATGGCTTCCGGTACATGAGCAGCCTCAATGCACACTTCGGCATCGGCGGCGACACCGCCATCA
The DNA here is from genome assembly GCA_018266685.1 of Bacteroidota bacterium. Lineage (GTDB taxonomy): Bacteria > Bacteroidota > Bacteroidia > Flavobacteriales_F > PHOS-HE28 > PHOS-HE28. The sequence continues at coordinate 7,392 of JAFDZY010000179.1, forward strand.
GCAGCCTCACCGTGCGCTGGCCTTCAGGCATCGTGAACACGGTTGAAAATCCCCCGGTTGACGGCTTGGTCACCGTGGTGGAAGACCCCAGCAGTTCAGTAGGCATCACTGAACCGGCCACGGCCGTGATCACTGCTTTCCCCTCACCAGCTACCACTGTGCTGTACGTGGATGCCCCCTCCAAACTCACCGGCCGCACGGCCACCATCATGGACCTCGCCGGCCAGGTGCTTGCCCGCCCGGTCCTTGATCATGGCAGCATGGATGTATCTTCCCTGGCAAGCGGGCTTTACTTGGTGAAAGTGGAAACAACCTCCGGTTCCAAGATCGCCAAGTTCATCAAGAACTAACCGGTCATTCCTTGCCACAAGGCCGTCCCTTTGCGGGGCGGCCTTGTGATTTTCAGGTCCTTTCGATTCGTTCCCTGAGCAAACGGGTAGGACCAGCACCCGAACAACTTGAACCATGAGCCGCGGCTTTGTAAAGGAGGACGACCAGGAGGAACCCGTGTTCATTCCGCCACGTGCCCCGTTGCCGCAAGGATTCGAAAACCTGGTCACCCCGAACGGATTGCAATTGCTGGCCGGGGAAAAGGCTGCCTTGGAGAACTCCCGCGCTGCCGTTGATCTGCCGGACGGACCTTTACGCCGCCGGGAGCTGGCCGAGATCAACGGCCGGATCGCATTGGTGGAACAACGCATCGCCAGTGCACGCGTGGTGGGGAAGAATTCCGGCGGTGCCGATGATGTACGCTTCGGGTGCACTGTTTCCTTCCGCATCATCCATGGCCCCCAGCAAGGAACTGACCGCACATTCACCCTGGTGGGCGTGGACGAAGCCCGGATCAACGAAGGAAAAATTGCCTAC
>JAFDZY010000017.1 GCA_018266685.1 Bacteroidota bacterium
AAGGATGTCAAAGTCCATGGTGTCGAAACGCACGCGTGCGGCATCCAGCGTGCGGCCCTTGCCCGTGAGGTCCTTGAAGATGAGGTTGAGCGGGGAGGGGCGGAAGCGCATCGGGATGTTGATGAACGCCTTGCCCGCCCAGTTCATTCCGGGGTCCAGCCCGATCCAAACTTTACGGAGCACACCTGATGCTTCCTTGGCCAAACCGTTCGCTGGCATGGGTTCGTCGCGTACGCTGAGCACGTAGCGCGCCCCGAGTTGCCTGCGCCCCGAAAGGATGAGCGTGCGGCCGTTCTGCTGCCTGATGCTGTATGGATATGCAGGATGCCGCAGCCGCCAAGCCATGCTGGCATCATTCCACGCATGGGCAAACTGCACTTCCGCATCTTGCCTGCGCTGCGGCAGTGCCCCGATCCCGATCATGGCCCTCAACGGACTAACCAGTTCGAAGCCGAGCTTCTTGGTAAAGCCATGCGTGCTGTTCGCATTGGCCACGCCCACCACAAAACCGTATCCGGCCTGTGCCGCATGCTCGTAAGTGGCGCGCGCCAACTTGGTGAACAGGCCCTTTCCCTGGTGGGCCGGATGCGTGGCCGTGTTCAGCGAGAGCAGGCCTTTCTCCACCCGGCCCTCCACGGTGGCGGCCATGGGCAATGCGACGTAGTGGCCAGCCAATTCACTGCCGTGCCATGCGTTGAATCCGATCACCGCACCTTCCGGATTCTCCCGGTATTGCCAGCGCACTACGGCTTCGGTGAAGTGGTGCGCACCGGGAAATGCGGCCTGCAACAAGGCGGTGATGGCCTTGATGGATCCTTCCCCTGCATCCACTTGCTCCAGTGCATAGCCTTCCATGCGGCCAAGATAACCGGGGGATGTGTTGGGGGCCGGAGGTTGTGACAGGAAGAAGGAACGATGTTTCTGAGGAACAGGGACGGGAAAAGCAAAGCCGAACGGAAATGCGGAAGTTGGGGCAACCTTTGGCCTTCAACCATGGTACACTGCCCATGGTCCAACCCATGAAGAAGTTATTCTGTGCCACCCTGCTGTCCGCGTTGTTCGTGCCCGCATCCGCCCAAGTAAATGCCAAAGGCGTGGTGCAGGTGGGCTTGGGCGTGGGCTTGGGCGCCCATGCCACGCACTTCAACAGCGAGGTGCGATTTGGGAACTTGGCCATGAAGCATTCGGACGATGACGGGGCGGTGACCGTCACCTTCCCCATAGAAGTGCAGTATGGCATGGCTGACCGCTTCAGCCTTGGGATCTGCTTGGAGCCTGGCCGCTACCTGGATTCCGCAGGCACTCACCCCAATGCCCTATTCCTGTTGGCCTTGTCACCCCGGTTTTATGCGGTGAACAAGGATCACTTTGCGGTGCTCTTTGACTTGGACCTCGGATTGAATTACCTGCAGATCGAGAGCAGGAGCTTGGTTGCGAAGGTCAAGGACCGGTACCATGGCGGCTACTTCCGTCCCGGCTGTGCCCTGCAGTGGTATTTTGGAGAAACTGTGGGCCTGAACGTTGGCTTGTACTACACTGCGCACACCTTCAAGTGGAAGGACCGTGATCCTGACGATCCAATACTGGATGCCGCGAACTATTCAGCAACTTTAAAGACTTCCGGCGTGCTGTTCCAGGCTGGCCTCCAAGCGAAGTTTTAGGCAATGGCCGCACAGGCGGCTTCCAATTCCGCCCACCCGGTTACATTTGCCGCCCGTTCACCGGCCCGTCCGGTTTATTCCTGCCTCCTTAGCTCAGCGGTAGAGCAGCTCATTCGTAATGAGCAGGTCGTCAGTTCAAATCTGACAGGAGGCTCCCGATCAGCCCCCATGCGAAAGCAGGGGGCTGTGTATTTTCAAGCATTTGCTGCGGTCGTGAACATCGCTTCCAGCTCCTTCAAGGTCTCCGGTGTGGTCCGGAGGTCTTTCACCAATTCGCCCTTTTCCAGCACGAGGATGCGTTCGCAAACCTCGGTAACATGCGCCAGGTCGTGGCTGGAGATCAGCATGGTCACCTCCTTGCGCAGGGCCATCTGCTTCAAGATGGACTTCAGGCCCAGTTGGGAGGAGGGATCCAAATTGGCGAAGGGCTCGTCCAGCACCACCAATTTGGGCGCGCCGATCAATGCCGAGGCCACGCCTGCTTTTTTCATGTTCCCCTTGGACAGGTCACGGAGGTATTTCCGTGTGTCGGTCACCTCGCCGGCGAAGAACGGTCCGAGCCCGTTCAGAAGGGCCTCCAGTTCGGCCTTGGTCTGCCCGCGCAGGCCGGCCAGGAAGCTGAAGTACTCTTCCGGCGTGAGGTAGTCAATGAGGAAGCGCTCGTCGAGGTAGGCGCCGGTGTGGCGCTTCCAATCCTCATTCAGGTGCACGGGCTGGCCAAAGCTGCTGATGGTGCCGGTAGTGGCACGCACAAGGTCCAGCAAGAGGTTGAAGAAAGTGGTCTTTCCCGCGCCATTGTTGCCCACAAGGCCCACGCATTGGCCGTCCGGCACGGTGAGTTCCGGCAAGTGCAGGGCAGTCTTGGCCCCATAGCGTTTGGACAACTGCTTCACCTCGATCATCTGTGTTCAGCGTTGATTGAACCCGGCCAGGGACCTGTACTTGCGGGCGGCGTAGAAAGATCTGATCCATCGCAACAACACCTGTTGGGCCAACAGACCGGCCAAACTGAGGCATGCAAGCGTGGTATAGGCGGTCGCTGCGCCCCATTTGGACTTGATCAGCATGGCCATGAGCATGCTGGGTGCAATGATCAACAGGACCAGCAGGAAGCGCCCGGCATTGACGCCTTGCCAGTTGCCGAATGCGCTGCGCCCCAGATCGATCCGCGAAGTGTTCAAGGCACCGAAGAACAACACCATGGGCACGGTGATGCCCAGGTTGTACAAGCAGAATACCAGCAAAGGCAACGCCCAGTGATGATCATGCAGGGCATAAGGAATTGAGAAGACTGCCATGGCCACCACGGCGGCGCGCATCAGCAGCACCTTGGATCTTAGGTAATCCTGGAAGGAGCTTGGGCAGGTCATCAATAAGGAATAGTAGGCACTGTCCCAAGCGGGCATGTATTGGCCAAAGTTTATCACCATGAAGCCCGTCATGAACATGGCGCAGAACATGAGCATGAACCATTGCTTTGGATCGCCGGGATCTCGCACCAACAGGCCATAGAGCAGGAAAAGGAAGCTCAGGAAGAGGGTGGAACGCGGGCGCCTGTTGCGCCAGATCATGCGCAGGTCCATCCGGATGTAGGGTGCTGCCCGGCCAAACCGGTCGGCCCAGGTCATGGTGCCCGGGGTCGTGGCCGAAGGTTGCCAAGGTGCCCTTTCCTCGAGCCAAAGGCTGTTGCGCATGGCGATGAAATTCCGCTGGTGGAGCAGCATGCCAACGGCCAATGGCACCAGGCACAACCAAGGTGTTGCGTAAAGCGCCATGAACGCAATGCGCGACCAGGCAGGCACTTGGATTATGCCGAATGCATGCAGGCCGGCCACGGTGGCCATCAGGGCGAGCATTACCACCAGCAGGCGTGTGCTTCTTCCGGCCAGCAGTGCCAATTGCCCCAGCGCAAAGGAGGTGAAGAGCAGGCCCGCACACCAACCTGCCACGTGCAGCACCGAATGACCGTGTTGTACCAACGAGACCCCGAGGCTTGCCAGCAGCACCAGCACGAACAGGAACACGAAGGAAAGTGCCTGCAAGGCCAGTACGTAATGGACAAGGACACCACGCCGGAAAGGCAGGAGGAGCAAAGGCCGTACTTGCAGCGTGGCCGGTTGCTGAAAGAACATGCGTACGGCCAATTCAGCGAGGCACCAGGCCCAGACCGCACTGCAGATCAACTGGAAATAGTCTGCAGACGGGGCAATTTTCCCCAACAGGGGGATCAATAGCCAACCTGCCATCAGGGCCCCTGCCAAGGCCATTGCGCCCAGCAAGGCCAGGAACAGGTCAACGGCCAATTTGCGGCCAAAGGACACGGAACGGGAAAACCGCTTCCATTGCAACCATGCCAGCTGTTGGAATGCAGATCCCGCACTTTTCCTTGGGGGGTTATCCATGCAGTTGCCGCTTATCCCGGAGGGACCTCACCAGCCAAGGAAGTGACCATGACCAGCGTGCAATTTAGGTGAAGTGGAACCGGCATCCTTGGAGTGTCCGTCATCCCACCAGATCCGCAGCCTGCCTGCCCACCCGGATCCCGATGGCCACGCCAATGCCGCCCAGGCCGGCCGCCAGCACCACATTGGGTGAAAGATGCTGCACCACGGGCGGGCCACCCTGCGAGCGGAAACCCATCACTCCGCTCCAGCGCTGCTCAATGGAGAGGTCACGGCCGGGCAGGATCATGGTGCGCAGCAGTTCCTCCAATGCGTGTTGGATCTGCGGCGTGGTGCCCTCCACGGTGGTGGTTTCCCCGGCCTTGTCCAAGTGCCTGCCCCCCCCCAGCAGTACACGGCCTTGGTAGGGACGGAAATAGAAATAGCCTTCCTCCTTGTGGAAGGTACCTTTCAATTGAAGGCCCGGAACAGGGGAGGTGAGCAACACCTGTCCGCGCCCTGGGGCAATGTCGGTGGCGGGCACCAGTTCCCGCGCGTAGCCATTGGTGGCCACCACAAGGCGCTGCGCTTGCACAGCTTCTCCATCGGCCAACTGGATCTTCACCCCGCCGGGCCCGTCCTCCCAATTCGCCACCGGGGCATTGAACCGAACATCCACGCCTTCGCCTTGCACCTTTTGCAGCAAGGCACGCATCAGCATCCCGCTGTCCACGGCACCTTCAAACGGGTTGAAGGACAGATGGGCGGCACGCAGCCCCATGGCGGCCATGCGCTCATCGGCCCACGAAAAGACCGGTTTCCCAAAAATGCCGTGCAACGCGGCGTTCAATCCATCGAACCGCTCCGCCACCCGCGTGTACAG
>JAFDZY010000180.1 GCA_018266685.1 Bacteroidota bacterium
CCAACTTCCCGGTGAGGTCATGCACCTGCACATCCACGGGTTGCCCGTCCGGGCTTTCCACGAACAGGTCTGCATGCGCGGGATTGGGGAACACGCGGATGGGGAGTTGCCCGATTTCAGCAATTCCAATTGCGCTGAGCACTTGGATGGAATAGTCTTCAGCTTGCCCCTGCGCATACTGGGCACAAGCGTCCGTGGCATAGTTGTTTGCATTCAGCACCACGCGCATGTGGAACAGGCCGGGCACGGCAGCCGGCGGTGCCACGATGTTGGCCTTGGCAGGCGGCCCGCAGGCAATGCCCCCAATGGTGCCAACGTTCACGGCAGTTTCAAACACGCCATTGCCGTCCCAATCAAAGAAGGCCGATACGAAACCGGCACCTCCGCCTGTGTTGCCGCTTACGGATAGCGTATCGGCATGGCCTTGGTACAGCGAGGCCGTGAACGCGCTGAAGTCCTCCAGCCCCGGGCTGCTGTTCAAGGTGCCGCTGGAAAGGTGGTCCAGGTTGGCGAAGGTGACGCGGCAAATGGGTTGCACCATGGCGGTGAATGCGATGTCCGTGCAATAGCAAGTTGCAGGCGGCGCCAGGGCCACGTGCAGCGGCGTGCTGTAGGCTGTGCCGGCGGCATCGCAGGCCACTTCCGCGCGGAACCAGGTGTCCTCGTCCACGGACGTGCCAAAGGTGGCCTCGTCGCTGTTGCCCGGCGCATCAAGCCAATTGGTGCCGTCCGTGCTGCTTTGCCATTGGTAACTGATCCCGGTTTCGAGCTGTGTGTTGGCGATGCCCAGAGTGAAGGGGACACCGGGGCAAATGGTCGTCGGGCCGGTGGTGTTGCCGGGTTCGGGCAGGGCATCGCACGGTGCAGGCACCAATACGTTCACCCAATAGTCTTCCGCTTGGCCGGAGACATAGGTGCCGCAAGGATCTGCGGGGATCTGGAAGTCGCCCAGCAGCACGCGCATGCGCGCCAAGCCCGGCAGCGCGGAGGGCGGCACTGCTACATCCCCGGTCAATGCCGTGGTGCAGGCTGCATCCGTGATGCTGCCCAAGGGCACCATGGTTTCAAACACACCATCCTGGTCCCAATCAAAGAAGGCCGCAATTTGTGAGGTGGTTACATCGGAGTAGCCATTTACGGTGAGCGGGTAGGTGAAACCGGCCGTCACCTGTGCCGGCGGCAGGTTGGTAAAATCTTCCACCGCAGGCAGGCCGCCGGGCGTGCCGTTGCTGTTGTTGTCTATGCCGGCAAAGTCAACATGGCAAATGGGCTGGACTTGGTACGTAAAACTGAGCGTGGTGCAGTAGCAGTCCGTTGGAGGGTTGATGCCGACGAGCAAGGGGCCGCTTGCGGCGGTTCCCATCGCCGTGCAGCTCACTTGCGCGCGGTACCACTTGGGAGTGGACTGCTCGGCAGTGTAGTTGGCCTGGTTGCTGGTGCCCGGCGCATTGGCCCATGTGGTGCCGTCGCTGGAAGTTTCCCACTGGTAGCTGATGCCCGGTTGCGTGGATGGATCTTCAACGCTGAGGTTGAACGGCACGCCCGGACAAGTGCTGGCGGGCCCGGTGGTGGCACCGGGCGTTGGAAGTGCATCACAGGGCTGCGGCACGGTCACGTTCACCATGTAGTCCTCGGCCTGCCCATAGCTGTATGGGGAGCAGGGGTCGGCAGGTGAAATGTCGGCGTTCTTCACAATGCGCATCCGGGATGATCCGGCCAATGCTGTTTGTGGCACTGCCACGGTGCCATTGGCTGCGGCCGTGCAGTTGTTGTTGGTGATCGCCGTCAGGTTCACTGCGGTCTCGAAGACGCCGTCGTGGTCCCAATCGAAGAATGCGGTGATCTGGTCCGTTGCGTTTCCGTTGGTATTGCCGGTCACGGAGATGGGGTAGGAAGAACCCGCTTCCACCTGCGCCGCAGGTTCGGTGGTGAAATCCTCCAGCGCCGGCGAACCACCAGCTGTTCCCGGGCTGTCATGGTCAATGCCCGCGAAGGTCACGTTGCAGATGGGTTCCACTTGCGCGCTGAACGTGATGGATTGGCAATAGCATTCGGTATACGGTGTTGTGGTTACCAGCAGCGGTGTGCTGGTTGCGGAACCCGTGGCATTGCACGTCACTTCCGCCCGGTACCAGGTGTCCGTGGCCTGGGTTGCTGAATAAGCTTGCCCGGTACTGTTGCCGGCGGCATTGTTCCAGTTCGTTCCGTCCGCAGAGGTTTGCCATTGGTAGGTGATCCCGGATTCAGCCGTGTTGTTCTCCACGGCCACGGTGAATGCAGTGCCGGGGCAAATGCTTGCAGGGCCGGTGGTGGCGCCGGGCGCCGGCAAGCCGTTGCACGGCGTGGGTTCTTCGGCAAACAGTTGCAACTGTGCAATGGAAAAGTCAGGGCCTTGGCTGGCTGCGGGTGGCGATGCCGGGTCGGGGTTGGTAAAATCGCCGGCGTAGAGCAGGCCGCGTGCATTGCCCGGCATGAACGAGGCCCATTGGGCCGTGCAGCTTCCACCATCGGAGTTTTCATCCACCGCGACCACAATGTTGTCGCTGCCGTTCCATGCAAAGGGTGATGAAAGTGGCAGGTCCATCCACTCGCCTGCAACAGGTGCCACGGTACCGGAATACACTTGCTGCAATTGGTTGAACGGCACCCAATCCACGGCTCCGGAGAAAGAACTTTGCGCCGTGTTGCCCATGTACACCGTCCATTGTGCCCAGGTGGAGGGATCGCTGGATCCGCCCAAGTACTTGAACCGGATGTGCGTGATCATGGTGCCTCCGCCGTATTCGCTGGCTAAGTATATCTGTTGGGAATAGCTGTAGTTGTAGCAGGAACTGATGGGGTAGGAGCCATCGGTTCCTGCACCGGAGCCGATCTGGTACAGGCCTGGAATGAGGACTGCCGGCCCGGCCCAATTGCTAGTATTGGCATCCGAGCAATGGCTGCGCACCCAGCAGTAGACGGACTGTCCGGGGGTCAGGGAGGAAAGCTCTTGGCTGGTTCCCGTGATGCCGGCAATGCTGGGAGATGTGGCTTCAGTTGGCGCGGTAGGGTCCGTGTTGTAGTAGAGGTCATAGCCTCCTCCCGGTGCATTGCCCGGGGCTGTCCAGGTTATCGTTCCGCTGGCGGGCCCGGTGGAACTGGCGTTCACTTGGGTCACCGGTTCGCACGCAGGCACGCTGTCAAGCTGGATGTTGTCCACGAAGATCTGCGAGGGATTGCCTCCAGGAAGTGCGTAATAGCGGAACGCGAGGTTGAACGTGCCGGAAGTGGACGGCGAAAAATCCGCCAGGCCCGAAAGAGCGATTGCCGTCGCAATGTCCGGGTGTTGCGCAAGGAGCATTACTGTATCCGTGGCGGAACGTCCGGAGCTGAGGTGGATGTCAAGCCGGTCGTGCGCATCCGTGCTACCGTTGCCGTAGAGGTAGTTTAGCCTGTAGGTGGTTCCCGCTTGCAGGTTGATCCCTGGGGTGAACATCCACTGGTCAGGCAACGTGATGAGGTCATAAGCGGCATGTGCGCAGTTGCCGTCCATGCCTGGAATGGGCGAAGCAACCGTGTTCCATGGTGTTCCGGCAACCTGTTGCGCAACAAAGCAGGAAGGAAGTGCCGGTACCGGCACCGTGTTGAAATCCTCTGTATAAGGCACCGTTGCTGGATCACAGGTCGTTTGCACCAACAACGGATAGCTCCAGCCGGAACTGGTTGCGCCGCAGTTGCTGCGCACATAGGCTGAGAATGCGGAGTTGGCCACCAGGCCGGCAATGTCCGTGGGAGGCGTTCCGGAGGCGGCATCACCCGTGGCGAACAGGCCGCTTGGTCCCGATCCCGGCGCGCCACTGCTGCGCACTTCG
>JAFDZY010000181.1 GCA_018266685.1 Bacteroidota bacterium
ATACTGCTTCCGGTTCAATCGCAGCTTCATGAAGGAGGGAGTGTTTGAGAACTTGCTCAACAGGATGATGCAGGCAGGGCCTTGTCCCTACCGGACCCTCACTAACTCCTAAATGCCTAATTCAAAAATACTTTCATGTGGCAGATTTGAACGCAATGTATGCGCTGAAACGGAAATATCGCAGGGAAATTTGCTTCAGAAACTCCGCCCGATCCCCACCACGTACCGGAAAGCCACGTGTTCCGTTTCCCCGGCGGGGAGGGCGGAAAGCACCAGCGGCATGTCGAAGCGGATGGTGAGCGGCTTGATGTCGTCCAGCGGCCCGAAGCGCTTGATGGTAAGTGCCGCACCGGCACCGGCATCGGCCCGGGGCAGGGCCAGCTTGATCTGTGGCGTGCCCAGGTCGGTGGTGGTGCGGTAGCCCATGGTGCCGGCATCACCGAAGAGGTACACGTCCAAATGCAGGTAACTGGCCAGTTTGCCGGGGCGGAAACGCACGAGCCCATCGAGGTCCAGTTCGGCATTGATGGCTGCGCCGGTGTTTCCCGCATAGGTAAGAATGGTGTTTCCTCCGCCGATGTCCTCCGGGGCCAGATAGCCTGCATAGCCGCGCAAGCCCAGCCCACCGCCTTGCTGGAAGTGGTTGACACCTGCACCGTAACCCAGCCAATCGTAGGGCACAAAGCCGATGCTGCGCACGTATTTGTTGTCCATCAGGTCTTCGGGTGATGCGCCTGCGAGGTAGAGCTGGCTTTCACGCGGGGTGGCACCGCTTCCGTATTGCAGCAGGGCGCGTGTGCGCAAATTGAGCCGGCCGAACCACCGGTTGTCCTTGGCGGTGGCAGCTACTTGTGCAAAGGGGTAGGCGGCGCCGATCCCTGCGGTGCGGAATTCCAGCGCCAGCGTGCCGGAACCGTTGCCGAGGTCATAGCGGTGCTCCACGCCGGTGTTCCAGGTGCTGTTCAAGGCGTGTAGTTCCCAGCGGTCGGGGTAGAGCAGGTAAGTCAGGTCCGCACTGTCGCGCCGGACCATGAATTTTACGTTGGTGTAGAGCTTGGTGCTGGTGAAGGGAACGGCCCAACTGAACCCGCCCTCGTATTGCTCCAATCCGTCCAGCAGCCGGGCGGCCACAAACACGGAAGAGCCGTGCAGCAGCTTTTCGGTGCCGTTCTCATACCGGAAATTGAAGCTGATGGGCTGGTAATTGGTAAGCACTTGTCCGCCGGGCAGGCTTTGCCCCAAGCCGGTGTTCAACCAGGCAGTGAACCACACCTGGTGCTTGTAGCGCAGGTAGTTCCCGTTGAAGTGGACGCCTGCCTTCACGCCATCAAAGCCGTTGTACCAGATGTCCGGGCGCACGAAGCCTTCGTAGTTGCGCCAGTCGGGCCGGTTGGCAATGTGGCTGTCGAAGCGGCTGGAGAAGGGGAAGCGCAGGCTGTTGTTGAGCATGTTGGCGTCGCCCAGGCGGTAACTGGTGTCGATGCGCACATCGGCGATCCCGGTGGGGATGTTCACGTCCGCGTAGTAGTCGCGCTTCAGTTCATCAAATCCGATCCAGCGGGGCAGCACGGTTGCCGCTGTGGCTTTCACGAACCAGTTGTTTGGGATGTGGAATGGATAGGTCTTGCCGTCGTTGGCCGTCACGGTGAAATCAATGGGCATCTGCATTTCGCCCTTGCGGCGGAAGTGGATGCACTGGCCGGCGTCGGCACCGCGATTTTTCACGCCTCTCACCGCGTAGTCCAGCCGTTTCCCCGTGTCGATCCACTGGTCGAAAAACCAATTGAGGTCCACATGCGTGAAGGAGATGAAGCTCTGGCGGAAGTCCTCAATGTAAGGGTGTTTGAACTTCCATTGGGCGAAGTAGTGCTGCAGGGCGGCATCGAACAGGGAATCACCCAGCACATAGCGCAGGTTGAACAGCATCGTGGAGGTTTTGTAGTACACCATGCGGTAGCCGGTGGGCAGCTTGGAGAATTCATCGCTGTGCACATTGATGGGCGGCAGTTCATCGCGCACAGCGGCGTGCATGTAGCTGTTGTAGGTAAGCCGGTCGCGGGCAAGCACCGGGTCCGTGTGCAGCCGCACATACGCGTTGCGCGACGGGGTTTCCACCAAGGTGTCCTCGCCCACGCGGCCCATGCCCATGGTTTCGATGAACTGCGTGAAGCCCTCGTCCAGCATGGCGCGGTAGGTTTCGTTGTTGCCCACCATGCCGAAGAACCAGTTGTGCCCGATCTCGTGCATGAAAAGGGAGCGGTAGCCGGGCTCTTCGTCGCTGTCTAAGGTGAGCATGGGGTATTCCATGCCGTCGCGTGCATCGGCCACCACCATCTTGGGGTAGCCGTACATGCCCACGTATTCACTGTGTTCCTTGATGCACTTGGCGGCGTATTCGGCGGCGTTCTGCCACCGGCTGGCATGTGGTTCCTCGGCAAGGGCGATGCACTTTATGCCATTCCATTCCGCTTCGCCAATGCGGTAGGTGGGGTCGGCGGTGAAGGCGAAATCGTGTACGTTTTCGGCGTGGTACTTCCACACCTTGCGCAGGCCGGGCTGGTAGGGCGTGACAACAGATGGCGGCGAGTTCCAGGGCTTGTCCTTGAAGTTGGCGATGTCGAGCTTCCGCCGGAGTTCGGCGGGCATCACCTCGTTGGGGTTCTGCAACCAGCCTGTGGCTTCCACCACCATGTCGTTGGGCATGTCCAGGCTTACGTCAAAGGTGCCGAAGTCGCCGTAGAACTCATGGCCTAAGTGCTGCTGGGTGTCCCAGCCGAACTTGCGGTCGTACACGCTGATGCGCGGATACCACTGGGTGCCGTCGAAATGCTTGAAGCCCCATGCACTGAAGAGCTTCATGCGGCCCATGCCGCCCCAATGGGTGACGAATTCGTAGTTGAAGGTGGTGCTTGTGCCGGGCAGGAGCGGTTGCGGCAGCACCACACGCATGATGGTGTTGTCCACTTCGCGTTGAACTTCACGGCCGTTCACGGTCATGGAGAGCACGTCGGTGCCGCGTGTGGTGTCCTGGCGCCATGCGGTGCCGCGGGCGCGGTTGTCGCCACCAAGCTGCTCCATGTAGCTGCCGGGCTTTGCGGCGTTGGCATAGAGGTGGAAGAAGACCTCCCGCAAAGTGTCCGGCGAGTTGTTCCAGTAGGTGAGCACCACGGAGCCGCGCACCAGGTCATGCACTTCATCCAGGCGCACCTGCATGCCGTAATGGACGTCCTGCTGCCAATAGCCGGGGTAGGGCGGGCTGTTTTTCCAGTAGTAGGGGTTGTCCGCGTGCCTGTAGGTATCCGGCGGGTGCAGTGCATCGAAGCTTTGTGCGCTGGCGGCGGTGGCAAAAGCACCACAGAAGAGCAGGGTGTGTATCCTCATGGAACAGGGGGCAGGGCCGGGAGGGGATCCAAAGCCGGAGCCGGGTCCAAATTATCCTTTCCGGCGGGTTTTGGGCGTGCCGGGTCAGGACTATCGGGTCTAACGCGCCCTGCGGGCGCGTCTTCCAATAGAATTCAAAACCACGGATGGACGCAGATGAACACGGATCACGGACCCACCTACCAAGCAAAACAACCTTCCCAATCTGTGTTCATCCGTTTGGACCCGCCTGCCGGCCGGCAGGTCTGTGGTTCAAAAACAGTGTGCGAATGCGCCGCCAGGCGCATGGATATGACCCGATAGACCTGCGTGCCGGGTTGCTTGCCGGCCCCATGGGTCTATGGCTGGGCAGGCGGCAGCCTTCTGCGGTGTTCCCTGTGCGCCTTGGCAATGCTGGTGTTCAGCTCATAGCCGATGAGCAGCACGAGCATGTTGAAGTAGAGCCAGAGCTGCACGGCGAGCACCACGCCGATGGAACCGTAGAGCGCGTTGTAGTCGGTGACGTTGGTGAACACGAAGGCCAACGCGCGCGACAGCAGGAAAATGAGCACCACGGCAAGGACCGCCCCGGGGGTCACCAGCTGGAAGCGTTTCTTGCCCGGGCTTCCGGCGTGGTAGAGCAGTGCCACGGCCATGAGCACCAACAGCAGGGAAGTGGCCCAGCGCACAGTGACGAATCCGGCGCTTTCCAGGAAATGGAGCTGGTCGCCATGGTCATGGATCAGCGACCGCCCCCATGAGCTTACGGTGAGCACGGCGGAAGCCACCACGCACAGCACGGTGAACGAGGCCATCAGCAGCAGGCTGATGAGGCGCTGCTTCCAGGGGCGGTACCATTCGGTTACATAGGTGCTGTGGCGGAAACCCTGCAGGATGGCGTGCATGCTGTTGCTGGCCAGGAAGATCCCGAACACAAAGCTGACGCTGAGCAAGGTGCTGTGCTTGCGCAGGAGCAGGTCGTGCAAGAGGCCCTCGATGAAATTGTACACCTCCCCGGGCAGCATGGAATGGAAGGTGCCCAGAAGCTTCACCTGAAAATCCGGGATGGGGATGAAGGGGATCAGCGTTAAAAGGACGATGATGGCGGGAAAGAAGGCCAGGAAGATGCGGAAGGCGATGGCAGCGGCGCGTTCGGCGAGGTTGCCTTGGAAGAGCGCATGGAAAAAGAAGCGGGAGACATGGTAGATGCTGAAGCCCCCGAAACCGGGCAGCACCACATGCTGGAGCAGGCCGATGAAGCGGCGCACGGGCCGCGAGAACAGGATTTTGCGCACCAGCTGCACCGCCATCAGCCCATGGCTTTCAGGCTCATGTCCAAGCTGCCTGCGGAATGTGTGAGCGCGCCCACGGAAATGAAATCCACGCCGCACTCGGCGTACTTGCGTGCGGTTTCCAGCGTAATGCCGCCGCTGGCCTCCGTTTCAAACCGGCCGTTGATCAAGCGCACGGCTTCGGAAAGGGTGCCGGTGCTGAAATTGTCCAGCATGATGCGCTGTACGCCGCCGGCGGAGAGCACTTGGCCCACTTCAATGAGGTTGCGGGTTTCCACTTCTATTGGAATGTTCATGCCGTGCTCGCGCTGGTAGGCTTGGGCGCGGAGGACGGCCTGTGGAATACCTCCGGCAAAGTCGGCATGGTTGTCCTTGATCATCATCATGTCGTGCAGTCCCATGCGGTGGTTCGTGCCGCCGCCGATGCGCACGGCCCACTTCTCGATCACGCGCAGGCCGGGCGTGGTTTTCCGGGTGTCCAGCACCCGGCAGCCGGTGCCTTGCACGGCGTCCACAAAGGCACGCGTCAGGGTGGCAATGCCGCTCATGCGCTGCATGAAGTTGAGGATAATGCGCTCCACCAGCAGGATGCTCCGGCTGGAACCGGCCAGCGTAAAGGCCACGTCGCCGGGCACCACTCGGGCACCGTCCTGCATCAATGGCCGCAAGGCGAGGCCTTCGTCCATGCGGTGGCAAATGGCTTGTGCAAGCTCGATCCCGGCCAGTGTTCCGGGAGCCTTGACCAATAAATGGGCGGCACCCTTGGCGTTGCCCGGAATGGTGGACAGCGAAGTATGGTCGCCACTGCCAACGTCCTCCAGAAAAGCGCGGTCAATGATCTCCTCGGTACCGGGTGGAAGCATCAATGGTCAGTCTTTCCGGATTCTATGCGCAACTGCTTCAACTGGCTTCCCCCGGCGGATTTTTTCAGGAAGTAGGTCACCCGGAAATCACCATTGGCGGTGGCCAGCTTGCCAATATAGTAGCTGTCGCCGGAGCGGCTGTTACCCTCGTGCTCGATGGCCAGGCCCTTGGGCTTGTGCTCATCAAAGAACTTGCGCAGCATTTGTTCGGCCTGGGCCTTGCTGTAAAAGTCGCTGGCGGAGGGAAGGGTCATGTCCACACTGGCCACCATGAAGCTGGCAACGGCGGCTGCATTGCCGGATCCAATGGCGGCCGCCACCTGGTCCTTGGCGGCTCCTTGCGCCCGTGCACCGGTGAAGGCCAGCAGCAGCAGCAATACAAAGGAGGTCCTTTTCATGGGGGAGAGTTGCATGTGCAGCAATTTTGCAAATAACGGGCCACATTTGGGCCCCTGCAAGATAAGGAGTTACGAACACAGCGGCGGGCATGCGCATCCGGTTGATCATGGTGGCGAAGAGTGAACGTGGCTTCGTGGCCGAGGGGCTCCGCCATTATGTGGAACGCATCCGGCGCATGGAGCCGATCGAAGAGCTGGTGCTGGCGGATGCCGGCAAGGGTGATCCGGCATGGCAGCAGCGCACCGAAAGCGAACGGATCTTGGGGGCGTTGAAGCCAGGAGAACGGGTGGTGGTGCTGGATGAGCGGGGCAAGTTGCTTACCAGCGCAGCCTTCGCGCAGCGCATTGGTGCCTGGCGGGACCAAGGTGTGCGCGACCTTGCTTTCGTGATCGGCGGCGCGTACGGGATGACGGATGAAGTACGCCAACGCGCCGACCTCGTGCTCTCACTCTCCCCGATGGTATTCCCGCACCAGCTTGTCCGGGTGCTGTTTGCCGAGCAGCTGTACCGGGCGTTCAGTATCTTGAAGGGGACGGGATACCACCACGGGTAATACCGGGTTTTTTATACCATCTACGCATTCAATATCGGCCGATCTGCTTGCCCTCTTTCCGGATGACTTCTCCGCCGAACAGGTTCCGTAGGCACCGCTACGCAACCTGTTCCGCGTATCGTCCTCCGAAAAGATC
>JAFDZY010000182.1 GCA_018266685.1 Bacteroidota bacterium
CCGACCTGGAAAAGGCGCACGCCGAAAACCTGGCACAACTGGCCAAGCAGGGCGTGAAAGTGCTGCCCGTGCTCCGCGAAGGCGCGTTCATGAAGGAGATCGTGACCGAATCCGCCAACGGCCACAGCCTGCTGGTGGCAGGCACCCATGGCGTGCGCAGCCTGCGCCAGGAGATCCTCGGCTCGGACATGCTCCGCCTGGCACGCACCGCCGCTGTGCCCTCCCTCGTAGTGCAGGTGTATTCCCCGCGCGAGGTGAAAATGGACCGCATCCTGATGCCCGTGGCCGGCCATGGCGACGTTACCCCGCTGCTGAACGCCGTGGTGGCACTGGCAAAGGCCTGCAGATCGCACGTGGAGGTGTACCAGCAACTGGTGGAAGGCCAATCCACCAGCAACCAACTGCTGCACAACAAGGTGAAGATGATGGAGCGCCTCGCCCACGAAGGCATCAAGCACAGCGAAACCAATGAGCCCGTGGAGAAGTTCTACGAGGGATTCGTGCAGCGCACCATCCGCTACGCACGCAACCACGGCGTGGATTGCATCGCCATCATGGCCCACGCCAGCGGCGATCACCGCAACGCCGACAAGGAGAAGCAGCAATTGCTCACCAACGAGCTGGGCGTGCCGGTGCTGTGCGCGGTGTAGGGGCTGCGGCACTATGCCTCCGTGAACTCCGCCGCCAACATCTCCGCCTGCCTTAACACCAGGTCCGTGGCCAGCTTCTGCATGTCCGGCGGATAGCCGTAGTGCCTCAAGGTCCGTTTCACGATCACCTTCAGCTTCGCCTTCACGCTTTCCTTGATCGTCCAGTCGATGCTGGTGTTCTGGCGCACGCGCTCGGTGAGGACCACCGCCAGCTCGCGCAGTTTATCCTGTTGCATCAGCTCCTTGGCGCTGTCGTTGTTGGCCACGGCCGTGTAAAAGGCGTACTCGTATTCACTCAGGCCCATGTCGGCCGCCTGCTTGTCGCTGTTGGCGATCTCCTTGCTCACCTTGATCAGCTCTTCGATCACCTCGGCGGCGCTGAGGATCTTGTTGTGATACCGCTTGATGCTGTCCTCCAGCATGTCCATGAGCGAACGGGCTTGCACGATGTTCGTCCGGGCGCGGGCCTTGATCTCATCATTCAGGAGTTTCTTGAGCACTTCGATGGCCACGTTCTTGTGTGCCATGCCCTTCAGCTCCAGCAGGAATTCTTCGCTGAGCACCGAGATGTCCGGTTTCTTGATGCCCGCCGCGTCGTATACGTCGATCACCTTCTCGCTCACCAGCGCTTGGTCGATCACCTGCCGGATGGTGGTCTCCAACTCTTCATCGGTGCGTCCGGAGCCCGTGCCGTCGAACTTCGCGAGGCGGGCTTTCACCGCCTGGAAGAAGCCGACCTCGTCCTTTACGTCCATCGCTTGGTCGTGCGGTATGGCGATGGCGAAGGTCTTGCTGAGCGCAGTGACCTCGTTGATGTAGCGCCGCTTGCCGTTGTCCAGGCCGAGGATGTGTTCCTCCGCAGCAAGGATCAGCGACAGCTTCTTCGCCACGTCCGCTTCGAAATACTCCTCGTAGGGGAAGCCGTGGTACATGCCCGCCACCACTTCCAGCTTCTCCAGCATCAGCGCCACGGCTTGCTCTTGGGCGATGGTGGGATCGCCTTTGCCGCCCGCATCGGAATAGAAGCTGAGTGCCTTCTTCAGGTCGGCGGCGATGCCGAGGTAATCCACCACCAGGCCGCCGGGCTTGTCGTTGAACACGCGGTTCACGCGGGCGATGGCCTGCATCAGGTTGTGCCCCTTCATCGGCTTGTCGATGTACAACGTGTGCATGCTGGGCGCATCGAAGCCGGTGAGCCACATATCGCGCACGATCACCAATTGCAGCGGATCGTTGGGGTCCTTCATGCGGTCGGCCAGGGCGCGGCGCTGCTCCTTGGTGCTGTGGTGCCGGGCCATCGCCGGACCATCCGATGAAGCTGCCGTCATCACCACCTTGATCTTGCCCTTGCCTAAGTCGTCGTCGTGCCAATCCGGGCGCAGCGCAACAATGGCGGCGTACAGTTCGGCAGCAATGCGGCGGCTCATGGCCACGATCATGCCCTTGCCTTCAAACACCTCCTGCCGCTGCTCGAAGTGGGCCACAATGTCGCGCGCCACGTTCTTGATCCGGTTCTCGCTGCCGATCAGCGCTTCCAATTGGGTCCACTTGGCCTTGGCTTTCTGCGTGTCGGTGAGCTCCTCCTTGCCCAGCTCATCGTCGAGGTCCTTGATGAGTTGCTTGCCTTCTTCGCTCAGGTTCACCTTGGCCAGGCGGCTCTCGTAGTAGATGCGCACGGTGGCGCCGTCCTCCACAGCCTGCGCGATGTCGTACACGTCCACGTAGTTGCCGAACACGGCGGGCGTGTTCACATCGGTGCCTTCAATGGGTGTGCCGGTGAAGCCCAGGTAGGTGGCCTTGGGCAGCGCGTCGCGCAGGTACTTGGCGAAACCGTAGACGATCTTGCTGCCGATCACCTCACCCGCTTCGTCTTTCACGTCCACGTTGCGGGCCTTGAAGCCATATTGCGTGCGGTGCGCTTCGTCGGCGATCACCACGATGTTCTCGCGGGCGCTCAGCTCGTCATACACATTGCCTTCTTCGGGCTGGAACTTCTGGATCGTGGTGAACACCACGCCGCCGCTGGCCACCTTCAGCAATTCCCTCAGGTGGTCGCGGCTTTCGGCCTGCACAGGTTCCTGCCGCAGCAGTTGCACACTGGCCGCGAAGGTGTCGAAGAGCTGGTCGTCCAGGTCGTTTCGGTCGGTGATCACCACGATGGTGGGGTTGTCCAGGGCCAGCACCACCTTGCCGGTGTA
>JAFDZY010000183.1 GCA_018266685.1 Bacteroidota bacterium
AGAGGCTGGTTGCAGCACCGCTCTCACATACGTTCAGCCCAGCATCCACGCCTGCATTGGCGGCAATCTGTTCCGTCACCGTTACCGTGGCCGTGGCGTTCCCGCATGGCGCCACGCCGTTAACGGTGTACACGTAGGCGCCGGGAAGCATCGTAGCGGGATCGTACATACCGCCAACCACCGCGCTCGGGCCGCTCCATGTGCCACCCGCTTGAGGCGTGCCGCCCAACGCGGTGAAGAGGCTCACGGAAGCTGCATTTGTACAGACATTCAAACTGCCATTGGTTCCCGCATTGGCCGGTGGTTGCTCCGTAACGGATACTGTAGCTGTTGCATTCCCGCAGGGAGCCACGCCGGTAACCGTGTACACATAATTGCCCGGGTTCATGGTGGCTGGATTGTACATCCCGCCAACCACTGCGCTCGGGCCGCTCCAAGCGCCGCCTGCGACAGGCGTTCCTCCCAATGCATTGAACAAGCTTGCTGCCGTTCCATTGGCACAAACCGCCAAAGCACCGTTCGTTCCCGCATTGGGCGGCGCCACTTCCGTTACTGTAACAGTAGCCTGGGCGGAAGCGCAACCGCCGCTACCTGCAACGGTATAGACATACACCCCCGGAGCCTGCGTTAGCGGATCATAATTGGCCCCTACCGGGGTGCCCGTGACTTGTTCCGTCCACGTTCCAGTCGCATCAGGAGTTCCTCCCAGTCCGGAGATCAAGGGAACAGGTGCGGCATTGCCACATACGTTCAGGTTGCCATCGGCACCTGCATCAGGCGCATTTGGCGTAAAACTTACCGTCAGTGTTGAGCTGAAATTCAGGCAGGCATTGCCCACCATGTACGTGTATACACCGGCCACATCCGTGGCGGGATCGAACTGTGGGCCATGAGGGACATTCCCGGGGCCGGTCCATGTGCCACCGGCATCCGGAGTGCCTCCCAGTTGGTCAATGAGGTTGAATATGGTTGCCGTAGGACACACTTGCACCACTGCATTCGTACCGGGATCGGGCGTGCCGCCCGGGGGATTCACCGAAGTGATGTTCACGGCAGTAGTGGTGGTGTTCACAATGGGGCAGGCTCCGTCGTTCACTTGGATCAACAGGTTCACCGGACTGTTGGCCACGTTGCCGGTCCAGCAGATCGTGATGGTCAGGGGATTGGAACCCGAGACGGTGGATGTGGCTCCAGGCAACAGGGTTGAGATCTGAGAGGTCAGGGCAAGCACATCACCCGCATCGGCATCGGAAAACTCCATGCTGAAACAGAAGGGTGAACCATTGCACACCTGGAGGGCATTGTTGCCCGTGACCAATGCACCAGTGCCGGGGGGATCGCCAGGGCCACCAGGGCCTGTAAGCACGGCCGGGCCTTGGGCCACAGGCGCGGATCCGTTGCATGGCATGGCGATCACCATGATATCGCGCATCACAGACCCGATCAAGACCCCGTTGGCATCATATTGTTGGACCTCGATCACGAACACGTACTTCCCGATGACCGGTGGTGTAAACTCCAACTGTCCCGTAACCGGGTCCAACGTCGTTCCGGCTACCGGCTGGGGTGCACTATAACCCGGCTTGTATGCGATGGGCGCCGAACTGTTCGCAAAGCCCCGGGCACCGATCAAAGTGTAACTGATCGAATCGCCATTGGGCTCTGTAACCCCGAAGTTGTAGCTCACCGGGTCGCCCACGCACACGTACGGGGCCGAGTTCTCCGTAAAGATCGGGGAATCATCACAAGGCACCAGGTCATTGCGAAGCTCAGCCTCCAAATAGGTGCCGGCAGCCCCCACCAGGTCAACCGTAGTGGCACGGCAGCACGTAACCCATGAGATGTTCCAGCCACCCGGGCAGGGCGGCAGGGTTACCGGCGTTTGAAAGCTGTACCAGTTCACGCCTTGCAGCCCGCCGCCATTGCACGAGCTGTTCACCAACTGGGCCGGGCAGATCTGGCTTACCTCCTGGGGGGGCGGCGGTTGCACCACGATGTCGAACGTGTTGCAGGCGCTGGTGAAGTGGAGCGTTTGGGCCAATGCCGCCACACCGGAACAATCGTAAAAAAGATCCAGGGTAACGATGTAGTTATTGCCGCTTTGACAATCGTACGTGATGGAGCCGCCGAGAATGTGCGCAGCCCTGGCTTGAATGCCGGACAACAGCAAGACAGCCACCAGCAAAGGCCGCAGGTGGTGCACAAAGGCGGACACCTTATGGAACAGGGGCGGATTCACGTTTGGGTAATGATCTGCAACCTTCAAAAGTAGGAAACCGCAACCTCCCGGAAGCCCTCCTTTTTAACAGACGTGGAACAACCCGGTTCCGGCGCTTGGGAGGTTCCTCCTTTGGAAGAGCCCCGTGCGGGCAGTTCCGGCCTTTTGAAAAGCCTTCCGTGCATGATACCAGCGGGTTGCTACTTTTGGCTCCCTTTTACCCAACCATAACCGGCACCGGGTATTGAATGATCGGCTTATGAGCAGAGACATTTACAAGAACACCAGGCACAGCTGCAACCAGCGGTTCTTCCTTTCCACGTTGCCGGTTTTGGCCGGCTTGCTGGCCTCCCCGGTACTGGCCCAAAAAGACACTACCCGCACTTTAAGGGCGGACAGCAGCCTGCTCACCACCCGGCCGGACACCTCCGTTGCCGATCAGGACCTGCGCGCCGGGTCCTTTACCGTTTCCGCCAGCGACCTTGATGCGGACATCGCAGGGCAGAACGTTTCCGGCATTCTGCGCTCCTCGCGGGACGTGTTCAATGCCACCGCCGGATACAACTTCGGCGCGGCGCGGTTCCGCGTGCGCGGCCTTGAGGGCGAATTCAGCCCGGTGAGCGTTAACGGGATCTTGATGAACGACCTGGAGAACGGCTATGCCTCCTGGGCGCTTTGGGGCGGATTGAACGACGTGACGCGTTGGTCGGAAAGCCGCGCCGGCGTGAGCACATCACCTTACAGCTTCGGGGGGATCAGCGGCTGGACCAACATTGACCTGCGCGCATCGCAGCTCCGCAAGGGGACACGCATTTCCTATGCCCTTTCCAACCGCAGCTACCGCAACAGGACCATGGCCACCTACAACACCGGCATGATGCAGAACGGATGGGCCTACAGCGTGAGCGGCTCCCTGCGTTGGGCCAATGAAGGCTATGTACCCGGCACCTTTTACAGCGCAGGCGCCTATTTCCTTTCGGTGGAGAAGAAATTGAACGCCAAGCACAGCTTTGGTTTTGTGGGCCTGGGCGCCCCCACCGTTTCCGGAAGGCAAGGACTGGCCGTGGCCGAGGCGCAAACACTCACCGACGACCATTACTACAACCCGAACTGGGGCTGGCAGGACGGCAAGAAGCGCAACGCCAACGTGAGCAACGACCACAAGCCGCTCTTCATCCTTTCCCACTATTTCAAGCCGGACGAACGCACGGAATGGAACACCAGTGTATTGTACACCTTCGGCAGGGACGGCTACACCGCGCTGAACTGGTACGATGCGCCCGACCCACGCCCCGATTATTACCGCTACCTGCCCAGCTACAACGAGGAGGAATACCCCGCCATTGCCGCCCAGATGGCGAATGCCTGGCGCAACGACCCGAACACCAGCCAGATCAACTGGGCGCAGCTCTATTTCGCCAACGGCAAGAACCTGTACACCGTGCAGAACGCCGAAGGTATCCAAGGCAACACCGTCACCGGGATGCGCAGCAAGTACATCGTGGAGGACCGGCGCGCGGACCCTACCCGCATTGCCGTGAACAGCGTGTGGAGCCACGACATGGGCAAGCAGTTGAAGCTCACCGCCGGTGCCAGCTACAACAGCCAGAAGACCCACTACTTCAA
>JAFDZY010000184.1 GCA_018266685.1 Bacteroidota bacterium
GATGCGCTGCGTAAGGCCCAGCAGCTCCACATCGCTCTGCGCAGCCTGGGCCTGGGCTTGGGTGAGCGCCAGGTCGTGCCGGGCCTTGGTGGCGCCGAACTCATAGATCGTCTGTTGCACTTCGAAGCCTGCGTGGTACTGGTCCGGCGAGATGGTGATGGCGGGGAAGCCCAGCGCGCTGAGGTCGAATTCGGTGACTTCGCTCTGGTAGGTGCCTTGTGCCACGGCCTTCACCTGCGGCAACCAGGCGCTGTTCACGGCCTTGGCCTGCAGGGTGCCCGCATCGAGGTGGAGTTGCTTGTCCGTGGTGGCGGGCGCATGGGCCAGGGCTGCGGCGCGGAGCTGCTCCAGCGTGACGGTGGTTTGCGCGGACAATGCAGCGGTGCCGGGCCACAGGGCGTAAACAAGGAGGCGCGCGAGCTTCATTTTTTCATGGCGCGGATGATGATGTCCGCGGCTTGGTCGGTGTATTGGTCCAGGTAGTCGGTGTACTGCTTGGGGTCCATGCGCATCGCGGCGCACAGGAAGGCCTTGTTCATGTAGGGGTAGGCGCAGAGGGCCTGCATGGCCATGATGAGGGGGCGCGGGTCGATGTCGCGCACCAGGCCGGCCTTGCTCAACCGCTCGAAATAGGCGGCGAAGGCGTTGGGCTTTTTGCGCCGGGCAACCAACAGCGCCTCCATCTTCGAGGGATCTCGGTCGAATTCCCGCGCGATGAGCAGCATGGGCGACTCGGAGATGGCCTTCATCATGCCCTTCATGAAGGTGCGCACCTTGGGTTGCCAGTCGTCGCCGTCGTCATTCCAAGCGCTGAACACCGGGACGATGCGGGTGATGTACTCGTCGAAAATGCGCGTGAAGAGCTTCTCCTTGCTCCGGAAGTAATAGTGCAGCGAAGCCTTGCTGATGCCGGCCTCGTCGGCGATGTGCTGCATGCGGGCACCGGCATAGCCATCCCGCTCGAACACCTTGCGGGCGGCCTCCAGGATGCGCAGTTCGGGTTCGGTCAATTCGTCCATCGAGGGCGCAAAACTAATTGGTTTGACCAAATAGTCAAACTATATGGTTGAATTTTTTGGTCAAGCCATTCGTATTCAGGAGGAAAAAGATCCGATCAAGAGGCCATGGAACACGGGGATGCACATGAACGCTGCCTACACTTGCACCATGGATCCCCGCCTGCAAGCCTTTGAACGCCTTTTGAACATCATGGACGACCTGCGTGCCCAATGCCCGTGGGATAAAAAGCAAACGCTGGAAACCCTGCGGCCGCTCACCATTGAAGAGACCTACGAGCTGGGGGACGCCATTCTGAACAACGACTTGGAGGGGGTGCGCGGAGAACTCGGTGATTTGTTGCTGCACATGGTGTTCTATGCCAAGATCGGCCAGGAAAAGGGCGCGTTCACCATTACGGAAGTGCTGAACGGGATTTGTGAGAAATTGATCCGAAGGCACCCGCACATTTACGGCGATGTGAAGGTGGAAGGGGAGGAGGACGTGAAAGCCAATTGGGAAAAGATCAAGCTGGCCGAGAAAAAGGCATCGGGCGCGCCCTTGGATGTGCCCAAAAGCGTGCTGGAAGGCGTGCCGCGCGGACTTCCCAGCTTGGTAAAGGCCATCCGCATCCAGGACAAGGCGCGCGGCGTGGGATTTGATTGGGAGCACGCAGGCCAGGTGTGGGAGAAGGTGAACGAGGAACTCGCCGAACTGAAAGCTGAAGTGGATGCCGCCACGGACAAGCAGCAGGAAGAGCTGGGCGACCTGCTCTTCAGCATCGTGAACTATGCGCGTTTCCTGAAGATCGACCCCGACGAGGCTTTGGAACGCACCAACCGCAAGTTCATCAAGCGGTTCCAGTACTTGGAACGCGAATCACAGAAGGACGGCAAGAAGCTCGGTGAGATGAGCTTGGCGGAAATGGACGTGTACTGGGAGCGGGCCAAGGCGTTGTGATCACCGCGGCCCGGAGAGATCCTTCCATGCCGGCCCGTTGATAAGATCGCTGGCGGGCGCAGTTACGCGGTTTCCCGTGCGAATAAGTTCGCCTTCGGCATTTCATGCCTGATGCCCGCTTGCCGAACCCCACACCCATGAACGCACTTCAGACCACGGCCTTGGTCCTTGGCGCCGTACTCGCCTGTTCCGGCCTGCAAGCCCAGGTGCCCACGAAATGCCTGGAGATCGAAAGCATTTTGGTGGATGCCTGCATTTCCGCCACGGATTGCCCTGCCAGCACGGAAGGCATGAACGAGATGGTGCGCTTCATTACCGGCCCCGCGCCGATCGCACTGTCCGACCTGCAGTTCGAGTTCTTCAGCAGCACCTTCCAAGGACTTGTGCAAAATTCCACCACGGCCGCACTCACTAGCCAGCTCAATGCTTCCATCCAGGGCTGCGGATGGTTGTTGGAGCCTCCGGGCGGAATGATTCCTGCCGGCAAGGAGGTCATTTTCATCACCTCCACGGACATGTGCGTGCAGGCTAATTCATTCACAGCGCTCAACGATACGCTCTACATCATCTTTCAGGCACCGGGCAACAGCCAGGGCCATTTCAAGAACAATGACCTTGTGGGGCAGGCCATCACCACCGTGCCCGGCCCGCCGATGAGCCGCTGGTTGCGGATGTCCGTTGCCGGTACCGGCTGCGGCGATACGGCCACCTACGATGCCGGGCAATTGACCAACATCTATGGCACCTACGGCGGTACATCCGCTGAGAATGACGGTGCAGCCGTGGATTTCAGCTGGCCCGGCATGCCGGTGCCCACCTATGTGAACCATGGGTGCATGGCGGCCATTGAACCCACCACCGCCAATGTGGTTTCGGGTGGCGGCGCTGTGGCTTGCGGTGCAGCGGCCAGTTTGGCGGGCAGTGTTAGCGGTGCTTATGCCAGCGTGTACTGGCACGGTGGATCCGGCCAGTTCAGCACACCGGATTCGTTGCTTACCAGCTACGTGCCCGGCCCGTTGGATACGGGCAATGTGCAATTGTTTTTCTGTGCCGTTACCTCCTGCGGTGACAGCATTTGCACGCAAGCAACCATCACGGTGCAAGCTCCGGCCGTAACGCTCAATGCGTCCGCGCTGCAAGGCTGTGCCCCGTGGTGCGTCATGGTTGCGGCTTCCTCCGCAAGCACGGCCACATATTCCTGGAGCTTCGGCGATGGGGCTGCAAGCCAGGATTCCATCGCGGAACATTGCTTCCAGTCTGCGGGCAATTATGCCGTTTCCGTTACCGCTGATTTCGGCGGTGGCTGCACCACCACCTCGCTGCTCCCGGATTCCGTGCGCGTGCATGCGTTGCCAAATGCCGCTTTTGACTGGAGTCCCGCTTCACCTGCACCGGCAGATCCGCAGGTGCAGTTCCACGACCTTTCCACAGGTGCTGCCTCCTGGGCGTGGCTCTTTGGTGATTCCACCGCTGCAACTTCCACGGACCCCTCACCTGCATTCAACAATCCCGGCAACGGGTGCTGGCCGGTGCTGCTGGTGGTGGCGAATTCCTTTGGATGCGTGGACAGCTCTTCCGCCCAAGTGTGCATTCAAGGAGCGGACAGCTTGGTAGTCCCGAACATCTTCACGCCAAACAGCGACGGCAGCAACGATGTGTTTGCCATTACCGGCGGCGACCTGGCCAGCTTGGACGTGCGGATCTACAACCGCTGGGGCCAATTGGAAGCTTGGTTGGAACACCCCCGGCAGGTGTGGGACGGTCATTCGCCCGCAGGTCAAGCCTGTTCACCTGGCACGTATTTCTATGTGCTCCGTGCGGCTTCCAAGAGCGGCGAAACGATTGACCGCTCCGGCACCATCACGTTGGTGCATTGAACGGCGGTGATCATTTCGGCTTGCCTCCGATCACCACGCCCAACGTGGCGTACCAGGTGAAGTATTTGCTGTCTGAAAGGAACTTCCCTTCGTCCTTGTACGCATTGCTCAGGCCGTAGCTCACGCCGGTTTCCAAGGTGAGGAAGGCCACATCGATGCCCAAGCCGGCATCCATGTTGAAGGAGCCCCCATTGTAATCGCTCTTGTTGAAGGCGATCTTGTCATCCTTGCTGTCCACGCTCAGCAGCGCCTCGTAGGTGGGCCCGGCGTTCACACGCAGGCGGAACGCCTCGCCGTGAACGATGTTGTAGCCCACCAGCGCCTTCACCTTGGCGGTGGTGCGGATCAGGTTGTCCTCAATGAAGCTGGTGTCCAGCGGGCTGAACTTGATCACCGTGGCGCTGCGGCCAAAGAAGGCACCCGGCTGGAAGTACAGGCGGTCGCCCAAACGAAGGTCGGCGCCCAACTGGAAACCCACCGCTGCGGAGGTAACCACGGCGGACGGGGTGTTGGTGAGGTTGGTGTAGTTGATGCCCAGTTGCGGGTTCACCGCAAGCTGGGCGCTCGCCGTGCCAATGGCGGCGGCGCACAAGGGAAGCACAAAAGTTCTCAGGTTCATGTGGCGATGCTTTGGGTACGGGGCGCAATTGCCCGGAACGGGATGCCAAAAATGGGGCCAAACTGCTGCACGGCAAGCGCCACCGACCCCGAACTTTGCGTCCCTTGCCGGATGGAACGTGCCAATCTCCCGTGGAATTGCCTCTTGGCGCTTGCCTTGTTCGGCACGCAGCCCGCTTGGCAAGAGGCCATGGCGCAGTGCGGCCCCATGATCAACACGTTCCCATACACCGAAGGGTTCGAGGCTGGCCCGGCATGGACCAGTGGCGGCACTGCGAGCGATTGGGCCTGGGGAACTCCGGCCCATCCCTTGATCAACAGCGCCGGTGGTGGCACCAAGAGCTGGTGCGTGGGCGGGCTGACAGGCACGTTCTACAACAACAACGAACGGTCATGGTTGGAGAGCCCCTGCTTCGATTTTGCGAACTTGGCCAACCCGCGCATCTCGTTCAAGATCTTCTGGGAGGTGGAACGCCAGTATGACGGGATGACCTTCCAGTATTCCACGGATGGCGGCACCACGTACAGCAATGTTGGGGCATTCAACGAGCCGCCCAATTGCAATACCACCTATTGGTTCAATTCAGCAAACATCACCAACCTGCCAGGCTCCATTTCACCGAAGCATGGCTGGAGCGGCCGTCAGGGTTCCACACAAGGCAGCTGCCAAGGTGGCAACGGGAGCCAGGCTTGGGTTACGGCCAAGCACTGCCTCGGCTGGTTGGCGCATGCACCCAGTGTGCGTTTTCGCTTCTTCTTCGGGGCTGGAAGCGCATGTAACAACTATGACGGGGTCGCAATCGATGACATCCTGATCGATGAGTCTGAACCCGTGGTTGCCGCTTTCAGCGGAGACTGCAATGGGACCTCCGTGGATTTTACCAACGCCTCCACACCATGCCCGGACACGTTTGCCTGGAATTTTGGTGATCCAGGCTCATCCCAGAACACCTCCGTTCAGGAAAACCCTTCCCACAGCTACCCGGCACCAGGCACGTACACGGTGACGCTTACGGCCACTGATGCCTGCGGAGCCACGGCCACCACCACGCAGGACATCCACATCCTCGGCGTGGCCATTGACGCCGTGCAGCCCACCTGTGGACAAAATAACGGCAGCCTTACGGCCAATGTTACCGGGGCCAGTGGCGCGGTGAATTACTACTGGTCGCCCGGCGGGGCCACCACGCAAACGATTTCCAACTTGGGCCCGGGAGACTACACCGTCACCGTTTCCGCAGTGAACAGTTGTTCGGCTTCGGCCACGGCCACCTTGTCCGGATCGGTGGGCAACTTGTCGCTCACCCTGAACCACACCGATGTTTCGTGCGCCGGGGCGGCAGACGGCACGGCCACCGCCGTGGCCACCGGTGGGGTGGCACCGCTCAGTTATCTCTGGACGCCCGGTGGTGAAGCCACAAGCGCGATCACCGGGCTGGGCGCTGGCATGTATGGCTGCACTGTGAGCGATGCCTCCGGATGTTCCGCCCAGGAAAATGTGATGGTTTTGGAGCCGCAGCCCTTAGTGCTTGCCGCAGGCCCGGATACCGTCGTTTGCCTGGGCTCCACGGTGGATCTTCTCGCTGCGGCAACGGGCGGCACTCCGGGTTACACCTATTCATGGGCACCCGGTGGCCCTTCGGTTTCCCCCCAAGCCACCACGGTGTACTCCGTAACAGCCACCGATGCCAACGGGTGTACATCCGCGCAAGCGAACGTCACAGTGGCGGTATCTGCCGCGTTCCAAGCCTCGTTCACAGCTGCGGACACCGCGGGTTGTGCACCGCTTTGCGCCACCTTTCAGGCACAGCCAGCCGGAGCGGCCGCCTATCTATGGTCCTTCGGGGATGGTGCCCAAGGCAACAATGCCTCCGTGCTCCATTGCTATTCCACAGGTGGAACTTACAGTGTGGGATTGACCGTAACGGATTCCGCCGGCTGCACGGCCACGGTTACGCATGCGGGCCTTGTCCAAGCTTTTGTGCAGCCCGTGGCTTCCTTCGTCGCATCGCCTTCCGTCGCCACCATTGACAACCCGCTGATCCATTTCATCAACACCTCGCAGCATGCCTCGGAATACGCGTGGACCTTTGGTGATGCCGATGGCAGTGCTTCCGTCGAATCCTCGCCCAGCTTCACCTACACCGGCGTGGACTGCTACACTGTGCGCCTGGTGGCCGCCAGTGATGAAGGATGCCGTGATTCCACCGCTGGCATCGTATGCGTGGAGGATCCTTACATGCTGTTCATGCCGAACGCCTTCACCCCGGACGGGGACGGCATCAATGATGTACTGTTGCCCATTTCCTCCGTGCGCAATCCGAAGCACTTCACGCTTTCCATTTTCAACCGGTGGGGGATACCGATCTACAGCACCGAAGACCTGCATGCAGGTTGGGATGGTGGCACCGCCCCCAGCGGCATCTACGTGTGGAAGATCTGGATCACCGATGCCTTGGGCACGCAGCACGAAGTGATCGGCCACGCAGCGTTGTTGCGCTAACGGCGAAATTCCCCGGCCAGCCGCTTCAATTCGGCATACACCCTGTGCATCGGCAGGCCCATCACGGTGTAGAAGCTGCCTTCGATGCGCTCCACGGCGGTATAGCCGATCCAATCCTGCACACCGTATGCTCCCGCCTTGTCCAGTGGTGAGTAGCGCTCCACGTAGTAGGCGATCTCCCCGTCGCTTAGCGCGCGGAACTGCACCTTGGCACGATCGCTGAAGCTGACCGTCCTTTGGGCCGTACGCAGGCAAACGCCCGTTACCACCACATGTTCCTTGCCCGCCAGCAGCCCCAGCATCCGCTTGGCATCCGCTGCATCCTCCGGCTTGTTCAGCAACAGGTCGCCCAGCAGCACGGTGGTATCCGCAGTGAGCAGCACCTGGTCATCGGCCAGGTTGCCTTCCCAGGCCTCGGCTTTCTTGCGTGCCAAGTGTTCCGCCACTTCCGCTGCGGGCATGCCGTGCGGAGGCGTTTCGTCAATGTCCACCTTGGTGATCTCCACCGGCATGTCCAGCCCGTGCAGCAAATGCCTGCGCCGGGGGCTGGAGGAGGCCAGCACCATGCGCCATGGCAGGGGAGGGATCACGGTGCTCATAAGGCATAACGTATGAAGAACGCAAAAGCCACGGAGATGGCCATGGCCACTTTCAGGATGTTGCCCGCCGTGCTGAAACTCCGCCGGTCATGGGCCTGATAAGTAAAACCGGCCGACAACAGCAGCGGCACCACGATCCCTGCGCCGATGTACCAGTAAGAGAACTTGTCGGTGAGGGCCATTGAGCGCACCAGCAGCAGGGCAATGATGGTAACGGCCAGGTAGAACAGGGTGAGCGCCTTGGCCCAGCCGATGCCCAGCACAATGGGCACCGTGCGGCAGCCATCGGCTTTGTCGCCCTTGATGTCGGCCATGTCCTTTTGCAGTTCGCGCACCAGCGTGGTGAGGAAGGCGAAGCCTGAAAAACCCAAGATCCACGCCCAGAGCCCCTTGAACCCGAAGATGATCTGGACCGCATCGCCGTTGGGCATGGTGCCCTCGGCCGAACCGCCGTAGGCGTTCAGCAACGCCGGGATTTCATAAAGGCCCACGGAGAGCGGCACCAGCGCCACCAGCACGGCCACCAGGCCGTTGCCCAGCAGGAACATGCGCTTGAGCTTGGTGCTGTACAGCCACAGCGCCGTGGCTGAGAACACCGGGATCAGCGCCAATGCATATTGCCCGCTGCGCCAGGCCACGAACAGGCCGATGAGCACGCCAAGGCCCGAGAGCACCAGATGCCCAAGCATGGCCACGCGACGTTTCACGGAGCGCCCCACGATCACGTTGTGCGGCCGGTTCACCCGGTCGATGCGCGTGTCGAAATAGTCGTTGATCATGTTGCCGCCGGCCGCAACCAGCACAGTGCTCAGCACCAGCAACCAGAACAGCAGCCCGCTGAAGGCGTGTTCGAACTGGTTGCCAGGCACCTGCGAAAAGATGGTATGTCCCGCCACCGGCGACATGGATTGCAGCTCTGCGCTGCTGGTGCCCAAGTATCCTTGCACCACGCCATAGCGCATGGCCACCATCGTGAAGACGATGATCAGCAGGTTCAATGGGCGGGTGAGCCGCAGGAAATCCACCATGCTACCACGTATGCGCTTGCTCGGTGAGCCATTTGTCCTGCACCTTCATGGCCTGCTCCAGCACATCGCGCACGCAGCCCGCGCCACCGGCGGCTCGCGACACATAGCGGCTGATGGCCTTCACCTCCTCGGCGGCATCGGCCGGACAGCAGGGCAGGCCCACGCGCTGCATCACCCGCAGGTCCGGAATGTCGTCGCCCATGTACGCAGTTTTTGAAACATCCAGGCCGGAGCTTGCGATCAAGCCGTCCATCAGAACGCACTTGTCCGCTACCGAATGGTGGAATTCCTTCACGCCCATCCGCGCAAAGCTCTCTGCCATGCCCTCCGATCTTCCTCCGGTAACAATAATGATGCGCAGCCCTTCCTTCAGGGCATGCTGCACGGCGTATGCATCGCGGGTGAAGAAGGTGCGAACCGGGTCCAGCCCGGGATGGAGCAGGACGTGCCCGTTGGTGAACACGCCGTCCACATCGAACATGAACGTGCTGATGCCGGCAAGCAGCTCCTTATAGGTCTTGGTGGTCACGGCTTTCAGGGTGATAAGTGTGCAGGATCAAATCGCTCAGTGCAACGTATGCGCGGCGAAGTTCGGGTTCATCGGCCAAAAGCCCCTTCTGCAGGGCGATGGTCTTTGTATCGCCCCGCCGGGCCGGACCGGTAACGGCAATGTCCGCATCCTGGACTGCTTTGGCCGTGGCTGATTTCCACAACGGAAGAAGCAAACCGCGATCGATCCCGTGCTGGTCCAAGAGCCGTTCTGCCTCCCGCAGCAGGAACACGGGGAAATTGGCCGTGATGACGGCGCTCAAGTGCAGGCGTTGTCGCTTTTCAAAAGGCAATTGCGCCACTTGCCGTGATAGGCTGCGGGCCAGGCCCATCAGGTGTTCCATGGTGCCTGCATCATCGGCGTCCACCACCAGTGGGATTCCCGTAAAGTCCGCGGGATCGCCGGGACTGAAGCTGTGGATCGGCCACAAAACGCCGCGATGCACATGCGGTGCAAGCAGCCCCACGGATTTTGATCCGCTCAAGTGAACAACAGGGGTGCCGTCCACCGGCAGTTGCCCGGCCACTTCCGCGATGGCATCGTCGCTTACCGCTATGATCCGCAAGTCCACCTTGGGTAATTCTCCGCCCTGCTTGAATGCCGGACATTCCAAGGTCTTGGCCAAGGCTTCGGTATTTCCTTGGTTCCGGCCCATCACGCCGGTGATCCCGTTCCCGGAACGGGCAAGCGCATGGCCCAGATGAAAGGCCAGGCGCCCGGTGCCGATGAGCAGAACGGAGGACATGGGGCACGAAGATCGGCCACCGGCGCCGCTCATGGGCCAAAGCGGTGATCAGGCCGCCTTGGCCTTGTCGCCTTTTTTTGAAAGCACCCGGTGGCGTACGGCATGCAGCGTGCCCAAGGCCATCAGGATGCAGCCGATCCAGAGGATGTTGATGCCGGGGAAGAGAATGGCCTGCATGATCACGAACTCGCGCTCGCTCACGTCCAAGCCCACGTGGTTGCCTTTCACGCTGGCCAGGTCGAACTTCACGTTCAGTTCCGGAATGGTGAAGCCCTTGCTGCCCACGTTCTGTCCGTTGTGGTACACTACCACAGGCTGGGCACTGAACCAACGGTGCTCGTCGTACAGGTCGCGCACGCGCATGTCCAGGATGTACACGGTGAAGTCCGGGCCGAGCCGGGCCATGGTCACGCTGTCGCGCACGGTGCGGATGCTGTCGATCAGGATCACGCAGGTTGGCGTCACGATGGTGTCGCCAACGTTTTTCTCATACAGGCGCGAGGGCATGTACCCATCGGAGGAGGTGTCGAGCTTGGCGTACCGGATGTGGGTGTACAGGTCGCGCTGCGCCCAGTGCTTGGTGCTAGGCTCGGCCACGTTGCCAAACCGGGGATTGAGCTGCACCATGGGTTCCAGCGCAAATTCCTTGGGACCGGCACGGCGGGGCGACCAGAACGGTGCACGCCAGAATTCACTGCGGGTGAAGGTTTCCAGCGGTGCCCAATGTGCAGGCTGATCCAGCAGGAATTCATTGCCCGCAGTGTGGTTGTCCCGCGCCACAAAGAGCGAGTTGCGCACCCGCACGGTATCACCGGCCCGGTACTGGCTGGGCACCGAGCGGAAATAGTCCATGTTGTACCGCAGGTTCACGCCTTCCTGGTGCTTGCCCTTGAAGGTGACGTAGAACTCGCCCACGGGCACCGTGTCGCCGAGGTAGAGCAACATGTCCTGCCCGTCGTTGAAGTCCTTGTTCAGGTAGCTGAGCACCGGTCCGGAAGTATTGCGGCTGATCTTCTGCTCGCGGCTCATGCTGATCAGCGCGCCGAGCAGGATCATGGAGAAGCCTACGTGCGCCATGGAAGGGCCTGCCTTCGCCATGTTGCCCTTCAGGATCATCGGGATGTAGAACAGGTTGGCCAGCAGGGCGAAGGTGGAAGCGAAGAGCAGGGCCACCATGTTGGCTTCAACGAGGCGGTAGCCCAAGAGCCACGTGCATACGGCAGTGATCAGCACGGCACCAATGAAGGAGAGGCGCAGCTCGCGGAAGAATTTCTTCCTGTCCGTTTGCTTATAGCGGAGGTATTGGCCGATGGCCACCAGCATCGCAACGATGAACGCGAAGGGGATCTGCCACTTGTTGAAGTGCGCCTTGGCCTCCACCGGCGGTGCCAGCTTGGCTTGGGCCAGATCGTGCGCCCAACCCCAGCCCGTGGCGTTGTGCAGGCTTTCAAACGCACCCTGGAACGGGGCCAGCAGCAGGTTGAAAACCGGCATGGAGGTGCTGAAGGTGATCTGTGCAGCGCTCAGCAGCAGCACCAAGGAACCGATGAAGAGCCAGAACTCGCGGCTCAGCAGTTGCTCTTCATCGGGCTGGTGGTAGTTGCCCTTGCGGTAGGCCACTACCAGCATGGCAATGCTCACCGCTCCGAAGAGGATGATCGCAGGCACTTGCACCTTCAGGGCCACGCCAAGCACCAGCATCACGGCCGATAGCCCGATGTAGAACCAGCGGTCCGTGCGGTCGCGGTTCATCATGGCCACCGACAAGGCCACGAAGCTGAGCAGGAAGATGAGCAGCCCGGCCAGCATGCCCTCGCCGGTAAAGCTGTGTACGCTGGTATCGCCGAGCACCCCGCTGCGGGTGAGGAAGGTGCTGTACAACACCAAAATGAATGTGATCAACGCGAGGAAGAAGGTGGTGAACAGCGAGGTGTCCTTGCGCTTGTTGATGAGCATCAAATGCCCCGCACCCACCAACGTGAGCCAAGGCACAAGCGATGCATTTTCCACGGGGTCCCAGGCCCAGAATCCACCAAAGCTGAGCGATTCGTACGCCCATGCCCCGCCCAGCAAAATGCCTGTGCCCAGCACGGCAATGCTGAAGAAGGTCCAGGGCAGGGCAGGGGCCATCCACTCTTTCAGCCGCCGTGTCCAAAGCCCTGCAATGGCGAACGCAAACGGCACCAGGGTGGAGGCGAAGCCCAGGAAGAGCACCGGCGGGTGGATCACCATCCAGTAGTTCTGGAGCAATGGGTTCAAGCCACGGCCATCCTTGAACTGCGGGATCATGGCCAGGTAGTTGGGCAGGTGGGTCCACGGCAACCCGATGTTCTCGGACAATTCGCGCACCAGCAGGAATGGGCTGCTGCCCACACGCGCACCGAACACGTATACGCCCAACAGCATGGTGGAGAGGAACACCTGCACCAACGCGAACACCGCCAGCACCGGGCCTTCCCAGCCTTTTGCCTTCCAGATCAACAGGTTGCCGAGCACCATGGTCCAGAAGGTCCACAGCAGGAAGGAGCCTTCCTGGCCTTCCCAGAAGCAGCTGGCGATGTACCGCAGCGGCATTTCCGTGTTGCTGTGCTTCCACACATAGTCATACTCGAACCAGTGGTTGAAGAGCATGATGAACAACGTGGCCACGATGCCCACAACGGCAATGGAATGCGCGCGGAATGCCGCCCTCCCCACGGTACGCCAGCCAAGGTCCTTGGTGCGGGTGTGGAGGATGTAAGCCGCCAGCGCGAGCAGGGCACCGGTAAAGGAGAGGATGGTGAGCCAATGCCCAAGCTGTCCTGCCCAGGCGTGTTCACCGATGTAGTTGATGGAGCTGTCCACGGAGAGGAAGGGGGATCAGAAGATCGGACAATTAGAAAATCAGGCGATCAGAAAGTTTCGTTGCCTCAGGAATCCCCTTCGGGAGACAGCTGAAGGAGCCTTTGAAAAGGATTGTCCGACCAAATTCGCATCCAAGGCATTCCATCATCTGATCATCTGATTTTCTGATCACCTGATCAACTTCGCGGCTTAGGCATTCCATCTTCTGATCTCCTGATCTTCTGATTTTCTGATCGACTAAAGGCCTGCGGTGGTCACCTTGTTTTCTTCGTTGTACTTGCTGGGGCACTTCAGCAGCATGTCCTTGGCGTGGAATTCGCCATTGGCATCGGCTTCACCGATCAGCACAAGCCGCTCGGAGCGTTCCAGGTCGTTGGGCTTGGCCATGGCCAATTTCACTTGGCACTTGCGGCCTTCCAGGTCCACCATGGAGAACTGGGTCAAGCTGGCGTTCACGCTGGGTTCGTACACAATGGGCTGGGAGCGGTCCAGCGTGCCCACCACATGGAACTCCTTGCCCGGTTTGGCAAACGCTTCCGATAAATTGGCGTAGCTGCTGCTGTCGCTCAGCGATCCCACCAGCGCGGCAATGGCCACGGCGATGATCACCAGCGCGATGATGTGTGAGCGTTTCATGTGTTTTTCAATTTGCCAATGCTTCAATTCGCCAATTTGCCAAAGTGTCAACTTGCCATTTTCAATTGCTATTTGGCGAATTGCTAATTGGCGTATTTCACTTTTTGCCTTTCGCGTTCTTCTCCAGTTTCCCGATCCGCCGGTCCAATGCAAACATCCAGATGGCGATCCCGATGAGCACCACGCCCACCACCATCACCACCGTGTTGATCTTCCCGGATGCGAACATTCGTTCCTGCAACCAGCCCGGCGTTTCGGATGCCGCAAAGGTACTCATGGGCAGTGCCAGCAGGGCCATGATGCCCATCAGCGATTTAATGATCATTGGCTTCATCGGCAAGGAATTGTAGGCGCGCGGTGCGCAGGTGCAGGGTGTAGGCCCACACGCCCAAGAGCACCCAGCCCAGCACAGCGGGGTAGAACACCGCACGCAGGCTGCTGTCCAGGTCGTATTGGCTGAAGGCAGGATTGCCTCCGTTGCCGGGATGCAGGGAATCGGTGAGGCGGGGCAGCACCATCAGGAACACCATCATCAGCACGTAGGCGAAGATGTTGTAGATGGCGGCGAGCCGTGCGCGTTTGTGCGGGTCGGGCACCGATCCGCGCAGGATCAGGTAGGCCGCATAGATCAACACCGTTACCGCCGCGCCGTTCAGCTTGGGGTCGCTGGTCCACCAATCGCCCCACGTGGCGCGCGCCCAAATGCTGCCGGTGATCAGGCCCAGGGCGGCAAAGAGCAGACTGGTGTCCACGGCGGAAAGCGCCATGCGGTCGTGGGCAAGATCGCCTTTGCGCAGCACCAGCAGGCTTTGTACGAAGGCGATGGTCATCAGCACCATCATGGTGAACCACATGGGCACGTGGAAGAACAGGTTGCGGATGGTTTCGTTCAGAATGGTGCGGTTGGGGAAGGAGAAGCCGGACCGTTCGGCCGTGCCCACGGCGCAGCCTTCGCCTTGCAGGTCCTTGCCCAGCCCTTCGGTGAAGAAGGCATCGCGCAGCACCACGGGGCCGTCCACGGAATCCCAGGCCCACAGGCTGGTGAGGTTGGAATGGAACCCTTCGGGCACGGTGAATTGCG
The DNA here is from genome assembly GCA_018266685.1 of Bacteroidota bacterium. Classification (GTDB taxonomy): domain Bacteria; phylum Bacteroidota; class Bacteroidia; order Flavobacteriales_F; family PHOS-HE28; genus PHOS-HE28. The sequence goes on from JAFDZY010000184.1 coordinate 14,438, forward strand.
CGTTGAACACCACGTCCGAGGCCACCGTTACCGAGGTGGCGCACAGGCGGTAACCGTCATTTTCCAGCCATACCTGCGGGGCTTCCTTGGTGAAGTGCGTATTGTAGCCGGTGCCTTCCACCGTCACCGGCCCGGGGGCGATGCGATCGATGGAAGCATGTACCAAGGCCGGGCCAAGCGGGGTGTGCAAACCAACCAGCACAACGTAGAGCAGCAGCACCACGGAAAGCCCCTTCCACCACCAGCCTTTCATCAGTCGCGCCAAAGGTAGGGGAAGAGCAGCCAAGCCAATGCGACGGTGATCAGGTCGATCAGCACCAACCACAAAACGTACTGGCCCGTGACGTTCCAGCCCATGCCGTCCAAGGCCAGCTTGCTGGCTTTCATCAGGCTCAGCAGCATGGGCAGCACAATGGGGAAGCCCAGGATGGCCATCAGGCCGATGCCGTTGCCAGCGCGTGCGGCCAGTGCGGAAAGCAGTGTGAGTACCAGCGCGAAGCCCACGCCGCCCACCACCACCACCGGCACGAATATGTCCAACCGCGCCGCCTGCATGGGCGTGCCGCCGATGAACAGTGCGTAGGCCGCAAGGCTCAACACGCTCAATGCCGCCATCACCAGCGCATTGTACGCTGTGCGCGCCAGCACCACGCTGCGCGGCGAGGCCAAGGTGTACAGGTACAGCTGGCGACCGGCATCCTCCCGCTGGAAGGAGCGTCCCAGCGCATTGAAAGCCGCGAACAGCAGGATGATCCAAAACAGCGCGTTCCAGATAGGCACGTCAGTGAGGTGGCGCACCCCGTGGTAGCACACATAGATCGTGCTCACCACATACAGCGCCATGCTGCCCCACACATGCTTCTGGCGGCGGTCCAGCTGCCATTCCAGCCGCAGCAGGTGGGCGATCTCGGCAGTGTGCATTGGGCCGCGAAGGTAGCCTTGGTCATCACCAACGTAAAAGCAGCGCTTTGTCCACCAAGCGATCGTGTACATCCTGGAACGAGCCTCAGGTCATGGACAGAAGCAACATTCGCACTTTTGCGCCATGCCCCTGCGCATCAGTTACGCGCCCTTTCGGCTGCTCTTCAAGCACCCGTTTGAAACCTCGCACGGCGTGCGCGACGGCACCGACAGCATTTTCGTCCGCATCGAGGAAAGCGGGGTGACGGGATATGGTGAAGTGACCCTGCCGCCGTATTTGAAAGAGAAACCGGCGCAGGTGGTTGAACGCTTGAAGGAAGTTGTGGCGAGGTCACCTGCCTCAATTCCAGCGTTACTGCGCTTGCTGGACGACAACGTGCTGTTCGGCCCTGAGGCCATGGGGTGCAGAAATGGGCTGCATACGGCATCTATTGATGTGTTGGGGAAGGCAGTTAATAAACCTGTGCATCAGTTGATTGAAGTGAACATATTAAAGTCATCTGTCACGCTAGTCACGTTGGGAATTACGCCGGTGGAAGACCTCCAAGCCAAGCTTACGGAACTTCCGCGAAGCGGGGGCCTGAAAGTTAAAGTAGGGCATGCAGGATCGAAGGCGATGATCATGGCCGTGAAGCAGTTGGACGCAAGGCCGATCTTCTTGGATGCCAACCAAGGATTGAGCAGCGTGGAACAAGCCATGGACCTGTTGGAATCCGCTGGGAGCCGATTGTTGGGCATGGAGCAACCGTTTCCGGTTAATGACATAGTGAACCAGAGGGAGTTGCAAGGAAAGATCAAAGCCTGCGTGTATGGCGACGAATCCATACAGGATGAATTTGAACTTGAACATTCATTGAAATTATTTAATGGCGTGAACATCAAGCTGATTAAGTGCGGTGGTTTAGATCGTGCAAAAGCGATGGCGGTGCGTGCCGGGGAATTGGGCATAAAGGTGATGCTGGGCAGCATGAGCGAGAGTTCCTTAGGCTGTACGGCCATGGCGCACTTGGCCGGGCAAGCCGACATCGTAGATCTGGACGGACCTTGGCTGATCAAGAACGACCCATTTGAGGGGATGGACATGCGGAACGGCAAGTTGATCATGCCGGACAAACCGGGCATTGGAGCGGTGCTCAAGGCCGAGCTGGATTTCAGCCCTATTTGCGCATAATTTATATATTCGATACCCACCGCTCCTTCACACTCAACCCCTTCGGCGGCCGGAAGCAAGATCCCATCCGGGCAACTCCTGAAAAGGCAATTGTGGATCGCATCACTTCCACGCTTTTTCAAGCACTTTGGCGAGCAGGTACAGCCCCGCGATCACCATGGCCGAGCTTACCAGAACGCTTACCATTTGCCCATTCTTGTAGTTCTTGTACTGGTTATCCGTCAGCCGCCCGCTGCGGTACATCAATTCCATGAATTCATCCTGTTGCGCCGGGCTGGCCTGCTTATAGCTGACCAACTTGTGAAGCTCGGTGAGGCGCACAAGCTCAGCCCCCGTTATTTCCCTTGGCATGGTAGTAGTGCTGTTCAAGGGCGCTGATGCGCTGGTCGTGGAGTTCGTTGAGGTGAAGGAGGGTTCCATTGTTCAACTGGTTTTGTTGCTCAAAGGTCTCCTTCA
>JAFDZY010000185.1 GCA_018266685.1 Bacteroidota bacterium
AAATGTACACCAGGCTTGAAAAACCACCGGTGCTGAACTTGGTTGGCCCTTCGGCTCCGCTCAGGGCAGTTCATGATTATCATCCAGTCACTAACGATACATTGCCCTGAGCGGAGCCGAAGGGCCAACCTCAAATCCTTGATTTTCATGTTGATGAATTGATTGTTTGAATTTAGATGCGTTTGCCCTGATTGGATGAAGGGGAAACAGGCGGATGGCAGCAACAAGTCCCGCGCTGTTGCCCGCTGGCTATGGCCAACCCCGCTAACCTCCCCTCCGGTATTTTCGCGCCATGCAAACCATGGATTCCTTCAACTTCAAGGGGCGCAAGGCGCTCGTTCGCGTGGACTTGAACGTGCCGCTGGACGCGGATTTCAACGTGACGGACGACAACCGCACACGGGCCATTGTTCCCACGGTGAAGAAGATCTTGAAGGACGGTGGCAGTGTGATCCTGATGAGCCACCTGGGCCGGCCCAAGGGGAAAGTGAATCCGGCCATGAGCCTGCGGCCTGTGGCGAAACACCTGGAAGGGCTGCTGGGCGTGGCGGTGCAGTTTGCAACAGATTGCATTGGCGAAGATGCCAGGACCAAGGCCGCCGCACTGAAGCCCGGTGAAGTGCTGCTCCTGGAAAATCTGCGTTTCCACCCGGAAGAGGAAAAAGGCGATGAAGCGTTCAGCCATGCGCTTGCACAGCTTGGCGACGTTTATGTGAACGATGCATTCGGCACCGCGCACCGCGCCCATGCCAGCACCACCATCGTGGCGAAATTCTTCCCGAAGGACAAGTTGTTCGGCTACCTCATTGCCGCGGAGCTGGACAGCCTTGGCAAAGTGCTGGGGCAGCCCAAGCGGCCGCTATTGGCCATTGTGGGCGGGGCCAAGGTGAGCAGCAAGATCGAGGTGTTGCAGAACCTGCTGGCCAAGTGCGATGAAGTGATCATCGGCGGGGGCATGGCCTTCACCTTCATCAAGGCGCAAGGCGGGCAGGTGGGCGGTTCCCTTGTGGAGGATGACCACCTCGGTACGGCACGGGAGATACTCGCAGCGGCCAAGGCCAACGGCGTAAAGCTCCACTTGCCTGCGGATGCCATCGTGGCGGATGCCTTTGCGGACAGCGCTAACACCGATCTGTGCGCTTCAGGTTCAATCCCCGACGGCTGGATGGGCCTGGACATCGGCCCTGCTGCCATTGCCGATTTCCGTGCGGCGGTGATGCGCGCGAAAACGATCCTGTGGAACGGCCCCATGGGTGTTTTCGAAATGAAGAATTTCCAAAAAGGAACGCGTGCCGTGGCGGAAGCCGTGGCGGAAGCCACGAAAGCCGGTGCCTACTCCCTTGTTGGAGGCGGCGACAGCGTGGCCGCCGTAAACCAGTTCGGGCTTGCGGACAAGATCAGCTATGTAAGCACCGGTGGCGGCGCCATGCTGGAGTACTTAGAGGGCAAGGTGCTGCCGGGGATCGCGGCCATCCAAGCATAAGGCGCTTGGCCTTGGTAGCGCTGGACTTCTTTGGGCCGGCTACCCTTTCTCCAGCTTCTCCAACCGCCCCACGATCTTCTCCAAGTTGCGGAAGTGGATGTAGCTCTTCCGGTATTTGCTCGCTTCCCAGGCCGGGCTGCCCATGTAGCTCTCGCCTGCCTTGGTGTCCTTGCTGATGCCGCTCTGTGCGGCGATGATGGTGCCGTCGGCGATCTTCAGGTGGCCGATGATGCCCACCTGCCCGCTGAACATGCAGTTCTTGCCGATCTTGGTGCTGCCCGCCACCACGCCGCCCGCCGCGTAGTAGGTGTTCTCGCCCACCTCCACGTTGTGCGCGATGTGGATCAGGTTGTCGAATTTCACGCCCTTGCGCAGGATGGTGCTGCCCAGCGTGGCACGGTCGATGGCGCAGTTGGCGCCGATCTCCACGTTGTCCTCGATCACCACGTTGCCGATCTGCGGGATCTTGGCCCCACCGTCCGGACCCGTTGCAAAGCGGAAGCCGTCGCTGCCGATCACCGTGCCGCTGTGGATGATGCAATCCTTGCCCACCACACAGTCCGAGTAGATCTTCACACCGGCGTAGATGGTGGTGTTGTCGCCGATGGTGACGTTGTCGCCCACGTAGGCCTGCGGATAGACCTTCACGTTGTTGCCCAGCTTGGCGTTTTCGCCGATGAAGGCCAACGCTCCGATGTAGCAATCCGCCCCGTGCGTGGCTCCTTCCGACAATACAGCCTGCGGAGAAATGCCCTTCTTGTTCCGCTTGATCTGATCATACAGCTCCAACACTTTGGCGAAGGCGCCCTGCGCATCGGCCACGCGCACCAAGGTGGTTTTCACCGGTGCGGTGAGCGCATGGTCCTTGCCGATGATCACCACCGAGGCCGTGGTGCCGTACACGTACTGTGTGTACGCCGGGTTGGCCAAAAAGGAAAGCGAGCCTTCACCACCCTCCTCGATCTTGGACAAGCGGGAAACGGTGGCGTTGCCGTCCCCTTCCACGGTACCGTGAAGGAGTTCGGCGATCTGGTTGGCGGTGAATTGCATGGGCGTTGAAAATCTTGGCAGGCAAGGTAGTTTGCTTGTGCCTACCCCGCCCTATTCCCTGCGCCCAACGAACCACACGCCTCACTTCACCTCCGCCAACTTGCCCTTGAGCATGTTGATCACCCCGATCTCGGTGGCATCAACGCCCTTCTTTTCGGCCAAGTACCAGCTGGCCCAATCGCCAAGGTGGATCAGGAAGAGCTGGCGGCCCAGGTGGTCGTCACCTTGGCTCCACACCTCGTGGATGTGCGGGGTGTGCTTGGAAAAAACCTCCTTGTTGATCTCCATGCGGATCTGGCTCCGCTCGTGGTCGTCCTTATGGCGGAAGATTACCACGGAGAGGCGGTCGCTGCCGCCGGCCCAGCCCACCAGCTCGTTGTGGTTCATCTCCGGAATGGCGTGGTGCCAGCAGAGTTCCTTGCTGTTCTCATTGACCTGCTGCCGGAAGCGGATGCTTACCGCCTCGGTGGCAGCCTCGCTGTAGATCACCGCCCGCTTGCCAAAGAGCTTTTCGGCCAATTCCTTTCCCGCAGCCTTGATGTTTTCCTGGCCGGACTTCAGCGCTGATGCCGCCTTGGCGATGGAACCTTCAAAATCGCTGCGGATGACGCCGAAATGCTTCAGCACGAAGAACTGTTGCGTGAGCGAATAGGCCAGCATGCTGCGCGGCGGGTTGCCGCCCGGAATCACAATGTGGTCCAAGCCCTTGGCCTTGGCGGTTTCCAGCATGGTGCCGCCGCTGGTGATGCACACCACACGTGCGTCTTTGCCCAAGGCTTCGTGCATGGCGGCCAGCGTTTCCTCGGTGTTGCCGCTGTAGCTGCAAGCGATCACTAAGCTGCCCTTGCCCACGTAGGCCGGCAAGTAGTAGTTGCTGTACACTTCAATGGGGCAGGTGGCCTCGTGTGCAACGGCTTGCGCCGCGATGCGCCCGCCAATGCCGCTGCCGCCCAGCCCGGTGACCACCACGTTGGTAAAGGGCCCGCCCGGAGCGGAGAGTTTGGCGTTGCGCCCGATGGCTAAGGCTTCCTGCAGGTGGTCCGGGAAAGCACGGATCAAGTCGATCATGGCAAAGTGTTGCTCGGGCGCGTATGGCGCGAAATTAGGGGCGTACTACGCAGGACGGGCACGCAGGGTTTGGCCTGTTACCGTGGTCCGCCCTACTGCACGTTGCAGTCTGTGGCCGGTTCCACGCCCTTCAGTTCCTTCATTTTCAGGAACACGTCGTTCACCTGCTTGGTGATGCTGGTGCCTGCATTGAGCGTGCTCACTTTCAGGAACCAGCACTTGGCCTTGGCGCGGTCCATGACGGCCTTGTCATACAGGAAGTACAGGCCCATGTAATTGTAGGCTTCCTCCAGGTCGGCCTTCTGGCTTTGCTGCTCCTCAGGCTTCATTTTCCGGATCACCTCCGCATAGGCATCCTTGGCCAGCCAGCTCTTCACATCCGCCGTGTCCATGCCGGCCAACGAACGGGCGCGGTACAGGTAGCCCTGATAGATGTTGGGTTGCTTGGAGATGTAGACGGTCCATGCGCTATCGGCCGTTTGGAACATTTTGGCGCGGTTGGCCATGGCCCCGAGGTAATACCAGTCATTCACCTCCATTTGGCCGCTCTTCGCCTTTTCCTGCATCGCTGAAACGGCTCTGCCGTAGGCTTTGGCATCGGTAAAGGCTTTGGCAGCCTCCAGGAAGAGGTAATTCTTGGAAGCATCCATCCGCGCGGCCTTCAGGTACATTTCCGCAGCCAACGAATCGTACGGGGTGAACTTCACGACCAGCGTGGTGGTGCCGTCCAAGTTTTTCACGGCCGGGGCCACCGTGGCGTTGCTACCATCCACTACGGCGGTACCGTTCACTATTTTGATCGGCGGATTCTTCTCCAGTTCCTTGGCCAGCCCTTGGTAGATCTTCGCTTGGTACTCGTAATCCAGGCTGATCACCTTGTCCTTGAGCTGCTCGGCGAAATAGGCTTTCATGGCTGTGTTCGCCGCATCGAACTGTCCTTTCTCCTCCAGGTCAAAGGCTTTGAGGCGCTTCAGGGTCATGTTCTTCACGCCTTCCTGCTCCAGGGCCTGGATCTCGGAAAGGCTCTCGTCGTATTTCTTCACCAGGAAGAGGAATTGTGCGTTGCGGACCCGGGCGCTGGTGCTGCCGGTGTTCAGTTGCAGATATTTCTGCATGTCCGCCGTGGCCTTGTCAAAATTGCGGGCCATGAAATATGCTTCCGCGCGACCGCGGTAGGCCGGTGCGTAGTTGGGGTCCAGCGCGATGGCGTTGGTGTACTCGTCAATGGAGCTGGTGAAGTTCTTGGCGCGGTAGTACATGAACGCCTTGCGCGCAACCGGTTCCGCACTGAGCGGTGCCAGTGCCATGGCGCTCTTGTAGTTCTCCAGGGGGGTGGTGCCGTCGCGCGGGTTCTGGTCAAACAAGGCATCCCCCTTGATGATGTATGCCTCAGGATCCTTGGGATACAGGTCGATCGCTTTCTGGAGCAAGGCCAAAGCGCCCGCATAGTCCGGGGACTTTCCGGCGAGCAGGCCCTGGGCCTCTTCCCGGTAGGTGGCCGCGATCTGTTGCTTGGAGTTCTTGTTGGCCTTGAGTTCCGCCACTTCACTGGCCTTGGCAAACTGGGCCTGTGCGCCATTGATGTCGCCCTTGTCGCGGAGCACCTTGCCCATTCCCGCGTAATTCAGCGAATAGTTCGGGTTTACTTGGATGCCGTGCAGGTAGGCGGCCTCGGCACTGTCGGCCTGGTCGTTGGCATAGTAGTTCTCGCCCAGGTAAAACCAGGCTTCACCGCTGTTAGGGGAATTCTGCACGATGTGCTTGAAGGCGGTGGTGGCCTTCTCGAATTGCTCGTTTTCCGTGAGCTTGATCGCTTCGGGCAATTGGGCGCTGGCGGCAAGGGCCGTGCAGGCAAGCCCGATGGTGAGGATGTTCTTCATGCGCGATGCTTTCTATTGGTGGACGATCTCCACGTTGCGCGGCGGTACCGTGATGGGGGCCACGCCCAGTTTGAGGATGATCCGTTGTCCCTTGTGGTTGGTGACAAAGGAAACAAATCCGGTGCCAAGACCACTTTTGCCTTCCGTGAGCACCATGGTCACCGTTCGCCGCAGGGGGTATGATCCATCCGCAAGGCTGCTTTGCGAGGGCAAAACGGCGGGTTTGCCCGTGGCCGGGGCAATGGGCAGCAGGCGCACCTGTTCCCGAAGGGCTTTCATGGCGGGATTGTCCAGGTCGCTGATGGCCTCGAAGGGCAGTAGGCCGATGGCCCGTGTGTCCCGCGCAACTTGGTCCACCACGGCGGGAACATCCGCCAAGGCCCTGGCCCGCATGGTTTTGATGCCGAGCGAATCCGCTAACAGGCGCGCCACGCCGCTGCCCGTGCCGGCGAAGAGTGCCGTCAGGCTGTCCAAGGCAAGCGGGCGTTCTGCGTCGGTGGTAACCTGCAACGTGCCGGTTTTTCCGAGCAGGGCGGCAACCTGGTCCACGCTCAAGCGTTGCAGCGGGCTGTTCCGGTTCACCACCACGGCAATGCCGGCCTTGTAGATCGGGAAAATGGGCGCGCTCAGTTGCCTTTTCCTGAAATACGCCGCTTGGTCTGCGCCCGGGGCCACCGAGGTCACCACGCAGCGTACGCTGTCGTTCAGCATGGCCTTCACCAGGTCGGCCTCGTCCATGTACCGCACCTGCACTTCCGCCTTGGGGTAAAGGGCACTGAACACCTGCAGCTCCTGGTCGATCACCGGGCGGCAATCCACATCGGCAAGCACCAAAACACGGCCAGAGGTGGGCGTGTCGTCCTTGCCGGGGTCCGGTGCCGTAAAGCGGCACCCTGCGGCGGATGCGGCCAGCAGAACCGCCCCAATGCCGATGGTCGTGGTGTTCCGCAGCCTCACTGTTCCCTGCTTTGGGCTTCCTTGCGCCGCCAGATGAACCAGCGCACCACGCCGTAGGCCATCAGTACGATGCCCAGCGGGATGCGGAAGCGGGTGATCTGCGGATACAGGAAGTTGGTGAACAGGATCATCGCCCCGGCGATCAAATACACAGCGCTCATCACCAGTGCGAAGTATTTCATTGCAGCGTTTTAGCGGGTTTCAAATTTAATGGGCAATGTGAGGCGGCAGCGCACCTCATGGCCGTTCATGCGGGCGGGCTTCCACTTGGGCATGCGGCGCACCGTGCGTTCCGCCGCCAGCCTGTTGGTCTGTTGGCCGCCCTTCACGGCCTTCACGTCCACCACGCTGCCGTCCTTGTCCACCACGAACTGCACATAGACCATGTCCCTGCCTTCCGCGTCCGGCGGGAATTCCAAGTGTTTTCTCACCCATGTGCCCAAGGCCACCGAACCTCCGGGAAATTCCGGAAGCTCCTGGACCTCAAAATTCTCCCATGTGGCATTGCCCAGTGCCGCACCTGTGCCGTTCCCTGCACCCGGGGTTCCCGTGGAGTCGTCCTTACCCGCACCTGTCCCAACGCCTTGGCCCGTTGCCGAAGTCGCCAGCGTGGCGGTGTCCACAAGCAGCTTAGGTGGTTCCACCATGCTGTCCACAGCATTTAAGACCAGCGCCTCAAGGGGGTCCTTCCGGGGTGGAACGGCTGTTGTTGCGGCTTTGTGCTGCTCCGCAGGTGGAAGCGGCGGTGGGAAATAGATGCGGTCCAAGTCCACGTCCACAGCCACATGCCTGGGATTGTCGGCTATGATCTGTGTGCCTGCACGGGCCCAAAGCACCAGCGCGGCCATTAGCGCAAACACGCTGCCCAGTGCGATCAGGAATGCGTGGGCCAGGCGCTGGTCATATCCCTGCCGCAAGCGGAACGCCCCGTATTGCTGGTTGCGGTTTGCAAAAACAATCTCGTTGCGTTCCGGGGAAGTTTCCCTGCTCCAAGCGTGGCTCCAGCCCAGTAACAGGCACAGCAACGTAAAGGTGGCCAATACGGCTAAGGTGATCATGGTGGTTGTTTTAGCGGTTTCCCTACTGCTGTACAACCAAAAGAGGCTTGCGTTCATTGCACCGTTGCCGTACGCGGCACAGCCGTTCCCCGTTCCGCGGGGCAGGCCGGGAACAACAAGGCCCGCTGCATGGATCGCAGCGGGCCTTGCCTGTAAGGGACTTGGGGTTACTTGAGCTTGAAGTCCACCGGAATGGTGAAGCGGCACTTCACGGGCTTGCCGTTCATTTTACCGGGGCTCCACTTGGGCATGGACTTCACGGCGCGCAAGGCCTCCTTGTCCAGGCCGGCGCTGACGCCGCGGCGAATCTTTACATCCTCCACGCTGCCATCCTTGTCCACCACGAACTCTACATACACCTTGCCTTGTATGCCGGCATCGAACTCCATGTCCGGGTACTTGGTGTTTTTCTGGAGGTACTCATACATCTTGGCCATGCCTCCCGGAAAGTCGGGTTGTTCCTGCACGGCGGCCAGGTCGTAAGTCACCTCTTCCACGGGCGGCGGGGGCGGCGGGGCATCGATCTTCTCACCCTCCTGGGTGGTTTGGCCGGCGGTGGTTTCCGAAAGGTCTTGCTGGGTGGGCGGGGGTGCTTCCACGGGCTTGTCCACGGCCTCCACGGCGGTGAATTGCACGGTTTCGATCTTCGGCTGGGGCGGAGGGATCACTTCCGGCGGAGGTGGGGGCTCTTCCTGTTTTTCCTCTTGGAAGAGGTCCAGGTTTACCTCCACGATCTTCACTTTTTCGGGCTCCTTGTCCGCAGGGCCCAGTTTGGAGATCACGAAGGGAGTGCCCACCGCCAAGAAGAAGAATGCAATGGCGCACACCATCGCCAGGCCCAGGCGCCGGTTGTAGTGGTTCCGCAGTTCGTACGCCCCGTATTCCCGGTGCCTGTCCGCAAACACCAACTGGTTGCGCAGGCCCTGCAGGAGGTTCATCCACGAGGTGTCGTACGTGAGCAACACGCTCAGCAGGAGCAGCACTGCGACGATGATCACGTAGGTCATGGGCTCAGAATTTGAGTTTTTCCGCGTCCAGGAGCGCCTGTTCGGCCGGTTTGATCGAATCCTGCACGGCATACTTGCCAATGCCGCTGATGTCCATGTCGTCCACCATGTCGATCATGTTGCGGTACTTGGCATCCTTGTCCGGCTTGATGATCACGAACATCGCCGCTTTGTCTTTTTGCGCCTCGTTCTTCAGCGAATCGTATGCCATTTCCGTGATCTCCTTGGCGTTGAGTTTCCGGCCGAGGTCCTGGATCCTGTCAAAGGTGTTCTTGTTCCATTCGATCAACAGCGGGGTGATCTTGCTGAAGTCGGTGCGTGTCAATTGGGTGGTGCCCGGCTTGAACTCGTTGCGGTAATAGAAGATCTGGTCGCCTTTTGTCAGGAAGAGGGTGAGGGCATTGTTCACTTCGGTAGGCTTGGGGGGATTGGGGCCTTCCGGGGGCACCGGGAACGTCAACTGCAGGGTTGACGGCTTGTACATGGTGGTGGTAAGGATGAAGAAGGTGAGCAGCAGGAAGGCCAAGTCCACCATGGGGGTCATGTCAATCCGGGTGCTGCCTTTCTTGGCACGCTTCTTCTGGTGGCGTCCGCCTCCTCCACCTCCGCCTTCAGGTACGTCTGCCATTTTTTCTCAGTGCTTGCTCTTGGCCTTTGCTGATTGAAACGCTGTACACGCGGGGATCATTTCTGTTCATTGGAGGAAACCTGCATGCGGCTTTCCTCCAGGTCAGTGATCATTTTGAAGCGGTTGATCTTCACGGTGGGCCCTTGGAAGATCTTGATCACCTTGTTGATGGTTGAATAGTTCACGTTGCCGTCACCCTTCAAAGCTACGATGGGGTTCTTGCCCCCGGAACCGCTGCTGAAGATGATCTGCGTGGAACGGATCCAATCCAGCAGCTGGTTGTTGGTGCTGTCGATGGGAATTCCCGGGGAGGCCTGGTCCATCACTTTGCGCTCCGCCGGTGAATCCAAGGAAAGGTAGGAGGGCAGTTGCTGCACGGGAATGCCAATGTCGTTCAGGTTCACAAAGCGTTGGATCTGCTCGGGGTCCAAGGTGAACTTGTACCGGTTGGCCATGTCTTTGATCACCTCGGCACGTACCTTTTTATCGGTGAAATCCCAGAACACCCTGCCTGCGCTGTCCACGGTCACCGTCATCAGGTTCTCGGTGGGGATGGGCGATTGGCTCATGCTGCTGGGCGTATCCACCACCACGGCCTCTTCCGGGCGGAACTGTGCGGTGAGCATGAAGAAGGTCACCAGCAGGAAGCCGAGGTCCACCATCGGGGTCATGTCCAGCGCGGGGCTGGTGCGGGGCATCTTGAGCTTCGGCATGCTTGGCTGTTCCGGAGGTCTCGGGCTGGGTTTATCGTGGTGGTGTTTACTGCATGCTGCCCTGTTTGGGGATGGACGCTCTACGGGCCATCCCAAGCAGGGGCGATGCGTGCATCGCCCCTACTTGTGGTTGGCCAGGGTTTGGCTCACGCTGAAGCCGGCCTCGTCGATGCCGTGGGTGATGCCGTCGATCTTGGTGCTGAAGTAGTTGAACATGATGATGGCGATGCAGGA
>JAFDZY010000186.1 GCA_018266685.1 Bacteroidota bacterium
GACATGAACGTGTGGGACAAGCCGGTGAACCTGGGCTGTCCCTTGAACACCGTGAACGATGACATCTACTTCTGCCTCAGCCAGGACGGCCGCACGGGCTTCTTCAGCTCCGAACGGCCCGGCGGGCTTGGCGGGCAGGACATCTATGAGGTGGTTTTCCCCACGAGCCAAGTGGAGTACCTCTTGGTGCGTGGCGTGGTTACCGATGCGGAGGAGGCACCGCTGAAGGCGCGGATCACGCTCACGGCCCAGGGTAGCGATGAGGTGTACGGCATGTACAATACCAGTGCTTCCACCGGGCGCTACGTGATGGCCGTGCAACCCGGGCGCGACTATCACGTAAGCGTTAGTGCCGAAGGATATGCCACCTGGGAGTACGACCTGCATGCCGGCGATGACGCGGCAACCGGTGAAATGGCCCTGGACATCCCAATGGCGCACAGTGATCAAACGGCAGGCACCATCCAACATTGATCCTGAATGGGCGTTCGCTACGGCATCACTACTGTTGTGACCTTCTGCTCCACGGTTTGTGCCATGGCCCAGGATCCCCATTTCACGCAGTTCTATGCCGCGCCCACCTACCTCAGCCCTGCGTTCGCAGGCACCACGGTACAGAACCGGTTCGCGCTCCAGTTCCGCGACCAGTGGCCTTCCATTCCCGGGGCATTCGTAAGCTACAACCTGGCCGCAGACCAATACCTGAACGGCCTGAACAGTGGCATTGGCATCTTAGCCAGCCGGGACCAGGCGGGCAGCGGTGCTCTGAGCTCCACTTCCTTCGCCTTGCAATATGCTTACGAGATCAAGTTGAAGCATAAAGTGTTCCTGCGCCCGGCCCTTCAGATCGGCTATGTGAACCGTGCCGTGAACTACTCCAAGCTGATCTTCAACGACCAGTTGTCACGCGGAGGGGACGTGGCCACCTACGAGTACTATGACGGCAGAAAAGTGGGTTATTCCGACCTGGGTTCCGGACTGCTCTTCTTCACCCCCAAGATGTGGTTCGGAGTGGCGCTGCAGCACATGAACGAGCCGAACCAATCCCTGTTGGAAGGCGAATCCACAGTGCCGCGCCAGTTCAACCTGCACGGTGGCTATCGCTTCAAGTTGCGCTCGGGCGGCATGGTGCGGAAGGATCCGCAGTCCATTGTGGCCGCATTCAACTACAGGGCGCAAGGAAAGTTTGACCAACTGGACATCGGCGGATACTATGAACGTGACCCGGTTTTTGCAGGCCTCTGGTACAGGGGACTTCCGGTGAAATCCTACAAGGCCGGCTACGCGAACAACGATGCCATTGCCGTAATGGCCGGTTTCAAGGTGGGCGACTGGCGTTTCGGATACAGCTACGACATCACCATTTCGCGCTTGGCGATGAACAGCGGCGGCGCGCATGAGATCACCACCATCCTGGAGCTTGCGGACAAGCGCAAGAAAAAGTCGATGTCCCGCAGAAGGGTGGTGCCCTGTGCGAAGTTCTGAACGGTCGCACTTCGCTTCGAGTTCCTTTGTCAAGTTAGAGCGATAACGCTCCTAGTGTCGAACCAACCGCTCAATGCCCTTGCGGTGATGGTCCGCATGCAGGGAGGTGAACATCACCATCTCCCGGGCGGTGAGCGGTCCCAGTGCTGGGTGAGGGCACATGTAGGCGTCAAGGTCCTTCTCGCCCCATGTGTCCAGCGCCCCGGCCATGGCCGTCAAGTTCTTACGGCCTTCCATTATCGTGCGTTCTTTGTCTGATATTGAGAGCCCCGGCGGCATGAAGCGGTCCGGGGGAGTTACGCCCAAAGCCAGCCGATCGTGATACTTCTGCGTCAGCGTGGCCATGTCCATGCTGGCGCGATCCATCCTGCCGAACTTCTCCATGATCACGTCCTTGGGCAACAGGAGGTAGTTGGCCATTGCCTTTACGCCAAGGTGGATGTGCGCGGCGTGCTGCAGGGCATTCCACTTGCCTGCCGGGGCCGTGATCAACTGGCTTTCTTCCAAGCCTTCCACCGTGGCCCAGAGCTGTTCATGTGCCCTGCGCAGATCCTCCTTCAGCACTGCCACTGTCTGCACATGCCCGATGAGACCATCCGTGAAGTGGCCACGCTGCTTCGGCTGGCCGAACTTCTCTGCATTATACTCCGCTGACTTGCCACGCGGCACGGAGAGGCTTTGCCAATCTTCCCCGCGTAGCACCTTCCCGATATGGACGATCTGGCCCACATGGTACGGGTAGTGGGCCAGTTGCCTGTTGATCGCCTCCATCACCGTGTGGCCCTGGTTCCGGATGTACACGATGCGTCCAAGGTCCGCCTCCGTCAATGCATCCATGGCGTTGAATAAACGGGCCCAGCCTTCCTCCCAGCGGGCCAGCATGGCTTGCCGGTCGATCAATTCCGCGTCAAACTCCGCATCGCGTCGGCGCCAAGCTTTCTCGCCGTCCGTGGTAAGCAGGTCCGTCCACCGCGAAAGCATGTTGCCCCACAAGTGTTTCACGATGGTGGCCACGCTGTTGGTGTCCGCATTGTACTGCCAGTGCAGTTCGTCGTCGCGGAGCTGTGCGAAGGTTTTGTCACCAAGCAGCTTGTAGTAGGCGAACTGCTTGCGGGCACTTTCCAAAAATCCGGTGTCCATGGGTTTCATCGTTGGTAGTGGAAGATGATCGATGCCCGGGCAAGGCTTAGCCGGTTGAGCGTTGCCGACACCAGGGCTGACCGTGCCGTGGTGCCCAATTCTAGTTTGTCCACGGCAAGTGCATACACGGTGAGGATGTATCGATGCGGCCCATGACCTACCGGTGGACATGGCCCCCCATAGCCGGGCACGCCGAAATCCGTGACGGCTTGGATTGCACCGGCAGGGAGCCCCTTGCCATCCTGAGAACCGGCACCCGTGGCCAATTCATGCACATCGGCGGGCAGGTCGAACACGATCCAATGCCACCAGCCGCTGCCCGTGGGCGCATCCGGGTCGAACAGGGTGACGGCGAAGCTCTTGGTGCCCTGCGGCGCATCCGTCCAGGACAATTCCGGCGACAAGTTCCCGCCGGTGCAACCAAAGCCATTGTACACTTGTTGCATGTTGGCCTGCCCGCCGAGGTCCTTGCTGTGCAGTGTGAAGTTTTGGGCGAAGGCGAAGGTGGCCACAAAGGCTGCGGGGAGGATGCATGCTTGCCTGTACATCACGGTGTTCGTTTTACGGCGCAAAATTGTCACGGGCGGTGTGCCCGGTGGTTGTGCCAATGGGCCAAAAGATTGCTGGATCAGGCCGGACCTTGCGAGCGCGCAGTCGGTGGGGTCCCGAAGTGCTGCTTGAACGCCGCGCTGAACGCCGCAAGGCTTTCATAACCCAGCTCCAGGTAGATCTCGCTTGGGCGTGATCGCCCGGCAAGCAATGCCTTGGCCCGTGCCATGCGCTGTTCGCGCAGGTACCGTCCCGGAGCCATGCCGTAAGCTTCCCTGAAACGCCTTTTGAACGTGGATACCCCCATGTTGCAGAGAAATGCCAATTCCGGTATGGAAAGGTTGGCATCCTGATGGCGTGCAACCACAGTCTTCAGTGAAAGGTGGTCATGGTCGCAACATGCGGCGGCCAGGAAGGACGCAAACCCCTCTGGGGCTTTGGCAAGGAGATAGAGTAAGATCTCCTCCGCTTTATTGCTGCACAGGGCATGATCGGCATTTAGTCGGCCACTTCCCAACAGTTCAACGGACCTTGCGAACAGCCGTGTGAATTCATCCTGCTGCAAAGAGCGCAGGCCCAATGGTTCCGCCCCGGGCCGCAAGCCATGGCGCACGCAGAAATCCATGAGCCAGGTTGGGGCGATGAACAACAGCAAGCTGCGCATGGGCCTTCCTTTAAGGCTATGCTCGCTCATAATGCCCGATGCTGCCGAAAGCAGCAGTAACCGGGTTGCATCCACGCGCTCACGCCGTGATGCCACGATCACCTCCTTTTCGCCTTCCTGCAAAAGGCTGATGAGGTGGTGGGTGAGCACCACTTGTGTGCGAACGGGCTTGCCGTTGTTGGAATACTGTTGGAAAAACACATCAACCGCCTTGTTGGCACCGAAATGACCTGGCAGTGGTACTGGAGCGGAAGCCATGGAATCAACGATGGTCGGATTGCAAGGAAGCCCACGGACCGCGGACGCTCAATACCCCCCACCCCCGCCTTGCCCGCGTTCAATGGGGTGCCAGGTGGTCTTCACTTCCTGCGTATCCAGGATGAAGTAAGGGCTTTGACCTTCGGCGGTGGCCCAGTCCTTCACCTTGGGCACCACGATGCGCTTCATGTTCTCGGCGGCTTCCTTGCCGAGAAGCGCGCTTTCGTCCACTGAAGGTTCAGCGCACAACACGGCGTTCACGTCCATGTGCGTCACCAACGGTTTCAGCAGTTCGCTGCGGAAGCCGGTGAGCAGGTTCACCACGCCGCCGGGCAGATCGCTTGTGGCCAATACTTCCGTGAATGTGACAGCAGGCAACGGATGTGATTCACTGGCCACCACCACGCACGCGTTGCCACCGGCGATGATGGGCGCCACAACGCTCACCAAGCCAAGCAGCCCGCTGTCCGGCGGGGCCATTACGCCCACCACCCCGGTGGGTTCCAGTACGCTGAAGTTGAAATGGGAGGTGTTCACCGGGTTCACGCTGCTGAAGATGGCCTGGTACTTGTCGCACCAGCCGGCGTAATGCACCCAACGGTCAATGGCTGTGGCCACTTCAGCCTCGGCCACTGCATGGGGCACGCCGTGCAGCTTCAGTTCATGCACGAACTGTGCGCTGCGCCCTTCGAGCATTTCACCGATGCGGTACAGGATCTGCCCCCGGTTGAAGGCACTGCGGTTGCCCCAATCGCCGAAGGCCTTGCGCGCGGCCACCACGGCTTCGCGCACGTCCTTGCGGCTGCTGCGGCACACATTGGCCAAAGGTTTTCCATCGGTACCGGCAGGTTGGTAGTAGCGGCCGCTCTCGGTGCGCGGGAACTTGCCACCGATGTAGATCTTGTAGGTCTTCATCACCGGCAGGCGCCCCGCTTTTGCGGTGGCGCCGTTTGCATGTCCGTTGCCGTTCAACGACGGCTTCGCCGCGGAGGGCTTCGTCAGGGTCTTGGCCATTTGTGCGTTGCATTCCGCAGGCCCTTGCCGGCGGAAAGTGCTTTGCCAAAGCTACTACTGCACGGGAATACGGCACCGCTCGCGCTGCTGGCCGCCTATGGCGTGGCCTTACTTGCCGCGCGGGTTTACTTTCGCGCTCCGTCGCTGGCGGCCATGAAGAAGATCAGGGTGGTGGAACTTTTTGCCGGCGTGGGCGGCTTCCGGATAGGGCTGGAGCGCGCTTCCAAAGCCTTCCGCGTGGTGTGGAGCAACCAATGGGAACCTTCCACCAGGAAACAGGAGGCCTCTGACATTTACGTGGCGCGGTTCGGTGCGAAAGGGCATTCCAACACCGACATCACCAGCGTGGCCGCCAAGGAAGTTCCTGAACACGACCTGCTCGTTGGAGGTTTCCCCTGCCAAGATTATTCCGTGGCCCGCACCTTGAAGAAGGCGCAGGGGTTAGCCGGAAAAAAGGGTGTGCTGTGGTGGGAGATCCACCGGATCTTGAAGGAAAAACAACCCGCCTGCATCTTCCTGGAGAATGTGGACCGACTGCTGAAATCACCGGTGAAGCAGCGCGGGCGCGACTTTGCGGTAATGCTTGCCTCGCTTGCGGACCTTGGCTACACCGTGGAGTGGCGCGTGGTGAACGCTGCGGATTATGGCATGCCACAGCGGCGGCGGCGCGTTTTCTTTCTGGGTTATCACCGTGATTCACCCATGGGGGTGGCGCGCAAGTCCTTTCAGGACGCCGGGGCCTGGTTGCTGCACAACGGCATTTTCGCCAAGGCTTTTCCGGCTGCAGCCGCTCGGCCGGGATGCGGATCCTTTGTGATCAACGGCGACCTCGCGGACATCACGGAACAATTCAATGCGGGAAAGACCGCCTCGAAAAGCCCGTTCGGAAATGCCGGGCTGATGGAAGGACGCACCGTGCATACCATGCAATTGGATGCAGTTTACCACGGGCCATTCACCACGTTGGGCAATATCCTCCGGACGGACAAAGAAGTGGAACCGGAGTTTTTCCTGGATGAAAAAAGCCTGCCCCGCTGGGCGTACATGAAAGGGGCCAAGCGGGAAAGCCGCATGGACGGCCACACCGGCCATGCCTACCAGTATGCGGAAGGTGCCATGGTGTTCCCTGATGTGCTGGACAAGCCCTCGCGCACCATCATCACCGGCGAAGGTGGCGGCGGGCCCTCACGGTTCAAGCATGTGGTCCGTGCCGGGAATGGCCGATTGCGCCGCCTCACCCCGGTGGAACTTGAGCGATTGAACATGTTTCCGGACGGGCACACGGAAGGAGCATCGAACAGCCGCAGGGCATTTTTCATGGGGAATGCGCTGGTTACCGGGGTGATCGAGCTGGTTGGCGCCGAATTGGCCAGGCGCATGGCGGAGCACGGACTGGTGCAGGGCCGTTGATCGCCCACGCAGGCGATTCCTTACCGGATCAACACGAAGCTCCCGTTGTACTCCTTTTCCAACGGGCCGTATTCCGTGAGCCATGCCTTGTAGGAATACATGCCCGGCAGGCCGTTCACCTCCCACAGGGTGGCACGCCTCGTAGACCCTGCCACACGTGCGGCTGCTGGTACTACTGGACATTGCCTCATTGTGTTGTTCATGGCAGAATGATCAGTTTGCCCGAGTAGAGGGTTGATGCACTCGCGGAGGTTGAGGTACTCGATGCCACACGCACCACATACACACCCGGCGCCAAGGCCCCGGCTTCCAAGGTGTAGCTGCTGCCCCCTTCAGGCCACGCTGTCTGCAGCACCACGCGCCCGCTGGCATCGTGGATGGTGAGCCTTCCCTTTGGCGGCGGCGTGCCCACCGAAAGTACCGTACTGCCCGCGCTGGGGTTGGGTGCTATTTGCAGCGGCTCCGCATGCGCGCCGTGCTCGCTTATGCCTACATTGAGGCCATACAACCGACTAATAAGCCGCTGGCTGCTGCCATCTGTGCCGCTCCCATCATCGTAGCCGTGGTAGGCGCCGTAGATATAGAAATCACCTGTACTCGTTTGGACTAATCCTGTAATGGCATCTGCCCAACCCCATGGCTCAGTTACTTCGGGCATTTGGTACCCACCGCATCCTGGATTGATGAAGATACTTGTCAACAAATTACCTGCTGTGTCAATGGCAGCTATGCCACCCCGAGGTTGCCCTTCAAGCTCGGTGAAAGATCCCGTAATGATGTATGCGTCTTCTCCAAAGGGGGTTATTGAAAGGATGATTTCGTTGAGGGAATGCCCGAGCACCGGATTGAAATTGCGGACAATGGGGCTATGGAACGTGAGGTCCCTGCTTCCGTCCGGCATCAGACGCATCAGGTTCACCGTGTCCCCATTGTCCAACCAGGAGGGACCCCCGCTGATCAACAGTTTGCCGTTGGGCAGGGGGAGCATGGCCATGATGTCCACATATCCCGGTGGGCCATGGAACGTGGTGTCCAAGGCACCGTCCGGCATTACGCGGAAGGCCGTGCTGGCCAGTTCGTGCCCGTCAAAGTTCCAGGAGAACCCCGAGCAGATGAATTTCCCATCGGGCAATGGGAACAAATGAAAAATAGCTGCGTTGGTACGCCGATGGATGCGCGTGGTGTCCAAGTACCCTTGGTTGGTGAACCAGATCAGCCCGTATTCGCCCACAAAGCCGCGGATGCTGTCCTGCAGGTAGTGGGAGCCGCTTACCAGCACCCGCCCGTCGGGGAACACATAGTAGTCGCCGCCTTGAGCCATGTTAAAGTAGGGTATTTGATACATGGGCTTATACGCGGTATCAATTGCGCCATTTATATGAAACCTTCGAATTCCTTGGCCATTGCCGCAGTAATAACCATCTTGCCACGGAGTGATTTTGCCACCCATGTAACCGTACTGGAATTCTGTATTCCTGCTTCCATCCGCATGGATGCGCGCCCCGGAATGCTCAGAGGGCCATTCTCCGGGAAAAGTAATCTGCCCCGAAACGATGACATCACCATCGGCCAGCGGGAAGATGCTCCCTATTCCAACAGACCCCGCATTGAATCTGAAGGTGGTGTCCAAGTCAAATGGCTGTTGCGGCCATGCCGCACTGGCCGCCAGGGCGGCGGCCAGTGCGATCACGGTCTTTATGGCGGTGGGCCGGTTCATTGCCGCACCACCAACTTTTGTGCATCCACGTGCTTGCCGGCGTTCACCAATTCCACGGTGTAGCTGCCGGGGGCCAGGCGGCGGGTGTCATACACGGCTTGGCCTTCCGCTTGCGCAACGGGGATTAGGTCCTGTTCGCGGCCGTTGGCATCGCGCAGCAACAGGTAGGTACGGTTGGCGGGGGGCTCCAAGCGGTGGTTCATGGCAGTACGATCAGCTTGCCCGAGTAAAGCATTCCTTGTTCCTCTTGCACCCGCAGCATGTACGTACCCGGCGCCAGCAGGCCTGCCCGAAGCGTGTGCGTGTACGTACCCGCAGGCCAAGGTTCATGCCGCACCATGCGCCCGCTGGCATCGTGGATGGTGAGTGCCCCATTTCGTACCAGCGTGCCCACCGAAAGTACCGTACTGCCCGCGCTGGGGTTGGGGGCTATTTGCAGCGGCTCCGCATGAGCGCCGTGCTCACTGATGCCTACGTTGAGGCCGTACAACCGGCTAATAAGCCGCTGGTTGCTGCCATCTGTGCCGCTCCCATCATCGTAGCCGTGGTAGCCTCCGTAGATGAAAAAGTTCCCATCGTATGTTGGCACAAGACCTCGGATGTTATTGTACCACCCCCATGGCTCAGCCGTTTCCCACCATTGGTAGCCGCCGCATCCGGGGCCGTTAAAAAGATTGTCAAGCAGGTTGCCGGCCGTGTCGATAAGGGCAATACTGGCCCGTGGTTGCCCGTCAAGCTCGGTGAAAGATCCCGTAATGATGTACGCGTCTTCTCCCAAGGGAGTTATTGAGAAGACGATTTCGTTTGAGGAATGACCGAGCACTGGGTTGAAATTGCGGACAATGGGACTGTGGAAAGTGGGGTCCCTGCTTCC
>JAFDZY010000187.1 GCA_018266685.1 Bacteroidota bacterium
AAAATACCTTCGCTCCATGAATTTCGAACGGAAAATAGGCAACATCATCCTGGGCTATTTCTTCCGCGGCCTGCTGCTGGTGGTGCCCGTGGCAGTGATCGCCGTGGTGGGCTTTCAGGTGCTTGCCTGGATCGACCAGATCGTACACGTGGACATTCCAGGGCTGGGCTTGGTGATCGTGCTGGCCAGCATCATCCTGATCGGTTGGCTGGGCTCCACGTTCCTCTATCAGCGCTTGTCCGAGATCGCGGACGACCTGCTCCGCCGCGTGCCCTTTCTGAAAACGGTGTACGATGCGCTCAAGGACCTGATGGAAGGGCTGGTGGGCAGCAAGAAGAAATTTGACCGCCCGGTGTTGGTAACCCCGCTGGACGGCTCAGGGCTTGCACAAATGGGCTTCCTGACGCAGGAAGACCTAACACACTTGGGCATCGCCAGTTCCATGGTCGCGGTGTACGTGCCATACAGCTTCGCGTGGAGCGGCCGGCTGTTCATCGTTCCGGTTGCTTGCATTACTCCCATCGATGCCAAGGCGGCGGAAGCCATGAAATTCATTTTGAGCGGCGGGGTAACACGCGTGGAGGACGAATGATGCTGCATAAATTGCTGTTGCCAGCTACGGTCCTTCTTTGGGCCGGTCCCTTGTTGGCCCAAGACCGGCCAACCTTCGGTGCCTATCAATTCAGCAATGGTGTGCATCCCACTGTGGACGCCGTGTTCGAGGAGGCCAGCGGGCGCGAAGTGGAGCGGTATTGGCAAGGGGAGCTGAAAGGCATAAGCGTAAAGGTGACCAACAAGAAGGAATTGATCGGCCATGCGGCCCGGGTTCCCGCTGCCTCACCGGACACACTGCAAATACTGGTGGCCGTGGAAAAGCCCAAAGGATCGGTGTATGCCACGGCCCACATTGCCTTCCTGACCACCGCAGGCTACGTGGGGCCTGACTCCCCGGAGCGGGAGCGCGACGGAAGCGTGGAATGGGTGAAACAGCGCACCACCGTGTTGCGCCGCCAACTGGCACAGGCCGAAGTGGATAAGCAGCAACGCCAATTGGACAACTTGAGCCGGGACTTGGGCATGTTGCAGCGCGAGCAGCAGCGCGCCGAAAACAACATCCGCCGTACCGGGGAACGCTTGGAACAGGCGGGCCGTGATTCCGCCGCAGCCGCACAAAGCTTGGCCAGCATGGAAACAAGCCCGATGGCTGTTCAGGACAGTACCGATATGGCCGCCGCAAGCAAGGCCAAGGAAAAAGAACGGTCCAAACTACAGGCACAGCTGAAACGCGCTGTGTACAACCGGGCATCGGCCCAAAAGCGGATCGGGGACCTCCAGTGGGACCTCAAGAAGAATGCGGATGGCCAAAAAGCCAAGCAAGCCGCGATCGAACAGCAGCAGGCAGCGGTGAAAGCGGCTCAGGAAAAACTGCAATCCATCCGTTGACGTGGAGCATGGGTGCCGCAGATGGCCGACGGCCTCCGACCAGTGCAATTCAACCAGGGCATGACCGCATTGCGCGGCGCAATGCCGTGGTGCTCCTGCACATCACCGTGTTTATCTGGGGCTGGACCGGCATCTTGGGCAAGTGGATCGAACAAAGCGCGCTGCACATCGTGTATGTGCGCTGCATCATCGCCTGCGCCGGGTTGTGGGCCGTGGCCCTGTGGATGCGCAAGTCCCTTTCCCCGCGTGTGCCAGACCTGCGCAACTACCTGCTCACCGGTCTGATCATCCTGGGGCACTGGATCACCTTTTACCTCTCCATCAAATTAGGCAGTGCTTCCATTGCCGCCGCCTGCCTCAGCACCAGCACGGTGATCACCGCGTTCATCGCGCCCTTCTGGTCCGGCCAGCGCACCAGCCGCTTCGAGGTGTTCATGGGCGTGGTGATCATTGGTGCGCTGCTATTGATGTTCGGGCTTGAAACGCAGTACCGCCTCGGCATCATCCTCGGCGTGGTCAGTGCTTTCCTAAGTGCGTGGTTCAACGTGGTGAACGGCCGTCTGGTGCAGCGCGGCGACGCCCTGGTGATCGGTTTCTACGAACTGCTCACCGCCGGCGCCGCGCTCGGCCTGTGGCTGGCATTCCGCGGTGATCTTCCGCTTCCGTTGTGGGAGCTGCCCGCGCACGACATCATCGGCCACCTGGTGCTGGGCTTGGTGTGTACCACATTCGCCTTCACCGCAGGCATCCATGTGCTCAAGCAGCTCACGCCCTTTACCGTGATCCTCACCGTGAACCTGGAGCCGGTTTACACGATCTTGATCGCCTTGCTGCTCTGGCCCGAAACTGAGCGCATGCATCCCGGCTCCTACTTCGGCATCGCGCTTATCCTGGTCTGCATCATCCTCAACGGCCGCAGGCAACGGGCACTGGACGCCAGGATGGTGAAGCCCAAGCCGCTGGCACAGGGGTGAGAAATGGTGAATGGTGAATGGTGAACGGTGAATGGTGAACGGATGTACTTCGGTGCGTTGCTCCAATCACCTATCACCAATCACTTATCACCTATCACAAACCACCCATCAGTTATCACCATTCACCAATCACTGGCCCAAACTGATCGCTTCATCCCCCGCCCTGTAGTCCACGTAGTTCACGAAGAACTGCAGCATCTCGTCGGTGGTGCGCATGTGGCCGGTGAGCGGCTCACGCGCCGTGCGTGGCGGATCGTAGGGGTTGTTGCGGTTCGCCTTTGTGTTGTCAAAAACGGCCACCACCTTGATCACTGAGCCTTTGGGGATGTGCAACATGTGACGGAAGGTGTAGGCATACTGCCAGCGGAAGTCCCAATCCTTGATGCGGATCATGGGGATGGTGTCCCGGCCGGGCGTAACGGCAAAGGCCAGAAAGGACTTGCCCAAGAGGTGCATGTGCGGGTTGATGCTGAGCACGCTGATGTCTTTGGGCACCGTGAGCGCGGTGGTGAAGGTCTTCACGGAATCGGCGGGAATGATGAGCACGGGCACCACGGGGCTCATGCCCAATGTGCCCAGGGCCAGCTCGTGCATCGGGCGTTCGGGCGGCGTGGCGGTAAACCACAGATTGAAGTGTGAACGGTCTATCGTGTCCTTCAAGGACGGCCCGTAGTGCAGCGTGTTCATCAGAAAGGCCCCCGTGCGCGGAATGCGGTAGCCCCCGATGCCCGGCGGGTACAACGCCGGAGCAAGCCCGGGCAAGTAGTTCACCATGTTGGGCGTAAGCGCAGGCCACGTGCCGTCATCATTCCGCAGGTGCAGGACTTCGTATGCACTAATGCTGGCCGTGCTGTCAGCATCGATGTACGCCGAACCCGCTTCGTTGTCCCGCTTCGCACCGGCTGCATAGCCGACCATGGCCCCGTTCATGTGGTGAACGCCGCGCCTGTTGCCCGGCACGAATTCCACCGCGCGCAGGAATGTGTCCCGGGGAAGCTCGAACGGGGCCTTTGCAATGATGAAACGGTCGCGGTTGTCCCCGGGAATGTGGAAGGTGTCGGGCAGCCACACCACGGCATCGGGCGTGCCCAACAGCGAGCCTTCGGGGTATTGCGGGATCGGCGGCAGGCTTGTCGTATCGCCCACTTGCGCCCCTTGGTCCACCCACTTCACCACCAACGCCACTTGCCTTGCAGTGAGCACCTGTTCATCCGCAAAACGGCTGTAGGTGGTGTCCGCAGGCCAAGGCGGCATCCAGCGGTGTACCACCATTTTGCGCACCGTCTTCAGCTTGCGCCGTACATCGCCGTAGCTGATCAGCGGAAACGGGCCTGCTTGGCCGGGGCGGTGGCAGGGCATGCACCGGGCGCGGAAGATGGGTGCCACGTCCGCAAAAGTCACCGTGTCCGGAAGACCGGCAACAACGGGCACATCACCACTTTCCGCGTCGAGGGCATTGGTTCCACAGGAGCACAGCAACAGGCCGGTCGCTGCTGCAAGCAAGGCGGTCAGTCGCAAGGGCATCATTCGGTACACTCGACGATGCAGCCCACGGCCACAACTTCATCCTGCTGATCACCGGTGCGCAGAAAATTCACCAGGGCGTTCTCCAAATAATGCACCTGTGCGGTGATTTTCTTGCGTCCCTGGCGTACGGCACGATCATCAAACGCGCCGCGGTACACCACCGTCCCAGCCCCATCGGTGATGAAGCATTCCGGCGTTACGCGGGCCTTCAGCGCAAGGGCCATCCTGCAGTCCGTGTCCATCAACTGCGGAAAGCTGAACCCCGCCTCCTTGGCAAATGCCGCAGCCTTGTTGCTTTCCATGTACGGGCCGGTATAGGCCCCGATGAAGGCCACGCCTTGGCCCGCAAAACGCGCGGCCAGCGCTTGAATGTCGTGTGCGTACAGTTGGCAGAAAGGACACTCGGGGTCCAATGTGATGATGACGGTGGCCTTGGCGCCCATGATGGAACGCAACTCCACGGAACGCTCATCAGCGGTTGCCCAACTGGCGCCGGCAAGTGAAGCAATGGTGGTGTGCGGTTTTGTGCAAGCGGAATTCATCACTGCCAAAAGCAACATGGCTTGACCAGCTTTCCGAAAGCTGCCCCTAATCGCAGGCCAGGCTGCAACGAACAAATTTGATTCCCTCCGCATGTGTGCCACCTACTCACTCCCCTGCGAGAGCCTTGTTCTGCGCCCACCGCGCGCCTCCTTGCCTCCTTTGGGCGCGTCCTTCATCTGTTTCAGCCAAGTGACCTCCTTCTCCTCCAAGTGCCGCCAATGGCCGCGCGGCAGGTCTTTCTTGGTGAGCCCGGCGAACATCACGCGGTCCAGCTTCACCACCTCAGTGCCCAAGGCTTCGAACATGCGGCGCACAATGCGGTTGCGGCCCATGTGGAT
>JAFDZY010000188.1 GCA_018266685.1 Bacteroidota bacterium
GCCATGGCCTCACCAAAGCCGCTGGTGGAACCGGTGATGAGGATGGTGCGGGTATCCGCTAGCTCGTTCATCCCGCAAAGGAAGGGACAGGGCGGGAGGCTTGGTGCCGGGACATTATCTGTTGAAGGCCGAAGGATTTACTGCTGTTGCCAAGCGTTCACACGTGCAATTCCCTTGGCATCCTTTTTTCCACTTCGGTACAGCATACAGCCACAGTCTTCAAACAATCGCCAATAGCCGTACACTTCCTTAATGCTTGAATTTTCGGGCAATAGTTTAATGGGATGGAAAGCACCATCGCTATTCACAACAAGCATCATCGCATTCGAGTATCCTGCCAGATCAGTGGCGGGGCGAACCACTTTTCCCGCCAAGACCGCCTTCTCTTCCGCTGCGGTCATCCATGAATAACTCAGAAGGTGTTCTCCTTGGGCAATAAAATTCGAGTTGCGCCAAGGTAATACCCGGTTCCAAGCCACGATGCCGTGCGCATTGAGCTTTACCATGCTCATGCCGTCTTTTACACCAAGGCTGACAAAGATGTTACCCTGATCATCCACGATGGCAGCACTCTCCGCAGACCTATCCCGTTCTCCTTTCAAGTCACCCGTTGCGACCAACTGGGGATCAAAATCATTCGCCCCTGCATCATACAATACCCATTGTTGAATGGTCTTTGGGTCTCCATCATGATCATAGACACCGGCGAAAAACACACGTTCCCCTACCTGCAATGGCTCCACTGCAAAGCGTTTGTCTTCATCTTGTTTGCGTTCCCACTTTTGGAAGGACTTGCCGTGCAATTCGTACCAGCTTGAAACCCTGTGCTTGTAAGGGTTCTCGGTTCGCTTCAGCTTCGTTGAACCTTCCTTGGTTTCTTTCACATCATCTTCATCCAACACGATCGCGTATGATTCTGCGTACACGCGACCATCATTCATAAGCCAATAGTTATTCGAACTTCCATAGGCTTGGACCGGTATTTTGTACGCACCGCTCCACACCGTGTTAAGGTTATTGTCCAATACCCAGCACATGGCAAGTTTAATACCGCCTTGTTGGATCTTGTCAAAGATCAGCAACGTGTTCTTCCCGTCCGGAGATTGCCTGGTGCTCATCATCAACTGATCGCCCCGGTATGTCTTTTCATCCAGGGGAATAGTACCCAAAGCCACGGGTTTGCCAACTTCGGTCAAGTCATTTGGTGCATAACGCTGGGCAAAAATCGAAACAATCCCAGTCTTCTTGTCCCATTCGTCATATACCACGCAAGGATTATTACCGATAGCTGTGAAGGCATTTACTTGATAATGGTTCTTGGCCGACACAGGAAGATTGATGCTCCTAGTGATCAGCTTCCCGTCTGGCGCAAAGCTGGATAAAGTGATTTCAGATGGCCAATTGGGAGGATAGAGCATGAAAATGACGTCGTTGGCACAAGCCACGTCCAGACTATATGAATACACGATCTTAAGTGCATTGCCATCGGCGATGACAGGCGGACCGGGTTGTTGTGCGGACGCACCTGTAAATACAAGTGACGCAGCAAGGAAAATGGAGGAACGAAGCTTCATGAATGGGGGGATCGTTGAACTGGGCCCAAGATAGAATTCCATCCGGGACTGCCATCTCTCCTCCTCGTTTGCAACTCCGGCCTCCCTCACTCGCCCGCGTTTCCCTTACTCGCCCGCGTTTGCAACGCGGGCGAAGATCCAGGCGCGCTTGCAGCGCGCACCTTATACCATCATGAACCACAAATTAGTCCAATCTGCTTGCTCATTTCCCGCATTACTTCACCGAAGAGTTCGCCCCGTAGCTATGGCTACGCGGCGGCCTCTTCGGCTCGTCCTGCGAAAAAGCAGCGGCGCATCTTTTGGCCTGATTTGTAATTCAAGATGGTATTAAACCTCCATTTCTTGCGTGGGCGGCCGCATCTGTTGCGCGCCACCTCCCGGGATCGCGGTTTCTTTCAGTGGTCACCCCACGAACCACTCCTTCCCCATGCTCCTCGGAAATGCCAGGTAGTGCTTTTCCACCGCTCCGCTCATGGCGGCAATGCCGAGGTTGTCGCTGGCTTGGGCGATGTCCTTCAGTTTGCCGCTTTTGAAGAGCAGTTGGATGCCGTCGTGCGTGGAGTCGTAGGCATTGTTCACCACGCGACCGGCAAGCACGAACAATGCGGCCTGCTCCTCCGTGATGCCCATTTGCTGGGCGAATTCCTTGCGGATGCGCCCCACCTGCGCGGCCTCCCACGGCTCATTCCGCAACTTGATGCGCAGGGTGCGCCGCTGCACCAGGTCCGTGGCCAAGCGGGCCAGCACCTTGTCCGGGTGATCGGCCCACACCTTCACGGCGCCCATGATGTCGTGGTCGTCCAAGCGCATGAACTGCGCGAGCACGGAGGGGTCATTGAACGAATCCCTGCCGCGCCGCTGGCCCAGGAAGCCCAACAAGGCGGGTGAGCCGAAGATCGCTTCCCCTTCCAGGCCCAAGGCCTTGGCCCGTCGCAGGGTTTGCACCAGCATCTGCTCGCAGGCCACCACGGTCTTGTGCAGGTACACCTGCCAGTACATCAGGCGGCGCGCCACGATGAACTTCTCAATGCTGTAGATGGCCTTCTCCTCCACCACCAACCGGTCGTCCACCACTTGCAGCATCTTGATGATGCGGTCGCCGCCGATCACCCCCTCGCTCACGCCCGTGTAAAAGCTGTCGCGGTTCAGGTAATCCATGCGGTCCATGTCTAACTGGCCGCTTACCAACTGGTGCAGGAAGCGCTTGGGGTGCTGGTTTCTGAAGATGCGGATGCCCGTTTCCAGCGCCCCGCCGAACGCTTTGTTCAGCGTGTCCATCACCAAGGAGCTGATCACCTCGTGGTCCACGCCCTCCACTATGCTGTGCTCCAGTGCATGGCTGAAGGGGCCATGGCCAATGTCGTGCAGCAGGATGGCCACGTGGGCGCCCAGCGCTTCTTCACCGGTGACCTCGTGGCCTTTGCCGCGCAAGCTCTCCAAGGCCAGGCCCATCAGGTGCATGGCGCCCATGGCGTGGTGGAAGCGCGTGTGCAACGCCCCGGGATACACCAGGTGCGAAAGGCCCAATTGCTTGATGTAGCGCAACCGCTGGAACCACGGATGGTCGATCAGCTTTTGCAGCAAGGGGTCCGGCACGCTGATGAAACCATAGACCGGGTCGTTGAAGATCTTCATGCTGGGTGGGGTACGCAGTTGTTCGTTGTTAGTTGCTAGGCCTCACAACTGCACCTGGCAACGAACAACTAACAACTAACAACGGACAACTGACAACAAACAACTGCGGAACCGGCCCCGAAAGTACTGGGCATCAGCCAAGGCCGGTGCATGGCCTCAACGGGCAAAACAATCCGCTACCCCGTAAATTCACGCCCTGTAACAAATCGGGGGCAACAATCCACACGGCGGGCTGTTACCCTTGCATGACTACCACAACCGCACCCTCCCGGCCAACAGGGACCCCGAACACCACCATGGCAGCCTCCATTCTTTGGGCCGATGACGAGATCGACCTCCTCCGCCCGCACGTGCTCTTCCTGCAACAGAAAGGCTATGCGGTAACCACCGTGAACAACGGCTTAGACGCGGTGGATGCCGTGGGCAAGGAGGAATTCGACATCATCTTCCTGGACGAGAACATGCCCGGGCTCAGCGGCCTGGAAACCCTGAGCCGCGTGAAGGCGGCCAGCCCGCGCACCCCGGTGATCATGATCACCAAGAGCGAGGAGGAAAGCATCATGGAAGAGGCCATCGGCAGCAAGATCAGCGACTACCTGATCAAGCCGGTGAACCCCAACCAGATCTTGCTGGCCCTGAAAAAGCACCTGGAGGGCAGCCGCTTGGTGAGCGAGAAAACCACCAGCAGCTACCAGCAGCAGTTCGGGCGGCTCAGCATGCGCTTGGGCGATCGGCTGAGCACCACCGACTGGATGCAGCTCTATGACGAGCTGGTGCGCTGGGAGCTGGAGCTGAGCGGCAACCCGGACCAGGGCATGACGGAGATCCTGCGCAGCCAATGGGCTGAGGCCAACGACCTCTTCAGCCGCTTCGTGGAGAAGAACTACGTGGATTGGGTGAACAACAAAGGCAATGATGTGCCCCTGCAAAGCCACCAGCTCTTCAAGAACAAGATCGCGCCGTTGATCGATGAAAAGCAGGGACCGCTCTTCCTGATCCTGATCGACAACCTGAGGCTGGACCAATGGCGCATGATTGAACCGTTGGTGAGCGACCTGTTCAAATTGGAGGAGCAAGGGCTGTTCTACGCCATCCTGCCCACGGCCACGCAATACGCGCGCAACGCGCTATTTGCGGGCATGATGCCCGGCGACATTGAAAAGCGCTTCCCCGGCAAGTGGCTCAGCGAGGATGCCGAGGGCAGCAAGAACGCCCACGAAGAGGAATTCATGAACGAGCAGCTCAAGCGGCTCGGCAAATCGGGCAAGACCAGCTACCACAAGATCACCAACCTGGCCGCCGGCAAGAAGCTCGCCGAGAACGTGGGCAATCTGATGGACAATGCCTTCAACGCCATCGTGTACAACTTCGTGGACATGCTGAGCCACGCCCGCACGGAGATGGAGGTGATCCGCGAGCTGGCCCAGGATGAGGCCGCCTACCGCTCCATCACCCTGAGCTGGTTCCAGCACAGTGCCTTGTTGGACATTTTGCGCACCATTGCGGAAAAAGGCGGCCGCGTGGTGATCACCACCGACCACGGCACCGTGCGCGTTACCGAGCCCAGCAAGGTGATCGGCGACCGCAACACCAACACCAACCTGCGCTACAAGCACGGGAAAAACCTCACCTACGAGGCCAAGGACGTACTGGCCATCAAGGACCCCGCGCAGGCCTTCCTGCCCAAGGCCAATGTCAGCAGCAGCTTTATCTTCGCGAAGAAGGATCTCTATTTCGTTTACCCGAACAACTACAACCACTTCGTGAACTTCTACCGCAACACCTTCCAGCACGGTGGCATATCACTGGAGGAAATGCTGGTGCCTGTCATCCACCTGAAACCGCGTTGACCCTGATGAGCACCTTGCTAGCGCTGCGCCGGCCCGAAGATGCCGCCAAGGTGGCGGCCGCACTGCTGGAGCACCGTCCGCAAAGCCGGGTGTTCACGTTCACCGGCCCGCTGGGCGCCGGAAAAACCACCTTGATCAAGGCGCTGTGCGCACAGCTTGGCGTGGGCACCGGCATGTCCAGCCCCACCTTTTCCATCGTGAACGAATACCGCACCGCCAGCGGGGAGGCCGTGTACCACTTCGACCTGTACCGCCTGAAAAAAGCGGAGGAACTGGACGGCATCGGCTTTACCGAATACCTGGACAGCGGCTGCTACTGCTTCGTGGAATGGCCGGACTTGGCCGAAGGGCTCTATCCGCCCGGCACCGTGCACGTGGAGCTGCGGATCGGACCGGACGGCACGCGCATGATCGAACTGGACAATGCACACACTCCCCATGACCTCCACGCATGAGCACCGGCAGTGAACTCCTGAAGCAACTGGCCCGCGAGGTGGCCATGCTCCCGCAAGAGCAGACCATGGAAGTGGGCCGCAAGGGCAAACACCTCTTCATCGGCATTCCCAAGGAGGTAACCCCGCAGGAACACCGCGTGCCGCTGACACCCGCCAGCGTGGCCGTGCTCACCGGGCGCGGGCACGAGGTCCTGGTGCAGCGCGGCGTGGGCGGCAGCGTGCAATTCCAGGACAGCGACTACAGTGAGGCGGGAGCCAGGCTGGTGGATGATGCACGCAGCGTGTTCGAGGCGGACATGATCCTGAAAGTGGCCGCACCGGTGGAAGCGGAGATCGCCTTGCTGCGCCACAAGCAGATCCTGATCTCCGCATTGCAGATGGGCGGGCAGCACCGCGAGGCCCTGCGCAGCATGATGGACAAGAAGGTCACGGCGGTGGCCTGGGACTTCATCAAGGACCGGGAAGGCATCTACCCCATCATCCGTGCCATGGGTGAAATAGCGGGCAACACCGCCATCCAGGTGGCCGCGGAATACCTCAGCACCGACAAGGGCGGCCAGGGCCTCATGCTGGGCGGCATCAGCGGCGTGGCCCCTGCCGAAGTGGTGGTGATCGGCGCCGGCACCGTGGGTGAGTTCGCCACGCGGGCCGCACTGGGCGCGGGCGCCAGCGTGAAGGTCTTTGACAAGAGCATCTACCGCCTGCGCCGCCTGCAAAGCATCCTCGGCCAGCGCATCTGGACCAGTGTGATACAGCCCGACGTGCTGCTGCAAGCCCTGCTCCAGGCCGATGTGGCCGTGGGGGCGCTGCGCCCCGAGCACGGCCGTACGCCCATGGTGGTGAACGAGGACATGGTGGGCCAGATGAAGACCGGCAGCGTGATCGTGGACGTAAGCATCGATCGCGGCGGCTGCTTCGAAACCAGCGAGCAAACCACCCTTACGGAGCCCGTGTTCCGGAAATATGGCGTGGTGCATTACTGCGTGCCCAACATCGCCAGCCGCGTGCCCCGCACCGCCTCCTACGCGCTCACCAACATCTTCACGCCCATCCTGCTCTCCATGGGCGAAATGGGCGCCTTCGAGGACGTAATCAAACGCAACCTCGGCCTGCGCCAGGGCGTGTACCTGTACAATGGTGCCCTCACCAGCGAAATCCTTTCCGAAGCCTACCGCCTGCCCTACAAGGACCTCGACATCATGCTGGCGGCGTTCTGATGGCGGGTGTAGAGAGTGATCGGTGAGCGGTGAGCGGACCCCTACGAACTATAACCTACGAACTATGCGCTACGCACTACGAACTATGCACTACGAACTACGAACCAACATCGAACACCCAAATTCTTCCCTTCAGCGCATTCAATCCCCTCATTTCAGTTTCCACCAATGACCTTCTCCCGCCGCCTTCTCCTCTTTGGCTTTGGCCTTGGCTTAGGCTGCCTGCTGGCGTGGGCTTTCTATGGCAAGCGCCTGGAAAACACCGACTGGATGCCCAACCACCGCGTGAAGCTCCGCCTGCAAAGCACCCTGATAAAAGCAACGCCCGACGCAGAGGCTCAACTGGCCCCGATGAACCTCAGCCTGGCCGACCTCCGCAAGGCGGTGTTGGACAGCTGCGACGTGGACTTCAGCGACAGCAAGCGCAGCAAGGACAGCCTCGTGTACTACGTGTACGGCACCGTGCGCGGGCAGCAGTTGCACTATATGGCCGCCACCCTGCGGGATTTCCGCACGGACAGCACGGCCACGCTCACGGGCATTTGGCCGGGGCGGAAGCATTGATCGCTTTGTTTCCGTCCTCCATGGAACGGAAAAGGGCCGCCCAACGCGGACAGCCCCTTTCCACCTGATCAGTGCGCAATATTCACCGCGCCACTTTCACCGCCTTCTGCACCACCACGGCACCATCCAGCATGTACGTACACAGGTATGTGCCCGGGACCAGCTTGTTCGTGTTCCATGTGTACTGGTACGCACCTGGCTCGGCCATCTCTTCGCGCAGCGTGGCCAAGGGCTTGCCATCAATGGTGCTCACCTGCAGCACCACTTTCCCTGCCATGGGCACATAGTACTCCAGCGTGGTGAGGTCAGCCACCGGGTTGGGGATGATGAGCAGGTGTTGTTCCCGCAGTTCGCCCGTTGCCGGGGTGTTCTTAAGACCGCCGCTTCCTTCCGGTGCCATACCCGGATTGGAGGCACAGCATTGGTCGAGTTGGGCCTGCATGGCCGCGATCTGCTGTTGTTGCTGCTGCACTGCGCCAATGAGGTAAGGTACGAGCCCGGCATAATTCACCGCCTTGTATTCCACCGCAGGGGTCACCTCCACGCCGGCACTGTCCGTAGTGGCTTCAACCCTGGTAGCCCGCACCAAAGCTGGAACCACGGTCTCCACCTCCTGCGCTAATAACCCCACCTGTTGTCCTGAAGGAAAATTCATTTGCGGGTATGCATCAACCAAGTAGTCGTACTGGTGAGGCTGCAACTGCGAGATGACCGACATGGGGTCATCCAAAGGCTGGACATTGGTCTTGAATTGAGTGTCGCTCGCAACGAAAATCCCGTTCACGTAATACCCTATACCAGTGGAATTCACGTCTCCCACAAAGTAGCCAGCCCAGTTGGTGGTACCGTTGGAGGCACGGCCGTACACCCCGTAATTGGTGCTTCCATCCCTGCCCCAAGCATAAACCCCATAACTATCTCCTATTCCGGACCCTGAAGATTTCCCCCAAAGTCCGTATGACGTACTGATGGTCCCTCCTGCCTGGCCGAAAGATTCCCCGTATGCACCGCAGGACATTGATAGCACGGAACCATTTGTTGGCCCCCAAGCTTGACCACTGGTACCATGGATCAAATCCGTGGTGCCGTCCAATGCACCTGCATGGACTATGCCTTGAAGCCCATAGCCGCTGCCATCCACTCCAACTACGTTACCGCGCACACCCACTGGATATTGAAGGCTGCTTCCGGTTTGGGGCTTCACATCACTGAAAAGCCCATAGGCATAGTTGGATGATTGGCCCGTATAATCCACATACACGCCACCGGAAACAGCTTGGTCTGCGTAGTCATGCTTAACCACCAACTTGTAGTTGGGCACCTGTGTACCAATGCCTACCAACCACCTTCTGTCCGGGCAATTGCCGTTCGTGCCCGGAACACGCCAAGCCGTGGTGAGTAAATGGCTGCCTGAGTTCAGTTCCCAATCACACGTGTTGGACGAAGGAGGTAGATAGCGCCATTTCACCACGCCGCGTTCACCGCTGGGCGAGGGTGTATCATCCACCACCAAGAACTTCGTCAATTCCGTCGCTTCCTGATCATCCGGCAACTGCCGGATGCGCACCCTCCCGTCCAGCACATCCAAGCGCTCCGTGGGGTCGGCCACGTTGACGGGATCAATGTAATTTCCCGCAAAGAAATCGCCAATGCCCACGTTGATGCCCTTGTCCACCGTAGGGTACAGCCGCATGCCTTCCTCCCCTTCTTCAGATTTTCTGCCTGTGGGCTCCGTAGAATTATACCCACCGGTAAAGATGAACCGAAGCCTGTCCCCCTTCCAGTTGCCGGGGTTGTCGCTCCACTGCATCACCATGTCCGTTTCCCCAGTTCCACCGCCATGCCGGTACTTCTGCCCCACATAGCCTTGGTCCTCATTGCCGGTAAAGGTGATGCCGTTCTTCTGCCACGGTCGGTAGCCCCACTGCTCCGCATTGCCCGTGGTGCCTCTTTCCGCCAGGTGCAAGCGGCTGAAGGGGCCTCGCGGCGCTTGGCCCAGGAAGCCGTTGTCCGGGGTGATCAGCGTAAAGCCGTCCGCAGGGATGTTCGGAAAGGAGTTCAGCGAGGAATAGGTCATCCGGGGATTGATCCGCGCACGGAATAGGTTCGCCGTGCTGAAGTCGATCGGCTGGTTGGCCACCGTTTTTAGCAGTAGCGGGACGGTGCTCCCTGCGGCGGCACCGAGGTATTCTCCTCCACTTATCCCGTTACCACCGGTGTTCCAATCCGGGGTTTGAGCGCTCACGTGGAGCACCATCCCAAAGGCTGCGATACAGCCCAATATGCTTGTCGTTCTCATTGGTTTTGTTCATTGATGAGTTGACCTTTCCGATGCTACCGCATCACCACGAAACGAACATGCTTCACTCCCTTGTCCTTTAATCTGAGCACGTACTCCCCGAGCGGCCATTCCCGCACTGGGATGGTCAGCAAGTCACCTGAGCACACACCATCATGCACCAACCTTCCGGAGGCATCGTACACCTGCCATTGAGTTCCTTCATCAACGCGCACATGCAACATGTCCGCGACCGGGTTCGGCCAAGTACGTCCAGCCAATGGTACTTGATCAGCTATGCCACTTGTGAATGAGCACCCCTGCCCGGCCCTTGTCACGCAAACGCCATCCATGAAGTAGTAGGCACCTAAGGAGTTGCCCGGTATTATGTGCAAAGTATCTGTCAGCCCATCGCTGAAGAAATTGCCCAGCACCAGATACTGATAAGCACTGTCCGCCACGAAACTTCCGCTCACCAGGGTCCAGTTGGCCGTATCACTGATCACGGTGGTGCTATGCAGGTGCGCATGGTTCCTCAAGCCAAATTCGGGCTGGTCAGTATCCGTCCATACGTTCGGCTGCATGGTGAAGAGCATGCCCATGTTGTTGCACGCCCAAGTAGGTGCCCAATAGCTGCCTCCGAAGGCCACATTGGTGTAGAAGCTGAGATTGTATGTCTCGCCCACTTCCAATGGCTCCAAAAGCTGACAACCGACATATTCCCGAAAAGGCTGATTCAGGCCCACCGAACCATAGGTATACATGCCAATGTACGCGCCTCCTTCCAAGGCATGTTGGAACCCAAAACCATTCAAGGGGACACCCACGAGGCTATCCATGCCGGTACCCGGCACGCAGGCATTGAAGTATTCGGGTGATTGGTTCCATTTCTCCCAAAAGAGGGGCTTGTCCCCCTCTTGAAAGCCAATGGTGTATGGGCAGGTGTCCTTCAGTTCGAAGCTCGGGTTGGGCACCAAATTCTGCGCTACGCAGCGTGGGGAAGCAGCAAACAGCGAACAGCACAGGGCAAGCAGTAAGCCCGCCCTGTACCATCCACCGTTCGTTGTAGAGAGAAGCATTTGTTCGCTGTTCGTTGGTGATGCACCCTTCGACTCCGATCAGGGTAGCATCGTTCCGGTCAAGAGCCCTGTTTGTCTTTCAGTGCCGCCGTGCGTTCGGGCTTGCGCCGCAGCACCCAAGAAAAGACGCCATCGGTGGGCGTCGCGCTGCCTACTATGCTTCAGCAA